>DATKEK010000084.1:0-4142 GCA_035512195.1 Burkholderiales bacterium
AGGCTATAACTTGCCACGCCGCTTGAGGTCCTTGACGACTTCCTCGAACGAATACTCCGGCTCCGATTCCCTGACTTCGAATGCTTCGAAATCCTCGGCGTCTTCGGCGAACGCGGCGCGGATGGCGTCATTGACGAGATCGGACACGCTTCGATCCGTCTCGGCCGCCTTCAGCCGCAGAGCACGATGCAGGGCCGGATCGAAGTACACGGTGGCGCGCTTGGTTGATGCGTTGGTCATGGTAGTTACCTTATTGCTAGAACGTCTTAACGTCAAGACGTCTTCGTGCAGACGGAGGCCTGTCCGTCCCGGTCAGGATCCCCGTAGCTGAATGCAATCGGGCAGGATTCGCCATTTCGCCTATTATTCTCTCGGAAATACTTCGTGAGAGTTCGAGCATGCTCGTGACTCATTGATACGGAGGACGCCCAATGAGCCGATTGGCACTTGTCTGCCTCGCGCTCGCCGCCGCCAACGGTTGCGGGCCATCCCCGCAGAACGGGGGAGATTCCTCTGCCGCCGAGTCCGCTATACAGGCGGCGAGCGAGGCCTGGATTTCTGCCTGGGAGCGGGGAGACGCGGATACGCTCGCGAATCTGTACGAGCAAGACGCCATGTACGCCGCGAATACCGGTGAGGTGCTGGAGGGTCGCGACGGGATTCGTGAAGGAGTGCGTGCCTGGGTGGCGGAGCGTCCGGCCGACATTGATCTCCAAGTCGAGGTACAACCGGTGCGGTTCGTCTTTCGGGACGACGATGCCCACACGGTTTCGCGGTTCGTCGTCCGCGCCATGCCGGCTGGCTGCAGCCTCCAGGCCGGCCATGCACTTGCCACGTGGCATCGGCAAAGTGACGGGGCCTGGCTCATCGAGACCCAGCTCGTGAACCGTGACCCGCAGCCCGCAGCAGATGCGTGCGCGCGCCAGGCATCCATCGTCCCGGATGGCCAAAGCCTGAGCACGCTCCGCAGCCACCCTGCCTATGCAGATCGACCGGTCGTGCTCGTCAATCTCCTGGACTTCGCCAGCGATGAAGCGCGGGCGAGATATCTGAACGAGTACGCCGGCCCGGCTCTGGAGCTCATTAGCGCCCACGGTGGCAGCCTGCTCTGGGCTGGCCCGATCGATCAGCAGCTCGTGGGAGACGCCGGCGGTGAATGGGATTACGCCGCTTTCGTGAGATGGCCGTCGCGCGCGGCGTTCGTTTCGATGATTGAGAGCGACGACTACCGAACCCTGCACGACGTGCGACAGGAGACGCTTCGGTCCACAGCCATCATGGTGGCGTCGGACGCTGGATTGACCGAGGAATAAGCAAAAGCCAGTCTCGACACCGGCACTTCTACAGCAACTCGCCCTTAGTGCGATCGGCGTGCGCGTTCCGTGCCGGAGGCGCCGCAGGTGGCCGCGGCTTGCTAACCAACTCGAAGGCGCGCAGTACCCTCGCCAGATCCGCTGCGAGGTCCGGTCGCAGGCGTGGTTCTGGCTCGCCCAGACCGGCGCGAGCGAAAGCGAGGAAGCAATCCAGTGGGCGCTCGCCAATGACGACGATGGCGAGGTGCGCGAAAAGGCTGTGTTCGCGATGTCGCAGCTGCCGGAGGAACGCGCCGTCGACGCTTTATTGGCCGCGCCGCCTCGCGCCGCCACCGTTAGCCAATCACGGGGCGTCCAGCAGACCCTCCCGCCTTGCCTGCTCCCGGTCGTGATGTGCTTTCGACCTGAGCAGGGCGATTGCCTCGTCGAAACGCGGCTCGTCACGAAGCAAAGCGAGCTGCGGCATATACCTGAGCGCATGCCAGTCCGTCAGATAGCCGGTTGTGGCGACATCTTCGAGGTTCGACAGCGCGCGCTCCTTGTCGCCCAGCAGCGCATATAGAGTGACATCCTCATATCCGTAGGCATTGCCACCGCGCGCTCGCTGCCGCTCTTCGATTTGTACCGCAATCGCTCGAAGCAGCGTTTGCGCGCGCTGCACGTCACCGTCATTGACCATGAGCGCTGCCGCGGCGATCGGCCCTTGGCGCCAATGCACCTCGATATGCGGTTGCGATGCACTCAGCCAGTGGGGCTCCTGCTCGGATAACACCCGCCCGGCCAGCTCATAGTCAGCGACCTTGACAGCTTCGTCTGCGATCCAGTATGGCCACTCCTTCGCCACCCAGGATGGCCAGTCAGGATCGTCCAGCGCATCGGCCTGGCGAATAATCCGCCGGGCCTCAGCGATATCTCCCCGAGCCGCGTACCGGTAACCGCTTACCAGGAGTACTCTCGCATCCTGCGGGAACGCGCCCACCCATCCGGAATAACACGATTCGGCCAGCTCCGGTGCGTCCAGATCGGACAGCACGCGGCAAATGTACACATTTTCCCATGCCGCCGGCTCGAGTTGCTGGTACCGCCGCAGGTCTCGCAACCCTTCCAGCAACTCGCCGCGACGACTGTGCATCCAGCTTTTTTTCAGCCAGCCGAGCGCGAAGGTCGGATGCAATTCGGTGGCTAACCGGTACTCTGCCAGTGCTTCCTCGTCCCGGCCAACTTGGAAGAGTGCCCAGGCCAGGTTCTGATGGATCAACGCAACCATGGGATTGAGCTCATGCGCGCGTTGCAGCAGCTCCAGCTGCTCTTCGAAACGTCCTTCATCCTCTCTCAGGATCGAAAACCAGTTGTAGGCCTGCGCGTCGCCGGGCGCCAGCCTGATCGCCTGCTGGAATGCAGCTGCAGCCTCGTCGACATTGCCTTCATGCCGGTGCAGTTCGCCGAGCACCGCATAGCCTTCGGCAAGATTGGGGTCGATCGCGAGCGCTTTTTTAACCAGGTCCATTGCCGGCTTCAGCGACTCCTCGACCGGCAGGCCAGTATATTCGTGCAGCAGATGCAGCGAATCGGCAAGCAGCGCGAGCGCCGGCGCAAATTGCGGGTCCAGCGCAAGCGACCGCTCGGCGTATGACCTGCCCTCTTTCAGGGCATCCGCGGTGCGTAGCGGCAGTGCCTGCCGGCCTTTCAGGTAGTACTGGTAGGCCTGCAGACTATCCGTGGGAGCGTTGCCAATGCGTGCGCGCTCCTCGCTGGTCAGCGCCGCTTCGAGAGCTTGCGTGATCTCGCGCGTAATATCGCTCTGGATGGCAAACAGATTGCCGGTGTTGAGGGCACGATCATAAGTGTCGGCCCACAGGTGTTCGTCCCGTTGCGCGTCGATGAGCTGGACTGTGATACGAACCTGCCCGGCGGCACGCTGCACGGCACCTTCGAGTATGGTTGCCACACCCAGTTGATCCGCGATCTCGGGGAGGCTGAGATCCGTATCCCGGTACCGAAGGACGGACGTTCTTGATATGACTTTCAGCGACCCTATTTTCGATAACTGGGCCAGCAACTCGTCATGCATGCCGTCGGCAAAATAAGCATCCTCTTCGAGCACACTACGATTCGCGAACGGCAGCACGGCAATCGACGAGCGCCCGTCGGCTGTTGCCGGAGCCGCCTCCTCGTCATTCCAGAAGAATTTGTCCAGGGAGAAGAGCAGCACGGCGAGCGCCAGCACGCCGATGATCAGGAAATCCAGCCGGCGACCGGTTTCTCGTCTGTTCGACTCGGAGGGCGCAACGTCGACCGTGCGTTTCAGACCTTCCGGCGTCAGGTCGAAGGCCCAGGCAATCGCGAGTGCGAAGGGAAAACCAAGGACGATCAGTGTCGCGAAGACCTGCAGCACCCACTCGGGCGCCTTGAAAATCGGAAAAAGAACGCTGGCGACCTCGACTAGAATCCAGCCGGTTGCCGCATAGGCAATGCCGACCTTGACGACGTTGCGACGCTTCAGTTCGGACAGAAAATTCAACACAATATGGGATGCTCTGACGCTGTCGGCTGCGACGATCCCGTGATGCTCGATCTCGGCATCTTTATCCACCTGATTGTAACGAGCATCGCCGGCCGGATATCCCGGTTGTCCGGTGTCGAAAGTATACGCTCGTCCTGAATTCCGAGGAGAAGTTCGGACGCACCAAGTCCGATCAATGGCCCGGTCTCCGTACGATTTGCATGCAACATGGAGAGCGTGTGGCCGTTGGGACTCATCCGCAGATGATTCAGTGTGCCGTGCCGATGCGTAATGTCCTATTCTTTGCTTTGGCGCAAGCCCGCGAG
>DATKEK010000085.1:0-4432 GCA_035512195.1 Burkholderiales bacterium
GCCGGTTTGTTTATTGCGCCGACGACCCCGATGCCCGGGAGCGGGGCGCGCCAGAAGAACATATTCATGCACTTGTTGCTGCGTTGCGCCGTAGTGCTGTTCGCGGCGTCTAGCTTGATGTTGCCCGCTGTTGGCGGGTGGGCGGAAGAACTCGAGATCTTCGAGCTTGCTCCGGACTATGTATTCGGCCGGGACCGAAGGCCCACGCTCGGCTATCGCAAGCCGCAGGTGTTCGATCCGCTGCGCGACCGGCTCTATCGCTCCGGATACCGCAATTTCGCACCGACCAAGATCCCGAACGAACTCAGGAACGTCGATGCGCTCACCAGGATGAAGGAGATGAAACGCATCCTGGCGTGCGCAGACGCCTGGTTCTGGCCGTTCTCGCGCACCGCGCATGATCATGAACCCCCGGGGATCGATATCGAGTTGCTGCAGACGATCGCCGCGAAGCACGGATGGGGAGTCGACATCGCCTGGGTGAACACCGGCATGCGCTTCGGCGTCGGCGTCACGTTCGGCAATTCCATCGACAACGGCATTTGCGACATTTTCCTCGGGTTGAACATCACCCGGGACGATCATCACATGCCGAACCATGAGATGTCATTCACCGCGCCCTACATGAGCACGGGCTTCGTGCTGGTGACGCAGGATCCGGTCAAAGGTATCAAGACCCTGGAGCAGGCGCAGGCGCAGGGCATCAAGGTCGGCGTGCCGGCGTATTCGCCGATGAGCGACTACGCGGAGGAAAACGGTATTCCCTATACCACTTTTTTCCAGAACTACCAGGTTATCGACGGGCTCATCCGCCGTGAGGTAGACGCCGCCATGCTCTGGTCGGGCGCAATCTCACAGGCGAAGCTGAACAATCCGCAAGCGGAGTTTGAAATGGTGCCGGGTTACCAGCCACCGAAGGAAATGCGCTGGAACAGCGCGTGGGGCATCAAGGAATCGCAGCTTGAGCTCAAGCAGTTTCTCGACGAGGCCTTCGCGGAAATGATCAAGACCGGGGAAACACGCCGCATCGTGGAACGCTACGGCGTGCCGTTCTTTCCGCCGTTCGAGTATGAGGACGACTGAACCGCGGCCACTGCGACACAAACAGCGCGGACGAACTTGAGCAAGAGCGTAAGGGTATCGCCAGTCAACTGTTGAATCTGTGTTTACAGAAGGAATTCATCCATGATCGACAAAATCATCGAACTGAGCATTCTGTCTGGCGGCCTGCTGCCGCTGATGGCACTGCTGCTGCTGGTCACGATCGCCGTGATCATCGAGCGCTGGTATTTCTTCCATCGCGTTCTGCATTCCGGCCTCGCAATGGAGCACGACCTGCAGTTTGTCGAATACCAGAACCTCGCCAAGCTGAAGAAGATCGACGCGCATTACGAGGGCTCGCTGCAGAGCTCGATCGTGTCTGCCGCGCTGGCATCGCGCGGCGAAGACGCGGAAACAATGGAACGCCACGTTGACGAGGCGATCATGTGGCAGCTTCCAAAGATCGATCGCAACGTCTGGGTGCTTGATACCGCAGTCACGCTCGGGCCGTTCATGGGCCTGCTCGGCACCGTGATCGGCATGATCTACGCCTTCGACATACTCGGTGTGCAGGGGCCGGGCGGCGACTCGGCAGCGGCAGCGGTGACAACCGGCATCGCCGAGGCGCTGGTCGCAACCGGCGCCGGACTGCTCATAGCGATCGTTGCGATCGTCGGGCTGAATTATTTCAACAAGCGCGTGCGCCTCGCCATGCACCAGATGGACCTGCTCAAGGTGATGGTGGTCAACCGGCTGCGCGGCGGCGGCGCCGGCGGCCAGGGGCAACCGGTCGAGGAGGCGGGTGACGAACTGGTGGCGCCCCTCCACCCTGCTGGAGCGCAGTGATGCGCAGACGTCTCGCCGTATATTTCGAAACGGACAAGCCCCGGGTGGAGGTCATCCCGATGATCGACATCATGATGTTTTTGCTGGTGTTCTTCATCATCGTGACGCTGAAGATGATCGCCGGCACCGGCATCGCGATGGATCTGCCGGGGTCCGCTACTACCCAGGAACTGCGGTCGACCCAGATTACGGTCGGCGTTACCGGCGACGGCCGCCTGGTGGTGGACGGACACACGATTACCGGCGCCGAACTGACCGGCAAGCTGGTCGAGCTCAAGGGCGACCAGCAGGTGCAGGTCATTGTTGCGGGCGACCGCGATGTCTCGCTGGAAACTCTGGTTGGCGTGATGGACGCGGTGCGCAGTGCCGGCATCAATACGGTCGGAATCGCCGCGAAAGCCCAGGCTAGATGATTTTTCGGGTTCCTGCCGACAAAGGTCCGCTCTGGGCTGCACTGGACAGAGACGACGACGGAGCGCTGCCGTTCTGGAAGGCGCTGCTGATCGCCTTCGCGATCGAGTTCATGGTCCCGGTGCTGGTGTTCGGCGTCAACTGGCACTTCCCCCTGCCCGACCTCGAGAACGAGCCTGTCGAGGAGATGATGGTGGTCGAACTGCTGGAGATCCCGCCGGAGTCGGTGCTCGAGTTGCCGGAGGAGATCGCCGAGGAGCTGGTCGAGCTAAAGCCTCCGCCGCCCGAGAAACCGATCGAACAGATCGATATCGAGATTCCGCTGCCGTTGCCGGACGAAGTCCCGGCGGAAATTCAGATCGCGCAGAAAGAACCTGAGCCGGAGCCCGAACCGGAACCGGAGGTCGAGCCCGAGGAAGAAGAGCCCGAGCCGGAGCCCGAACCGGAGGCGCCGGCACTGCCGTCGGTTTTCCTCGACGTAAAGCCGGTGAAGAAGATCAAGCCCAAGTACCCGCGGGAGGCCGAGGACAAGCACATTGAGGGCAGTGTCAAGGTGCGGCTGACGGTTTCGCCCGCGGGCACGGTTACCGACGTGGAGCTGCTTGCGGCCGAACCGCCGGGCGTGTTCGAAGAGGCCGTGCTCGCAGCCGTGTGGCAGTATCAGTTCAAGAAAGACGGCACTACTTTCAAGGCCGACCAGGAGATCATTTTCCGGCTCGAATGATGGGTACGAGGATCGCATTGCGGTTCAGCGGTCACCACGCAGTCGCGCGAGTATCCAGGGCAGCAGGGTGAACCACTGGACGAAGCCCAGGACGGTAAGCGCCAGCCAGACCGCGATCAACCCGCCTGCGGAAAGAAACGGCGCCGCCCCGACGCCGATCACGAACGGAATCCCGGTGAGCGAGACGGCGTAGAACACCAGTAAACCGGCCGGGAACGTAAGAAGGACCATCATGTAACCGAATGCCGCACTGATTTCGCCCATCCCGCGCTGCACGAATGCGTACACCAGCACCACTACGCAGGCCGCAACCCAGGACGCGGCGAGGATCCAGGCGAAAGGATTGTGCTTAAACAGCTGCATGCGGTTCGGTTTCTTTATCTTCCGGTAATGCAAAGGCCCGCGTTCAGTGCGGCCTGGCACCGGCGGATTGCGCAAGCGCGGCGAGCGCGTCCTGCTCGCTGCGCACGAAGGCGGCGAACTCCTCGGGCGAATTCGTCACCACACGGCTGCCCTGTTCGGCGAACAGCGCTTTCATGTCCGGAGTGTTCAGCGCGCGAACGATCTCCCGGTTGAGCCGATCCACCGCGTGCTTCGGCGTGCCGGCAGGCGCGAAGAATCCGCCCCAGGCGAGGTGCCGCATTTCCGGCAGACCCGCTTCCGCTGCGCTCGGTATGTCGGGCAGCGGATCGACGCGCTTGTCACCAATCACCATCAGCGCACGCAGCTGCCCGGCCTGGATGAAGCGCATGCTCGAGACCGGATAGTCCCAGGTCATGGAAATCTGTCCGCCGACCGCATCGGTGAGCGCCTGGCTGGAACTGCGGTAAGGCACGTGCGTGATTTCTATGTCGGCGAGCTGCGCGAGCTGCAGCGTGAGCAGATGCGTCAGCGTGCCGTTGCCCCAGGATCCGACGAATACCTCGCCGGGCTTTCGTTTCGCCAGTGCGATCATCTCCTGCACCGAGGACACGCCGAGCCCGGGATGCGCGACCAGGATAGGCGCGGTTTCGGCGTACTGCGTGATCGGCGCGAAATCCCTACGCGGATCGTATGGCAGGTTCGGATAGACATTCGGCGCCACAGCCTGGTCCGCGATGCTGCCGACGAGAATGGTGTATCCGTCTGGCGCCGCGCGCGCGACATGCGCGGCGCCGATCGTGGCACCTGCACCCGCACGGTTTTCCACGATAACCGACTGCCCCATGGACTTGCTGATGCGGTCCGCCACCTGGCGCGCGCGGATGTCCACCGTCGTGCCCGCGGCGTAGGGCACGACGAAACGGATCGTGCGGCTGGGGTAGTTGTCCGACTGGGCGCCGGCCGGCGCCACAATCAGCGCGCAGCCCGCCGCCAGGGCGCAGAGTGCGCGCCGGACCCGTGCGGGCCACGACCGCGTGCGCCGCTCAG
>DATKEK010000086.1:0-12285 GCA_035512195.1 Burkholderiales bacterium
GCCGAGCATGAACAGCGCACCGTAGGTGAATATGGTGACTTCCAGTGCCCAGGCCGTCGGTTGGCCGGCGACGTAGCGCATGAACACCTCGATGGTATTCGACACCACGAGCGGAGCCAGCAGCAGCGCGACGGCATGCCCGACCCACAGGGTGATGCCGTCGATGATGCGGATGATGCCCAGGTAAATGGCGGTCGCTTTGCTCATACGGGAACTGCCTCGGATTGCCGGTCGGTCATGCCGGACCTGTCGGTTGCGCCATCCTCCGCTGCTTTAACGCGATTACTTCTTGTCAGGCCAGTAGTAGTTCGCCCCCAGTTCGTAGGGCGCGTGTACGGCGCGCCGCCCGGGAACCACCTTGCCCGCGTAAGCGCGCTGCGAATCGTAGACTTTCTTGAAGAAAGGATTGGATGCCGATTCCCCCGCGGCGATCTCGTCCCAGGCCTTGAGCGTATTGGCAAGAATGTCGTCCGGGGTGCGCTCGATGCTTACCCCGTGCTGTTCCCGCAGCTCGATCAGCGCCTCGGCATTCAGGCGGTCGGCCACGACCTGAGAACGCAGCGTCGCCTCGATCGAGGCGGACTTGACGATCTCGCGATACGACTGCGGCAGCTGTTCCCATACCCTGCCGTTGATCAGCAGCTCGGCCACGGTTGCCGGTTCATGAATCGAGGGCATGTAGGCATACTTCCAGATCGTGTGGAAGCCGATGATCATGTCTTCCGCCGGCCCGACCCACTCGCCGCAGTCGATCACGCCGCGCTGGCCGGCAGGTACGATCTCGCCGCCGGGGATGTTCACGGTCTGCATCCCGGACTTGCTGAATACTTCCGCGGTAATCCCGGTCTGGCGGCACTTGCGGCCACGCAAGTCCTCCCAGCTCTTCACCGGCGTTCTGAACCACCCAAGGATCTGGTTCCCAGCGGCGGTCATTGGTATGGGCACCACGTTGCGCCGGAGTTCCTGCTGGTAGAACTCGCGATAGAGTTCAAGGCCGTTGGATTCGTACATCCAGCCCATGTAGTCCAGCATGTCCATGCCGAAGGGTCCGCCGGGCGCGGGGCCGAACAGCGTAGCCGTGCGATTTCTCCCGACCCAATAGGCGGGCGCAGCATGCCCGCCGTCGAGGATGCCGTCGTGTACCGCATCGAGGACCTCGAAGGCCGGGACCACGGCGCCGGGCGCCATCATCTCGATCTGCAACCGCCCGCTGCTCATCGCGGCCACGCGATCGGTGAAGTAATTGGCGTTTCGGTAGAACAGACTGGCAGCCGGGAACGCGGACTGGAACCGCAGCCGCACGTCGGGCTGCTCGGCCTGTTCGGATGGCGCCTGCACGGTATCGCTGCAGGCAGCAAGCGTGAACGCGAGTGCAGTTACGAGGATTGGTAACGGTCTCATGATCTCCCCCCGGAGTAATTGATCTGACCTGCTCGCTTCGAGACCGAAGGATAACGCCTTTTTGGCGGTCGTCCATCCCAGGCCCTGGCAGATGCGTTCGTCATTCGGCATCATGATGCGCGTCGGCAAGGAGCCTGCCCGGGCGAGCAGCCGTCTTTTTGAACCTGGAATTCTCCGGAACACATCGGCTCGTTGTTGCGGTTCGCACTTCGATGCGGACCGGTCGGAATGCTCGCGCGACTCTGCAGAGCTCGCGCCGGGAATTTTTCCTGTCCGTGCAAAAAGGCAGCGGCGAACTTAATCGGCATGGCCACTTCTAATAGAATTCAGTGCATCCTGTTGCGCGGCGATCTGCGCGTTTTAAGGTTCTTTTAAGCTTTCACAACAGAGGAGGATCTGCATGAAATTCCCGACCGATAGATTGCCGCGGCTCTTTGGGGTATTGTTCGGCCTTGTATGCCTCGCGGGCTCGCCGGGCTATGCGGCGGATGGCGGCAAGGGTATGGCCTACGTCAGCAACCAGGATGGCGGTGTGACCGTGATCGATCTGGACACGCTGGAAGTCGTCGGTGAGTTCGATCCCGGCGCAGGTGCGCCGCGCGGCATCGGCGTGACCGCAGACGGCAAGTGGCTGGTCACCGCCAATCGCGACGGCGGCAATATTTCGGTGATGGACCGTGTCACCGGAAAGGTGCTCAAGTACATTCCGATCGGCGAGAATCCCGAGTTCGTGCGTACGCGAGGTCATTACGCGTTCGTTTCTTTCGAGCCCGCAAGCGAAGGCGGTCCGCCGCCGAAGCCGGGATCGGAAGAGGAAAGAGCGATGCAGGAAGCCCGCGAGAAGGAACAACCCGATCCGGCGCGCGTGGCGGTGGTCGATCTTAAGAAAGGCAAGGTGATCCGCGAGATTGTCGGCGGCATGGAAACCGAGGGCATCGAGTTCTCTGCCGACGGCAAGAAGATCCTCGTCACCAACGAGGACGACAACAACGTCACCGTGCACGACATCGCGACCGGCAAGCTGCTCAAGACGATCGACACCGAGGAGTTCGGGATGCGCCCGCGCGGCATCAAGATGGCGCCGGACGGCAAGTCCTATGTCGTCACCATCGAGTACGGCAACAAGCTGGTGGTGCTCGACCACAAGTTCGACGTGGTGAAATCGGTGCCGACCGGCGAGGTACCCTACGGTGTGGCCTTTGATCGCAAGGGCGAACGCCTTTTCGTGGCGCTCGCCAGGGGCCAGGCGCTCCAGGTGTTCGATGCCCGGACCTACGAGACGATCAAGATGGTGCCGATCGGGCAGCGCTGCTGGCATTTCACCTTTACGCCGGACGACAGCCAGATCCTCGTCGCATGCGGGCGTTCGCACGACATTCACGTGCTCGACGCGAAGAAGCTGGAACCGGTCAAGCGCATCAAGGGCAAGGAACTGCCCTGGGGCATCGTGACCTATCCGAAGGCTGTCGGCAGCCTGGACTGGCCGGATTGATCGCAACGCGATTGCCTTTCGGCAGATCAAGGAGCCCCGCACGGGGCTCTTTTTTTGTGCGCCCGCTTGTGAGGCAACGCTCCAGCCGGGTACTCTTCTCGCCGCGCGATCCAGGTTCTGCGCGGCTTCGCGCAACTGGTCACATGCGCGCTGGGAGAATCTTGGAATGATGCTGGTACCGGTAAGACTCGACCGCAGTCGGATTCATGGCCTGGGCGTATTCGCCGTCGAGTTCATTCCGAAGGGCACGCAGGTCTGGCGGTTCATGGCCGGCTTCGACCTGGATCTCGATCCCGCGCGGGTCGAGGCCCAGCCGATGCACATGCGCAAGGCGCTGCTGCACTACGGGTATATCGATTCGCGGCTCGAGCGCTACATCTTGTGCTGCGACGACGCGCGCTTCATGAATCACAGCGACGAACCGAACACGTGGCCGGATTTCTCGCTCGACCCGTACGGTGTGGATATCGCCGTACGCGACATCGCTGCGGGCGAGGAGATCACCACCGACTACGGGCAGATGGATGGCAGCCGGCCGGAAGAATGAAACGCCGATGGCGATGCGCGGATGCAAACTCGATCATCTCGTCGTGACGGCGCCAGATCTGCGCAGCGGTATCGAATGGGTACGCGGCCTGCTCGGCGCCGAACCTCAGCCGGGTGGCGAGCATCGAGAGATGGGCACACACAACTGTCTGCTCAGACTTGGCGAGTCAGCGTATCTGGAGGTGATCGCGCGCAATCCGGATGCGTACCATCCCGGGCGTCCGCGCTGGTTCGGGCTGGATCACGTCAATAAAGGCTCGCCGCCACGGCTCGCGGCATGGGTCGTGCGCACACCTGACCTCCGCTCGGCGCAGGCGGCTTGCAGCGAACCGCTGGGGAAAATCGAGCGGATGAGTCGTGGCGATCTCGAATGGCTGATTACCATTCCCGAAGACGGCAACCTGCCGCTGGACGGCGCGGTGCCGATGCTGATCGAATGGCCCGCGGATACGCACCCGGTCTCACGACTGCCGGATGCGGGGTGCACGCTGCTGCGGCTGGAGGTCCTCCATCCGCAGCCGGATCGCGTATCGCGGGTGCTGGAATCCGTGGCATTTGCGGGCGATGTGAGCATTTCCGCTTTGCCCAAGAACGCGCGCCCCCGCCTCGTGGCGCACGTGCATACGGCGCAGGGCGAAACAACCCTCGGTGGAGTAAGCCCTGCCGGGCCGGATTGCACTGTTGCGTGATCTACGCCGGCAGAATCACGCCCTTGCCGGCAGACTGCGCGTCGAACAGTTTGTAGGCTTCTTCCGCCTGCTCCAGCTTCCAGCGGTGGGTGAACAGCTTGTCGACCTTGACCCCGCGGTCCGCAATGAAGCGCGCGCATTCGCCCTGACCCACGGTGGAGAACGTCCACGAGCCGATCAGCGTCACCTGTCTGCGCAGCATGTCGTTGCTGACGTCCAGCGTCACGCTGTCGCCTTCGCCGACGAAGCAGGCTTTGCCCCAAGTACGCACGCATTGCACCGCTTGCGCCCGCGCCTGCGGTGAAGACGACGCATCCAGCGAAAGATGCGCACCCAGTCCGTGCGTCAGATCCTTGATTGCCTGCACCACGTTGTCGGTCTTCGCCGGATTTATCAGCGCGTCGGCGCCGAATTCCCTGGCACGCGCGAGCCGTTCGTCGCTGGTGTCGAGCGCGATCACGCGCGCACCCATGTCGGCAGCAAGTTGCGTCGCCGAAAGTCCCACCGGGCCCTGGCCGAAGATTGCGATGGTGTGGTCGCCCTGCAGTTCCAGGCGGTGCAAGGCGCCCCACGCCGTGCCGGTGCCGCAGGATATCGCCGCGCCGGTCTCGAACGACAACTCGTCTGGCAGCGGCACCAGCGTGCGTGCAGGGCATTTCATGTATTTCGCATGCGCGCCGTGGCCGGTGATCCCATACACCTCCGCCACGCCCTCGACGCACAACTGCATCCAGCCGGTCGAGCAATGCGGGCATACTCCGCAACCGCGGTAGTGGTGCTGCATCACGCGCCTGCCGACTTTCGCCTGTTTCTCGGACACGCCCGGCCCGACTGCCACTACCACCCCGCAAGGCTCATGGCCCGCGATGATCGACCCGCTGACTTTACCGAGGCCGAGCGAGGATGCGCCGCCGGCGGCGCGATAGAACTTGAGGTCGCTGCCGCACATGCCCGAGGTCTTGATCTCGAGCACCACTTCGCCGGGCCCCGGCGTGGGATCGGGAAAATCCAGAATCTCCAGCTTGCGATCGCCGCGAAACACGACTCCCTTCATTTTCTCCTCCTGTATTCTCGATTGTCAGGACGGACTTTACCGCATCCTGCCCTCGGATCGCATGTCGCGGCCGGTAGAGGGTTATTGTTCGTGCCGGGAAACGGACCGGTGCGGGCGGCGACTGTGGGATACACTCGCATGAACCCGGGCACGAACAGGTGGTCCATCCCGATTCTGCGACCACGACAATAAGCCTTTAACAAACCTGTGGTATGCGTTGCTACCAGTACAACACCGGTATTCTCGTTCAATGGCCGCTGACAACATGATTCCGACAGGGCGCGCGCTCGCGTTGCTTTTCGCGTTGACGCCCTGTTTCCCGGCACATGCCGGGGAACAGGGCAACGGCGGCCGGCTCGTGTTCCATTTGGCGCCAGCCGTGTATCACTACCGGCACGATCCGCGACACAACAACTATCCCTGGCTGATGGGGCTCGAGTATGAGTCGCGTAATAACTGGCTGGGGGGCGCGGCGTACTTCAGAAATTCGTTCGACCAGCCGAGCAATTATCTCTACCTCGGAAAACGCTGGTTCCCCGATTTCCTGCCAGAGAACGTCTACGTCAAGGTCACCGGCGGCATACTGCTCGGCTACAAGGAACCTTACGAAAACAAGGTTCCGTTAAATAATCGCAAAGGCATCGCCCCCGGTGTGCTGCCGGCGATCGGCTACCAGTTCAAGCGCGCCAGTATTCAGCTCGTGCCGCTGGGCGCAGCCGGCCTCATGCTCACTCTGGGCGTCGATCTGCTGAAACTCGATTGAGCAATACTGTACCCGGCCGCGCATTTCACGGAGGAGATCGCCTCAGGGCCGTCACCAAAATCAAGATCGAAGGGACTCCAGGATCATGAATCGGACAGGGCATGCGATGTGTATCACGCTTACGCTGATTCCCCTCGCCGTGGCGTATGCAGACGAGTCGAACAATGACGGCCGGCTCATGTTTCAGTTGGGCCCATACGCCCATCACTTTGGGTACGATCCGGAGCACAACAATTATCCCTGGATGATGGGCCTCGAATGGGAGTCGCGCAATAACTGGCTCGGAGGCGCGGCGTACTTCAGAAACTCGTTCAACCAGCCGAGTCGATACATCTACGTCGGCAAACAATGGTTCCCCGACTTCCTGCCCGAGAACGTCTATCTGAAACTGACTGCCGGCATACTGCTCGGTTACAAGGAGCCCTACGAAGAAACAATCCCATTCAACCATCGCAAAGGCATCGCGCCTGGCGTGCTGCCGGCGATCGGCTACCAGTTCGAGCGCGCCAATATTCAGCTCGTTCCGTTCGCCGACGCCGGTCTGATCCTCACTTTTGGCGTCGACCTGCTCAATCTGCGTTGAGCAATGCTGCTGCCGGCCGCTGATCTGGCATGGGACGGCGCGGCCTGTGCGCAGAGATGCGATGTGTGCTCCGAGGCGCCAGTCCTGATAAACCCGCGGTAAACCCGCAATGCACTCAGCAGATTCCACCACAGCAGCGCAAACGAGAGCGCAGCGGCAACGCCTGCAATGCGGGCCAACCCTTCCGGCCAGACTGTGGACGAGAGCAGCACCAGCGCGGCCAGGTGAATACGCGACTGCAGTCGTTGCCGCGACCGCTGCAGGATCCGGTGCAGGTGGGGGACGCTTGCGGGTGTGCGTGCCTGTTCCTGCATGTGCAGGAGCGGCAACGCTGCGAGGTGTGGACGCGGGTGATGGGGTATCACCGGCCGGTGGCATCGTTCAACATCGGCAAACAGGGCGAGCACCGGGAGCGGCGGTTCTTCCGCATTTCGGCGTCCGCCGTTATGCGTTGCAGGCATTCCGGCCCCAGGGCTGCGACGATGGTCATCTGGCGCGCTCGGTGGCGCCGGATTATCTAACCCCGCGCTTCGCGAGGGAAATCGGAGCGCTGTTCGACGGGTTCGAAATACGGCGTTCCTGAGTGTCGGGTCTTGTTGCCAGACGAACCCGGAACCTCTAACGAACTTCCTTCAGGTAGAGGATGATCTTGCGTCGCACCTCGGGATCACGTTGTCGGTAGAACATCGTGATTCCCGGTACCCAGCGCTGCGTATCGGTGATGAAGACGTTCAGCGTAGACTCATTCCATTCCAATCCTTCGAACGCGGCCCGGAACTCTTTCGAATAGGGGAAATCCTGTACCGTTCCGGCAATGCGCCCGTAAACACCGCGCAGGTGGGGACCGTACGGCGGCGATACAGCGTAGCGCTCGGCCTCGAACGCGTGCAGCGGAACATCCGTCCTGGTACTCGAATCGCCTCGGCCCAGCGCCGCCCAAACCAGGCGCTGAGGCTGAATTCCGGTGCGATCGCTCACCGCCAAAGGCGCAGCATTGCCATGACAGGGCATGCATTCTTTCTCGTACAGCTTCGCGCCCTCGGCGAAGTCGTTGCTCTGGGCACTCGCGGCACCCACGAAAATCAGTGCCGCTAGCAAGCCGGCCGTTGCGATCCTGCCGTTCATATCGCTACCCTCCGCATGATGCGATGCATCAAGAATCAATACACCCCACCGACAACCTAGTCCCAGGCGCGGCGATTGGCCTTGACCCACATCAAGCCGGTTTGCCGCATCCCTCGCGCCGGGTTTCAAACCGGGAGTGGATTGCGTCTGATTCTGTCAGATGGGTCAGATCGGAGGCAAGCGCCGATACAGATTATAGAGGCACATCTGCCTGTGACGTTGCGGGGACCTGTTTCCCGCGCTGGAATAAGGCCCCATAATCCGCGTCTGTCGAAGCCAATGCTCCTGAAGAAGGGGCGCGAGCAGACGCGTGCCGACCGTTCCAATAAAAACCCAGGCCTTTCTCAGCAACCTGCCGCTGTTCCGGGAACTCGCGCCGGAGGAGATCGAACTGATCGCCGCCGGTACCCGCGAAGTCCGGATCAGACGCGGCGATATGCTGTTCCAGAAGGGCGACCCCTGCCGCGGCTTCCATATCGTGGTCTATGGGCAGATCAAACTGCTTTTCATGACGCCCCAGGGCAACGAGAAGGTCATCTAGATCATGGGGCCTGGCCAGAGTTTCGGCGAGGCGATAATGTTCATGGAGAAGCCCTATGTGGTGTCTTCGCAGGCGCTCGCGGACTCGCTTTTGCTGCACGTGTCCAGGGATGTCGTGTTCGAGGGGATCGATCGTGACGCCAAGTTCGCGCGCCGGATGATCGCGGGGCTGAGCCGGCGCCTGCATCATCTGGTCAGCGACGTAGAGGCATACTCGCTGCGCTCCGCAACGCAGCGCGTGATCGGGTATCTGCTGCGCCCGGAGCACGATCATGACGACGAGGGCAAGGGCACTGTGGTCACGCTGCCGGCGACAAAGTCGGTTATCGCGTCCCGCCTCAACACCACGCCGGAACACTTCTCCCGTATCCTTCATGAGTTGACCGAAAGACGACTGGTCGAAGTGGAAGGTCGGCATGTCAGAATCCTGGACGTAGAGAAACTCGGTAGTTACGAGAACTAGTCCGACGCAGAGTGCTGCCGCGGTCACTTGACTCTCACGACCGATTTCTCCTTTACAGCAAGGTCGCCGGTCCGACTTGTGGCCTTGCGGCAGACGAGCATTGTTCTCGAGGGGGAAATGAAATGATCAGAAAAGCGTTCATCAATCCCGCTTCGGTGCGCCGAATCGGGGCGTTTTCGCACGGTGTCGCGACGAAAGGCGGCGTCACGCTGCATGTCAGCGGGCAGGTGGCGGTGGACGCAGACGGCAAGGTGATCGCACCCGGCGACATGAAGGCACAGGCCGAAGCGGTGTTCTACAACCTGCGTCTGATCCTGAGGGAAGCGGGGGGCAGCTTCGAAGACGTCGTCAAGCTGACGCATTACGTGGTCGACCTGAAACCGGAACACCGGCCGGTCATCACCGAGATCCGCAACCGCTACGTCAATCAGGAGAATCCTCCCGCCAGCACCATGATCGGCGTGCCGGCCCTGGTGATGGAGGGACTGGTGATCGAAGTCGAGGTGGTCGCCGTGATCGACGAGTCCCGCGCGAAGCATTTGTCCTGACGACACATCAAGTGAAACACGGAGGACACGGAGGAAAACCGGAAAGCGAACTAACCACCAAGACACCAAGGCACCAAGAAAAGCAAGACGAATCTTCGAGGAAGTTCTTTGCGACCGTTGCGCTCCTTTGCGTTCAGATTCTCTTTGTGGTTTTCCCCCGGTGCCGCCGACACGGCATTGGCGAAGCTATCCGGGGCGGGACGCGGCACTCCGGCGCACTCCCCGCAATCGGCCGACTTCGTCGGTAACGTGTCCGTGCGCTGCCCGGTGTCCTCCGTGGTAGAAATGCATTTTCAGGAGACAGGAGAGGCTATGAGCAGATTTGCCAACAAGGTGGTGGTGATTACCGGCGGCGGCAGCGGGATCGGGCTGGCGACGGTGAAACTGCTCGCGCAGGAAGGCGCGAAGCTGATGCTGGGTGGGCGCAACGAGCAGGCGCTGAAGGACGCGGTGACCGCAGCCGGAGCGAAGAATGCTGCCTATGCGGTAACCGATGTCACGCGGCCGGAAGACAATCAGCGGTTGATCGGTGCGGCCGAAGAGAAGTTTGGGGGCATCGACGTGTTCGTTGCCAACGCCGGCACCGAGGGTGCGGCTGCGCCGATCGTGGATTATCCGCTCGATGTGTTCGACCAGGTGATGGCGGTGAACGTGCGCGGCGTATTTCTCGGCCTGAAGTACGCGATTCCCGCGCTGAAGAAGCGCGTCGGCGGCAGTATCGTCATTGTGTCTTCGATCGGCGGGGTCAAGGCGCGCGGGCAGGGCAATTCGGCATATATCGCCAGCAAACATGCGGAGATCGGCCTGATGCGCACCGCGTCGGTGGAGTGCGCGCCGTTCGGTATCCGTGTGAATTGCGTATTGCCGGGGCCGACCGATACCCGCATGATCCGCAATATCGAGAAGGACCGCTCTCCCGGCGCACCCGAGAAGGCACGCGAGGCGATCCTGGCGGGGCTGCCGTTGAAGCGTTACGGTACGGCGGAAGAGATCGCGAACCTGATATCTTTTCTGGCGTCCGACGAAGCGAGCATCTGCACCGGCGGCGTGTATCTTGCCGACGGCGGGCTGTCGGCGATCTGAGCCGTGTGAGTTCAGGGCTGCGGATGAATCTGCGATAACTTTGCCGACACGGACTGCTTCAAAGGGAGGCGTTCGGTGACATCGTTGCGGTTGGATGAGTATCGCGAGGCGGCGGTGCGCGCCGGCCTGGTGTACGTCACAGACGGCGTTGCCGGGATCCGGCGCAAGCGCTCGGGCAGGGGCTGGGCGTACTACGCGCCGGACGGTGCGCGAATCGCGGACCGGGAACAGCGCAGGCGCATCGGCGCGCTGGTGATTCCACCGGCGTGGACCGACGTCTGGATCTGCCAGGACCCGAAGGGCCACATCCAGGCCACCGCGCGCGACGCACGCGGACGCAAGCAGTACCGTTACCATCCGATGTATCGGGCTGCGCGCGATACCTCCAAGTTCGGTCGCATCCTGGAGTTCAGCGAAGTGCTGCCGCAGATCCGCGAACAGGTGGAACGCGATCTGCGCGCGCGTGACCTAACACGGCGCCAGATTCTCGCCACCGTGGTGCGCCTGCTCGACCGGACGCTGATCCGGGTCGGTAACGACGAGTACGCGCGGGAGAACCGCTCGTTCGGGCTCACCACGCTGCGCGGCAGACATGTCGAGATCAAGGGCTCTGAATTGCGTTTCAGTTTCCGCGGGAAGAGCGGCGTGCAGCATACCGTCGCCATCAACGACCGGCGGCTTGCGCGCATCGTCCGCCAGTGCGTCGATCTGCCCGGGCACGAACTGTTCAAGTACCTGGACGCGTCCGGCAAGCGCCAGACGGTCGCCTCGGACGACGTGAATGCGTATCTGCGCAGCATCACCGGCCGCGACATTACCGCGAAGGACTTCCGCACCTGGGGCGGCACCATGCTGGCGGCGCAGCAACTGCGTGGTGTCGGCGCCGCATCGAGCAAGCGCGAAGCGGAGCGCAACATCGTGGGGGTGATCGATGCGGTGGCAGAGCGCCTCGGCAATACGCGTGCGGTGTGCAGGAAGTACTACGTCCACCCGGGACTGCTGACCGCTTATCTCGACGGGCGAGTCGCGCCTGCTGCGGCCGCCAAACCACAGAAACCTGCCCGCAGCGCAAAACCCACACCGGCGTTGCGGCGCGAGGAAGTCGCAGTTCTGCAACTGTTACAGGAAGTGCTGAGCCCTTGAAAGCCGCGGATTGACCCTGGACCGTCATCTGGAGGCGGAACCGTCCTCCCTGCATGAGCAGCGTCTGGCGACCGTGCTGCAGGTTCTGCTGGACAGCGGGGCTACGAGCGTGGTCGATCTCGGTTGCGGGACCGGCGCGTTGCTCAACCTGCTCCTGCGCGAGGAACAGTTCGTGCGGGTGATCGGCGTGGAAGCATCGAGCGCGGCGCTGTCGATCGCGGAGCGCGAACTGTTCGTCGGCGGCCGCGCCGAGAAGGGCCGTCTTTCACTGATACATGGTTCGTTTGCGGACGAGGACGCCCGTCTCACCGGTTTCGATGCGGCGGCGATGTTGGAGACGATCGAGCATGTCGATCCGGGCCGCCTGTCCAATGTTGAGCGGGCGGTGTTTGCGCTGTATCGCCCGCGCACCGTGGTGATGACCACCCCGAATGTCGAGTACAACGTGCTCTACGGCATGCCGGACGGCGCGTTGCGCGAGCCGGATCATCGATTCGAGTGGAGCAGGGCGAAGTTCAGGACCTGGGTCACGGGCGTGGCGAAGCGCAACGGCTATACGGTGGTGCTTGCCGGCATCGGCGAAGAGCATCCGATGTTTGGCTGCCCGACGCAGATGGCCATATTTTCCCGGGCGGCAGATCGTTCGATCTGAATCACGGCTAGAACCTATCTCAAAATCATTCGCGCGATGCGTTGCGGCCAGAACAGGCGGCGGCAAGGCGCGAGGCGCAGCCAATACACGGGCTATTGGCAAGCCGAGCAACGCCGCAGCCGCCTGTTCTGGCCGCAACCCTCCGGGACGGGCGGCTGCGACTCGGTACGCGCCGCGCCGGTGCGGGAGCAGCCGCGTGCGAC
>DATKEK010000087.1:0-13012 GCA_035512195.1 Burkholderiales bacterium
CGATGGGTTCACACCGGAGAGCGTCAGGCGACGCGCATCGGCCTGAATGGAACAGCCGGGCGCGGGTGGCGATGCGCATCCTCGGCCTGCTGGCGGAACCAGAATGCCTCACGCACCGCGGCATGCAGCGTTTCCCGGGTCCACGGCTTGCCGACGAACTTGAATATCCCGGCCCGGTTCACTGCATCGATCAGCCTTTCGGGTTGCGCATGCGCAGACGCGAGAATGCGGATGCAGCCCGGGTGCAGTTCCTTCACCTGCCGCAGGAACTCCACCCCGCTCATGCCGGGCATGCGCTCGTCCGACAGCACTACGCCCACCTCGTGTGTCGCCAGCAGTTCGAAAGCCTGCGCGGCGGTGGTCGTGGTCAAAACCTTGTAGCCCTCCTTCGTCAGCGAGTGCGCAAGCAGTTCGAGAATGTCGGGTTCGTCGTCCAGCGCGAGCACTGTTCTGGCGGCGCCGGCCTTGGTCTCCGGCAGGTGCGCGATCCGGCGCGGTGCAAGCAGCGCATCCAGCGCCTCCGGCGCCATCGGCCTGGCGATGAAGAAACCCTGCAGCTCGTCGCAGCCGTGCGCGGCGAGAAAATCGTACTGCGCAGCGGTCTCCACGCCCTCCGCGATCACCTGCAGACGCAGACCGTGCGCCATGTCGATGATCGCGCGCACGATCTGCGCATCGTCCGGATCGGTCGCGATATCGCGCACGAAACTGCGGTCGATCTTGAGCGCATTCAGCGGAAACTGTTTCAGGTACATCATGCTCGAATAGCCGGTGCCGAAATCGTCCACCGCAAGGCGCACGCCGTGCGCTTTGAGACTGCGCAGCGTTTCCTCCGCGCGCGCCGCATCCTGCATCAGGTAGGATTCCGTCAGTTCCAGCTCCAGGCACTCACCCGGCAGCCCGGTGGATTCCAGCGCACGGTGCACGACCGTCTCGAGCGTCCCGCTGTGGAACTGCCGTGGCGAGATGTTCACCGCGACCACCGTTTCGTAACCCTGCGCGCGCCAGCGCTGTGCTTCGGCGCAGGCGTTCTGCAGCACCCATTCGCCGACTTCGATGATCAGCCCGGTCTCTTCCAGCAACGGGATGAATGCGCCCGGCGGGACCATGCCGCGCTGCGGATGATTCCAGCGGATCAGCGCCTCCACCACCGTGAGCTCGCTGTTGCTGGCGCGCACCCTGGGCTGATAGTGCAGCACGAACTCTCCGCGTCCGAGGGCGCGCCGCAGGTCGGTATCCAGTTGTACGCGCTCTTCGGAGCAGCGATTCAGATCGGACCGGAAGAACTGGAAGTTGTTACCGCCCAGTTCCTTGGCGCGATACATCGCGGTATCGGCATTGCGCATCAAGTCTTCCGCGCTGCAGCCGTCGTCCGGACAGACGGTGATGCCGATGCTCGGCGTCACAAACACCTCGCGTCCGGCGATCGCAAACGGCTCCGCAAACGCCTGCAGGATCTTCTCGCATGCCGTTTCCGCATCGCGGCCGACGGAGAGTTCGTTCAGCACCACCGCGAATTCGTCGCCGCCCAGTCGCGCCACCATGTCGCCCGCGCGCATGCAGGCAGCCAGTCGCTCGCCCATCTGCCGCACGAGTTCATCGCCGGCGGCATGGCCGAAGGAATCGTTCACCAGCTTGAAGCGGTCCACGTCGAGCATCAGCACTGCCAGCGCGCGGTCGTTGCGCCGGGCGAGTTCCAGCCCCCGCTGCAGGCGGTCCTGCAGCAGCAGGCGATTCGGCAGCCCCGTCAGCGAATCGTAGTGCGCGAGCCGCAGCAGCTGCTCTTCCAGGTGCTTCCTGTCGGTGATGTCCGCGGTCAACCCCGCAAAGCGGTAAACCGTGCCCTGGTCGTTGCGCACCGGAAACGCCTGTTCGTGCAGCCAGCGCACACTGCCATCCGGCCGGCGGATGCGGTACTCGACATCGAATCCCTGTTCGGCGCCGGCCGCAACCGTCTGTCGCAGCAGCTGCCGGTCCTCGTCGACGACCGCGCTCCACCAGCACTCGGGGTCGGATTCCACCGCGCTGCACCCGAAGCCGAAAATGCGCTCGAAAGCCGGACTGATGTATAGATAATTCTTCAGGTCCGGGGACGCAATCCAGAACACTTCGGAAACGCTCTCTGCCAGCTGGCGGAACTTCTCCTCGCTGTCGCGCAGCGCGCACTCTGCGGCTTTCTGCGCGGTGATGTCCCGCGCCATCGCGGTAATCCCCGCGACCCTGCCGGCGCCATCGCGGATCGGCGCATAGGAAATCGCCACCTCAATGCGCGTCCCGTCCTTGCGCAGGCGTTGCGTTTCCAGCGTCTCCACCTTCTCGCCCCGTACCACGCGGGAAAGGATTTCCGTCAGCTGACTACGTCTGTCCTCCGGAATGATCGCGAGGAAGTCTTTGCCGATAACCTCTCCTGCCGCAATACCATACAGCTTCTCGCAGGCCGGGTTCCACGCGGTGACCGTGCCGTCGGGCAGGAATCCGGTAATCGCCTCGCTCGACGATTCGAAGATCGCGGCCAGCCGGCGAAGGTCCTGGTCGGTCTGCCATTGTGCGGTGATGTCGCGGCCGATGCCGCGATAACCCCTGAAGGCGCCGTTGCCGTCGTACACCGGCCGGCCCGAAGTCGACGCCACCACTTCCCGGCCGTCGCGGCCGACGACGCGGTACACGAAGTTGCTGAACGGCAGGCGCGCGGTCACGCGCGCGCGATGCTCTTGCCATTGCGCGTCCTCCACGCCGTGTGGCCAGATCTCCCAGCGGGTCCGGCCGATCACGTGCTCCGGCGACAGCGCGAGCGCTTCATACAGCCCGTCGGACATGAAAGTGAAGCGCCCCTGGGCATCCTGCTCCCAATACCAGTCCGAGGACAGTTCGGTGAGGCTGCGGAAACGGGCCTCGCTCTCGCGCAGTTCCGCCTCGGCGATCCTGCGCAGGCGTTCGCGCGCGAGCGCCTGCGCGGCAAAGCCGACGCTGTCGGCAAGCTGCTCGTGCAGCTGCACCAGTTCGCTGTCGAAGAAATTCTTCTCTGACGCGTAAACCATCATTCCGCCGATCACCCGGCCTTCGCTGCGCAACGGCAGCACGACCATCGAGCCGAGCCTGATGTTGCGGTACCGATCCCGCCACCACGACGACGCCGGGTCGGCCCACCAGTCGTTGCAGACGTACACGCGGTCCTCACGCAGCGCGATGCCGGTCGGCCCGCGTCCGGAGGGATGCGCCGGGTCGATCGAGACGTCGACATCCGCGAGTTCCGGCGCTGCCTGCCCGAATCCCGCAACCGGAACCACCTTTCCGGTAGCTTCATCGATGCGGCCGATCCACGCCACCATCAACCCGCCGGATTCCACCGCGATCCGGCAGATTTCGCGAAACAGCGTGTCCTCGTCGCTTATCCGTGCAATCGCGTGATTCACACTTGCCAGGGCGGCGTAGAAAGCGTTCAGGCGGTGGACTCGCGCCACCGACGCGCGCTGCTCGGTTACGTCGGTAATCATGCCGACGACGCGCTCCGGCCCGCCGGACGCATCCGGCATCCGCTTTCCGCGCAAGTTCATGACCCGGTACTCGCCATCGGACGCGCGCATGCGGAATTCGGCGGTGCATTCGCCGCTGCCCTGCAACATGTTCTCTATGCAGCGGTCCACGCGGGGCCGGTCGTCCTCGTGCAGCAGGCCGCAGAACATCTCCAGCGACGGGCTGTCCGGCGCGGCCGACAGGCCAAGCATGCGGTGGAAGCGCTCTGACCAGAACATGCTGTTGTCCGCGAGCCGCCATTCCCAGTAACCGTCGCGGCTGGCTTCGATCACGTTGAAAAGCCGTTCCTCGCTTTCGCGCAGAGCCTGCTCGCGCACGACGCGCTCGGTGATGTCGCGCGCGTTCGCCACGATCGCACCCACGTCAGGATCGTTGAGCAGATTGGTGTAGAGCACGTTGACCCATCGCCAGCTGCCGTCCTTGCGCCGCAGCTTGAACTCGACAGACGCCGTGGCCCCGGGCTGCGATGCGGCACGCGACAGCGCGCTGCGCACTTCGGCAACGTGATCCGCATGCACCAGGTCGAAACAGCTGCAGCTTGCGCGTTCGTCCGCGGCAAAGCCGGTGAGCTGCAGCATGGCCGGCGCCACGTACAGGTTCAGGCCATCGCGCGACAGCAGCGACAGCGGGCTGCCGCCATGCTCGATCAGTGCGCGGTAATGCCGCTCACTGTGCACCAGCGCTTCTTCCACCACCTGTTTTTCGAGCGCAAGTTTCCGGCGGGCAAGCACCGCCCGCACGGCCGAAGGCAGGCGTGCCAGACGGTCCTTGAGCAGGTAGTCGGCAGCGCCACGGCGCAGCGTCTCGGCGGCGGTGGCATCGTCCAGCGAGCCGGAAACCACGATGAACGGGACATCCGGATGGCGCTCCCGCAGCAGATCGAGTGCGCGCAGGGCGTCGAAATCAGGCTGGTGAAAATCGGCTATGACGATGTCCGGCGGATTGTCGAGCGCCGCGACAAATGTTTCGGCGTTGTCGACCACGCGCAGTTCCAGCGCGAAACCATCGCGCTCGAGGCTGCGCCGTATGAGGATCGCGTCGCCCGGACTGTCTTCCACCAGCAGCACGCGGAGCGCGGTCGCCTGGGCAGGAGTGTTGCCGTTATCCATTCGATTCGCCGTTTGTAGGGATCTGACCGGCGAAGAGTAGCCTGCACGGCGTCCGCTGCGAATCGGGGAAACCCCTAGTTCAGGTCACG
This sequence comes from Burkholderiales bacterium, assembly GCA_035512195.1. Classification (GTDB taxonomy): domain Bacteria; phylum Pseudomonadota; class Gammaproteobacteria; order Burkholderiales; family Eutrophovitaceae; genus DATKEK01. The sequence continues at coordinate 4,733 of DATKEK010000087.1, forward strand.
GATTCCCTGAGTCCGAGAAAGAGGATAACCTATTGTTTATGTGAAGAATCAGTCATCGGCGGAGATCAGCCCCTGGCGGATCGCGTAGCGGGTCAGGCCGGCCACGTCGCGGATGTCCAGTCGTTCCATCAGCATCGCGCGATGGGTTTCCACGGTCTTGACGCTCACGTCCAGCTTGTAGGCGATCTCCTTGGTGCCGAGTCCCTGCGCGATCAGTTGCAGGATCTGGCGCTGACGCGGCGTGAGTCCGTCCTCCGCGCCGGGCTCGCCCGCAGTGCGGCTGATGTAGCCGTCCACCACCGCGCGCGATACCGGCGGACTGAGATAGGTCTCGCCGCTGGAAACCGCGCCGAGCGCGATCTCCAGTTCGGCGGTTGCCGCTTCCTTCAGCAGGTAGCCGGAAGCCCCGGCGCGCAACGCCTGCAGCACGTACTCCTCGTTCGCATGCATCGACAGGATCAGGATGCGCGTGTCGGGATGCTCCGCCTTGATGCGGGTCGTCGCCTCCAGCCCGCCGACGTCCTTCATCGACAGATCCATCAGCACCACGTCGGGCCGGTATTTGGCGATCCCGGCAACCGCCTCCGAGCCGTCGCTCGCTTCCGCCACCACTTCCACGTTGGCAATGGCGGACAGCAGCATGCGGATACCGGCACGCACCAGCGTGTGGTCGTCCACGATCATCACCCGCAATGGTTCACCCGTCATCCGCGACTCCCGCAGATTCCCGTGCGAACGACAGTGGAAACTCCGCGGTCACCGTCGTGCCCTTGCCGGGCATGGAGGCGACCTGCAGGCGCCCGCCCACAAGGGCGACCCGTTCCTCCATGCCGGCGATGCCGGCGCTACTGCCCTGCAGAATTCGCGCGCGGATTTCGCCCGTATCGAATCCCTCGCCGTCGTCGTGCACCCGCAATCTCAGCATCGGCGGCTCGACCCTGAGTTCCAAGGCAATTTGGCTGGCCCGCGCATGGCGCGCGGCATTGGTCAGCGCTTCCTGTACCACCCGGTAGCACGCGGTTTCCAGTCCCGAGTCCAGGCGCGCGGGAAGTTCGTCGATCTCGAACACGCTTTCCCAGTTGCTTACGCGAGACTGCTGGTCGAGGTGCCAGCGCAATGCCGCGCCGAGGCCAAGATCGTCCAGCTGCGGCGGACGCAGGGCGAGCGTGATGTCGCGCACCATCGCCAGCGCCTGCCCGGCCATGCCGGCAAGCTCCGAAGGCGGCATGCCGCGCGGCACCTCGATGCCGGAACGCGCAAGCGCGTCCAGGCTGATCTTGAGCGCGGTCAGCAGCTGCCCGACCTCATCGTGCAGCTCGCGCGCGATATGCCGCCGTTCGTTCTCCTGTATATGCAGCACGTTCGCCGACAGCGCCTTCAGGCGCTGGTTGGCGGTGGCCAGTTCGATGTCCATGCGCTTGAGTTCGGTGACATCCAGCATGGCGCCGATCATGCGAACCGCGGTTCCATCGTGGTCGCTCACCACGAAACAGCGGTCGAGAATATTCACGTAGTCGCCGCCCGCAGACATCAGCCGGTACTCGACCTCGCGCACGCCGCCCGACTGCCAGGCGGATTCGAAATGGAGCAGCACGCGATCGCGATCGTCCGGATGCAGGCCCGCGATCCAGAGTACGTGCAGCGGCTCGCCCGGTTTCAGCGGTCCGATGAGCTGGATGCAGGCCTCGTTGAACCAGTCGACGCCGGCCCTGCGGTCGCGATCGTAGATCGCATCGCGGGTCGCCCGCACCACCAGCTGAAGGCGTTCCTCGCTCGCGGCCAGCGCGAGCTGCGCCTGTTTGCGTTCGCGCCGCATCCGCGCGTCCGCGATCTCCCGGCGCACGGCCTGCGTGAGGCGCGCGAGGTTGTTCTTCATTACGTAGTCCTGTGCGCCGGACTTCATGGTGTCCACCGCGAGTTCCTCGCCGACTGCGCCGGAAACCACGATGAAGGGCAGATCCGGATCGTGCTGGCGCACCATCGCCAGTGCCTGCAGGCCGTTGAAGGACGGCATCATGTAATCCGAGAGCACGACATCCCAAAGCGAGCGGGCGAGCGCATCCTGCAGCTCGGGCGCGGTGTCCACGCGCAGGCTGACCACTTCGAAGCCGTTGCGCTGCAGCTCGCGGGCGACGAGCAGCGCGTCGTCTTCGGAGTCTTCGATCATCAGGACGCGAATCTTTCCCGTCATGGTTCCTCGTCAGGTTTCAGCAATGCAATGCGCGGCACACTGTCGCACGGCCGGCACCGGTCATCCGCCGGCGACGCGGGCCGAAGCAATGGCTGGAGCATACGGCACGTGCCGGCATCCCGGAAAGATTTCAGCGCAAAGTAAAATAAAAGCTCGCGCCTTTGCCTACCTCGGCTTCGGCCCAGACACGGCCGCCATGCCGGCGCAGGATACGCTGCACGATCGCCAGGCCGACGCCGCTGCCGGAAAATTCCCGTTCCGGATGCAGGCGTTGAAACACGTTGAACAGCTTGCTGGCATAGGTCATGTCGAATCCGACGCCGTTGTCGCGCACGCAGTAGGCCGTCTCGCCATCGACCGTTACCACTTCGAACACAATGCTCGCGCTTTCATTCCGGGCGGTGAACTTCCACGCATTGTCGAGAAGGTTCTGCATCGCGATGCGCAGCAGACCGGCATCGGCTTCCGCGTAGATACCGGGTTGAATGCGTATCTCGACCTTGCGCTGCGGGTTCGCTTCCGACAGTTCGGAAAGCACCTCCGCCGCCAGCGCACTGAGATCCACCGGCTGGCGACGCATCTCGCTCCTGGCCACGCGCGATAACGCAAGCAGATCGTCGATCAGGTTGCCCATGCGCTGCGCGGCGGCGCACACCCGGTTCAGGTGATCCTGCCCCTGCACGCCAAGGCGGTCGCCGCAATCCTCGAGCAACGCCTGGCTGAACCCCTCGATCGTGCGCAAAGGCGCACGCAGATCGTGCGACACCGAATAGGCGAATGCGCGCAGTTCCTCGTTGCTTGCTTCGAGTTCCGCGGTGCGTTGCCCGACGCGCTCCTCCAGTTCGAGGTTGATGTTCTCCAGCGTCTGCTGTGCGTGCTTCAGCGCGTCGATCTCGGTGAACATCGCAAGCGTGCCCTGGTAAATTCCGTCGTTGCCGACGATCGGGCTGCCCGATGCCATCACCCACACCGGCGTGCCGTCGGCGCGGATCAGCCGCAGTTCGTGGCGACTGGCGATTCCGGCGCGGCGATCAGCAAGGCGCGCTCGCGCGCCTTCGAGATCCGGCGCGAATACGAACTCCAGGGTTTCGCGTCCGAGCAGTTCGTCCTCCTTCCTGCCCAGCATCCGCGCCAGCGCCGGATTCACGAACAGGATGCGGTCGAGCCCATCCATGATCCAGATGCCCTCGCCGGCGGTCTCCGCCATCTGCCGGAAGCGGCGCTCGCTCTGCTCGAGCGAGCGCTGTGCGCGCTTGCGCTCGGTCACGTCGCGCAGCATCACCACGATCGCCGGCCGGCCTTCGTCCATGATGCGCGAAGCCGATGCCTCCGCTTCCGCGAAATCGCCGGTCAACTTGCGAAAACGCTGATCGGCGCGCGGAACGGTTTCGCCCTGCTGCAGGCGGACCAGACGATCCTCGACCGATGCGTGGTACTCCGGAAGAATGAAGTCGTAAATGCTGCGCCCGATCAACTGCTCCGGCGAGTCCGCGGCGAAGAAACGCACCGCCGCGGTGTTCAGGAACACGAACCGCCCGTCGCGGTGCATGTGAATCGGCTCCGGCGACAACTCGACCAGCGTGCGATAGCGGTCCTGCAGCTGATCCAGCGCCGCGCGCGCCTGTTCGCGCTCGGTCACGTCGTAGGCCAGCACCAGCCGCGCCGTGCGCCCGTGCCACAGCGTGTCGTGCGTGCTGGTTTGCATCAGCATGATCGACCCGTCCTTCTTCCGGTGCTGCCAGATCCCGGCTTCGAACGGGCCGGACGGCGCGGCGCGAAGATACTGCTGCATTCGCTCCAGTTCCTCGGCAGGCCGGATATCGCGCAGGGTCATGTCGAGGAACTCGCCGCGCGTATAACCGTACTTCTTCAGTGCCGCGTCGTTCACTTCCAGGAACAACAGCGTTTCGCGATCGAATACCCACATTGGCAGCGGGTTCTCGGCAAAAAGCTGCCGGTAGGCACGCGCGTTTGCCTCTGATTCTTTCTCCGCCTGCTCCAGTGCAACCAGCCGCTCCGCCAGCACCCGTGTCGTGTCGTCAAACGCGGCGCCAAGCTGTCCGAGCTCGCCTTCGCCCGCCGCGAGCCCGGTGCGCGCAGCCAGATCGCCGGAGCCGATTCGCTCCGCGGTATCCATGATCGAACGTACCGGTCGCACTACCAGTGCGGTACCGGCCCACCAGGCAATCGCCAGCGCCAGCAGCATGACCGCCACTAGCACCGCCAGGTATCCCGACAGCACGCGCGCCACCGCACCAGCCAACGCACGGTCGTCCAGTTCAACGGCGACAAACATCGCAGGCTCGGGCAGACCGCTCACCGCGGCATGCGCCACGTGACGGCGGCCGCGTTGCGCGTTCAGCTCCAGGTGCCCGGTCGCGCCCGCAAGCGCGGCGCGGGCGATAGCTGCGTCATGCAGCGGTTTGCCCACCCAGGCTTCATGATCCGGTTTGCGCGCAAGCACCACGCCGTCGCGGTCGAAGACCGTAAGCGAAGCGCCATCCGGCAGTTCCGTGGCGCGCGCGATGTCGGCAACTATGTTCAGGTCCACCGCAGCGAACACCACCGCCTCGATTCCGCCCTGCGCGCCCTGGACCGCCTTTGCCAGGTTCAGCGTGGTGTGCCCTGTGGCGCGGCCGATCTGGAACACCCCGGCCGCGAATCCTCTGCGCCGCATCGCCTCCCTGTAGTAGCGCCGATCGCCAAGGTAGAGCCCGCCCGGCCCGAGTGCATGGCAGCGCAGATAGCCGTCCGTGCCGATGACCCCGAAGTTCGCGAACCAGTCGTGGACGCCAAGCATCGGCCGCAGGAAGGCTTCACATATTTCCGGATCGGGGTCGAGCAGTTGCGGCGACCGCGAGAGCACCTGGATGATCTGGCGCGTGCCCTCGATCACGCGCTGCTGGTTGGCCGCCGCAAGCAGCGTCAGACGGTCGAGCTCCCGATGCGATTCCTCGTAGAGGTATCTCCATTGCTGGACCACAGCTATTACAGCGAGCAGGATGACCGGCACGAAGGCCGCCAGCACCAGCGCCAGCAGGCGCGACCTGAGTGTTGGCAGCAGCCGGCGGATTGGCATCGTTCTGCGCGCCTGCCCAAACGGACGGGCGGTCAGCCACCCTTGGTCGGAGACTCGTTCACCAGCAGCCAGTAAACCTGCACCTGCTGCAGGCGGTCCGTGAACTGGGAGAAGCTGACCGGCTTGCGCACATAACTGTTGGCACCAAGCTTGTAACTTTTTGCCATGTCCTCCTCTTCGCTCGAGGAAGTCAGAATCACCACCGGGATGAGCGCGGTGCGCTCGTCCTTGCGCAGCCGCGCGAGCACCTCCAGCCCGTCGATCTTGGGCAGCTTCAGATCGAGCAGGATCAGTTCCGGTTGCTGCGAAACGTCGCGGCCATCGTATTTGCCCTGTCCGAACAGGTAATCGAGCGCCTGCTCGCCGTCGCGCGCTACCACTATTTCATTGATCACCTTGTTCTGCCGCAGGGTGCGCAGGGTAAGCTCTTCGTGATCGGGATTGTCCTCGACCAGCAGCAGAGTCTTCGATCTCATTCAGTTGCCCTCTTGCAGGGTGAAAAAGAAGGTTGCGCCCTGTTCGGGCGCAGCCCGCGCCCAGACCCGGCAACCGTGCCGCTCCACCACGCGCTTCACGGTCGCCAGGCCGACACCCGTCCCGGCATACTCCTCGGCGGCATGCAGGCGCTGGAACACGCCGAACAGCTTGTTCGCGTACTGCATGTCGAAGCCGGCGCCGTTGTCCCTCACGAAGAACGTGCGCTCGCCATTTTGTACCAATTCGCCGACTTCGATCAAAGCCTGCGGTTTCTTAGCGGAGAATTTCCAGGCATTCAAAAGCAGATTCTGCAGGGCAACGCGCATCAGGCGCGCATCGGCAGTGGCCTCGAGGCCCTCGCTGATGCTGATGACAGTGTCCCGGCCGCCCTCCGCGGCGCGCAGATCGTTCGCTATCTCGTTGCACATCGCGGTCAGGCTGATCCGCTCCAGCGACAACTGCGCGCGCGAGACCCTGCCCAGGTTCAGCAGATCGTCGATCAGCTGTCCCATGAAGCGCGCGCTGTAGCGGATGCGCTGCAGGTAGTGCAGTCCGCCGGAATCGAGCTTGTCCGCGCAATCCTGCTCCAGCGCCTCGCTGAAGCCGTCGATCACCTGCAGCGGCGCGCGCAGGTCGTGCGACACCGAATAGGAGAACGCCTCGAGCTCGCGGTTGGAGCGTGCGAGATCCTCCTCCATGCGCTTGCGTTCGGTGACATCGGTGTCGACCCCGACCCAGCGCACCACCCGCCCGCCGGCATCGCGCACCGGCACCGCGTTCGAGTAGAACGTCACGATACGGCCGTCACGGGCAATGCAACGGAACTCGGTCTCGTAGCCGGTGCCGTCGCGCGTCGCCTGCAGCCATTTCTCCAGTTGCGCGTCCCTGTCCTCCGGATGCAGCACCGCGACCCATCCATTGCCCAGCCACTCCTCGCTGCTGCCGCCGAAGTAGTCGTACCAGCGCCGGCTGAAGTACACGATTGCCCCGTCGGCATCGCTCGCCCACACCACCTGCGGCGCCACGTCGGTCAGGGCGCCGAACAGCGCCTCGCTTTCCTCCAGCCGCTCGGTGCGTTCGGCCAGCAGCGTGGAAAGGCGCCGGTTGAGCTCCCTGACCTCGGCCTTCGCGCGCTCGCGCGCCGTCACATCCTTGCCGATGCCGCGATAGCCGCGGAACCGGCCGCCATTGTCGAATACCGGATACCCGCTGATGCTGACGTAGGCCGCCACGCGCCCACCGTCGTCAAGCCGCTCCATGACGAAATCGTGGAACGCCACGCGCGCCGCGAGCTGCGCCTTGTGCCGCGCCCACTCTTCTTCGCTCGCGCGATTGTTCGGCAGCTCCCAGCGCCGTTTCCCGAGCACTTCCGAGAACGCATACGGTTCGCGTCCTTCGGGTTCCACGCCGACGAAGCGCAGTTCCTCATCCTGCTCCCAGTACCAGTCGGCACTCAAATCCGTCAGCGCACGGAAGCGTTCTTCACTTTCCTTGAGCGCGAGTTCCGCTTTCTTCAGCGCGGTGATGTCCTGCACCGTACCGACCAGACGCAACATCCTTCCGTCGTCGCCGAAGAACGTTTTCCCGCGCTCATGCACCCAGCGAACATCGCCCGACGGCAGCACGATGCGGTGCTGGAAATCGAGCATCGGTTTATCCGGTGAAAGGTCTTCATTCGCCGCAGTTACGACAGGAAGATCGTCCGGATGCACGAGCGCCAGAAAGGACTCGTAATCCGGCTCCGGCAACTGTGCCCTGGTCAGGCCGAAAACTTCGTAGGTCTGCTCCGAGCAATAAATTCTGTCGATCTCGAGGTCGCGCTCCCAGCTGCCGAGCTTTGCAATCTGCTGCGCCTTGGCGAGCAGGGCCTCGCTGCGCCGCAACTCCGCCTCCGCGCGGTCGCGTTCCTCGCCCCGCGCCTGCAGGCGCTGCGCCATGTCGTCGAAGGTCGGCAACCTCCACCACCTCCCGCGGCCCCGCCGATATGCCGGCGCGCGCGTTCAGGTTGCCGGATGCGATCCGCCTGGCCGCGCCCTGCAGCTGCCGCAGTTCCCGCAGTACATAGGCGCCTGCGCCAAGACGCCCGGCAGCGAGCCGGATCAGCAATGCGACAGCCAGCGCCAGCAACTGGCCCGGCAGGATGCCGCGGGCGGCAGCCAGCGCCGTGGCCTCGGAAAGCCCTGCGATCACGAAGGCGCTGCGATCGTCGCTGCCCGGAACCTTCGCGAATGCAAACAGCCAGTTGCTTCCGTCCGGTCCGATGGCCTCGATGCGCCCGCGCTCCCGCTCGTTGATTGCGGCGATCAGCCGCGGATCCTCCAGCGAGCGTCCCTGGCTGCCTTCATTGTCCACGCCGCGGAACAGGATCACGCCCTCGTAATCGGCGACCGTGACCACGGTGCCCTGGGGCATGCGACCGCCGAGCGCCTCACGGCCGAAATCGTCCAGGTCGAGGCTGGTGAACATCACGCCGTCGACCGCACCGCCGGCGTAGATCGGGTAACTGAAATGCAGCGTGCCTTTCTGCGCGATC
>DATKEK010000088.1:0-19864 GCA_035512195.1 Burkholderiales bacterium
TCGAGAAGATCCTCATTGCCAACCGTGGCGAAATCGCGCTGCGGATTCAACGTGCCTGCCGCGAGCTCGGGATCAAGACCGTAGCCGTGCATTCGGAGGCGGATGCCGAGGCGAAATACGTGCGTCTGGCCGACGAGTCGGTCTGTATCGGCCCTGCCTCGTCCGCCGATTCCTACCTGAACATTCCGGCGATCATCAGCGCCGCCGAGGTCACCGACGCCGAGGCGATCCACCCCGGATACGGTTTCCTGTCGGAGAACGCCGACTTTGCCGAGCGCGTCGAAAAGAGCGGTTTCGTGTTCATCGGCCCGCGACCCGACACCATCCGGCTGATGGGCGACAAGGTGAGCGCGAAGCAGGCGATGATCAAGGCCGGAGTCCCGGTGGTTCCGGGCAGCGATGGCGCGCTGCCGGAGGATCCGAAGGAGATGCTCGCGATCGCACGGAAAATCGGCTACCCGGTGATCATTAAGGCCACCGGCGGCGGCGGCGGGCGCGGCATGCGGGTGGTGCATACCGAGGCGGCGCTCAGTAACGCGGTGACGATGACGCGGCAGGAGGCGAAGACCGCGTTCGGCAATCCGACCGTCTATATGGAAAAGTTTCTCGAACAGCCGCGCCATGTCGAAATCCAGGTGCTGGCCGATGAGCACCGTAATGCGGTGCACCTCGGCGACCGCGACTGCTCGATGCAGCGCCGCCATCATAAGATCATCGAGGAGGCGCCGGCGCCGCTGATTCCCGCCAGGGAAAGGGTGCGCATGGGCGAACGGGCGGCCGAAGCCTGTCGCAAGATCGGCTACCGGGGCGCCGGCACCTTCGAGTTTCTGTACGAGAAAGGCGAGTTCTTCTTCATCGAGATGAACACCCGCGTGCAGGTGGAGCATCCGGTGACCGAGATGATCACCGGGATCGACATCGTGGCGGCGCAGATTCGCGTTGCCGCTGGACAGAAACTGCCGTTCCGCCAGAAGGACGTGCCTTTTCGCGGGCACGCGATCGAGTGCCGGATCAACGCCGAGCATGCGTACAAGTTCACGCCATCTCCCGGACGGATCACCTCGTGGCATGTCCCCGGCGGCCCGGGTATCCGCGTCGACTCGCACGTTTATCAGAACTATTTCGTGCCGCCCCATTACGATTCGCTGATCGCCAAGGTGATCGCCTACGGCGATACCCGTGAACAGGCGATCGCACGCATGCGGGTGGCGCTCTCGGAAATGGTGATCGAAGGTATACAGACTAACCTGCCCCTGCACCGCGACCTGATGGTCGATACCGCTTTCGTGCGCGGCGGTACCAGCATCCATTACCTGGAAGAAAAACTCGCCAAGCTCAGCCGCGGTTAGCAGACCCGGCAGACCGGATGCGGGCTTCCCCGGAGGTGCGCCATCGCCTGGTTCGTAGTCGAAATGACGCTGGATGCGGCATCGGTGGCAGCGTTCACCGATGCCTTGCTCGAGGCCGGGGCCGTCTCGGTGGATGTCGCCGACAGGCACGCCGGATCCGGCGAGGAGCGGCCGATCTTTGCCGAGCCTGGAGAGGATCCGGTGCTGGCCTGGGGCGATAACCGGGTGGCGGCGCTGTTTCCCGCGGACAGCGATCTCGCTGCAGCGCTCGAACTGGCGCGCGAGTTCGCCGGCCTGGATGCGTTGCCGACCTGGCGCGCGAGCCCGCTCGACGACCGCGACTGGGTGCGCACCACGCAGAATCAGTTTCAGCCGATCCGGGTCTCGCAGCGCATGTGGATCGTTCCGACCTGGCACGACCTGCCCGACCCCGCCGCGACCAATATCCTCCTCGACCCGGGGCTGGCTTTTGGTACGGGCAGCCACGCCACCACGCGGCTTTGCCTCGAGTGGCTGGCAGACAATCTGCGCGAGGGCGAATCCGTGATCGACTACGGATGCGGCTCGGGAATCCTGGCGATCGCCGCGGTGAAGCTCGGGGCAGGTCCGGTGGTCGGTATCGACATCGACCCGCAGGCACTCCAGTCGAGTCGCTACAATGCGTCTCTCAACCGGGTGGCCGCGCTGTTCCAGCCCGCTGCCGGCGCTCCCCCGCTACCTGCCGACGTGGTTATCGCAAACATTCTTTCCGCTCCGCTGAAAGTGCTCGCCCCACTGCTCGCCCGCTTGACCCGTCCCGGCGGCCGCATTGTGCTTTCCGGCGTATTGGCCGCACAGGCAAGCGAGGTGGCGGCAAGCTATCGCGAGTGGTTCGAATTGCGGCCGCCAGTGGTCGAGGAGGGCTGGGCCCGGCTGGAAGGCAGCCGCCTGCCTGCCGATGGAGGGTGCGGGTGAATCTTTATACGCGTTGTCCGCATTGCGACACGGTGTTCCGGGTCACCACACGCGATTTGCAGGCGTCCAGCGGGCGCGTGCGCTGCGGGCACTGCCAATCTGTGTTCGACGCGTTTGCCACGCTGACCGCGCAGGAGCCGGCGACCGACCAGGCTGCGTCCGGAATTCACCAGGCCGAGCTGGTTGCCGCGCTGCACACGGCAGAACAATTTGGCGGATCGGACGATCGGGTTGCGCAGAGCGCGGCGGACCGGCTCGAGTCTGGCGCGGCTTCGCGCGCTGCGGATGCGCGTGCGACAGCCGGTCCGGTGGTCCCCCCGGGAGATGATGACCCGGCGGCCAGTCTGTACGAGTGGGAGTTCCGCCTGCCACCGGCGCGTCCGCGAACCGGATTGTGGGCGACGCTTGCCCTGCTGATGCTGCTGGCTGCGGCGGCGCAGGCCGCGGTCGGGTTTCGCAGCGAGATTCTGGTGACGTATCCGCAGACGCGCGCGCTCTACGAGCGTGCCTGCAGCTGGATGGGATGCCAGGTCGGGCTGCCGAGACTGGCGGAGCGCATCCACATCGAGACTTCCGATCTGCAGTTCGTCGATCCGGGCCGGCCGAACGAGATCGAGCTGAGCGTGTTGGTGCGCAATCGCGCGTCGGTCGCGATGGACTATCCGGCGTTCGAGCTGACCCTCACCAATGCCCAGGAGCAGGTGGTGGCGCGACGTGTGTTCTTGCCGCGCGAGTACCTGGACGAGCCGGAGCGTATGCCGCAGGGACTTCCGCCGCGCGCTGAGTTGCCGGTCCGGCTGTCACTGGATACCGGCAACGTGCGCGCAGCCGGCTACCGCGTGTATTTTTTCTATCCCTGAAGGAGGTCGATGCTCAAGCAAACGCCGCTTAACCCGGCCCACCGCGCGCTGAATGCCAAGCTGGTGGACTTTGGCGGCTGGGAAATGCCGCTGCATTACGGGTCGCAGATCGAGGAGCACCACCGCGTACGGCGCGACGCCGGCATGTTCGACGTCTCGCATATGCTCGCGATCGATATCGGCGGTGCCGGTGCCAGGGTCTTTCTGCGGGCGCTGCTGGCGAACGACGTCGATCGCCTGAAATCCCCGGGCAAGGCGCTGTATTCCTGCATGCTGAACCCGCAGGGCGGTGTGCTGGACGATCTCATCGTGTATTTTCTCGGCGAGGAACGCTATCGCCTGGTGGTGAACGCCGCCGCCGCCGACAAGGACCTGGCGTGGATCGATGCGCAGCGCGCGCGCAGCGCGCCTTCGGTGGATGTTGCGCCGAGGCGGGAGTTGGCGATGATCGCGGTGCAGGGGCCGAATGCGCGCGACAAGGTGTGGGCGGCGTTTGCGGATTCGCGCGCCGCTACCGCATCGCTCGCGGCATTTCACGGCGCGACCTGCGGCGACTGGTTCTTTGCCCGCACCGGCTATACCGGGGAAGACGGCTTCGAGATGCTGCTGCCTGCAGCGCAAGCTGCGCCCGCATGGAACGCGTTGCTGCAGTCCGGCGTGGCGCCGGCCGGGCTGGGCGCACGTGACACGCTGCGGCTGGAGGCGGGCATGAACCTGTACGGACAGGACATGGACGAATCGGTCACGCCGCTCGAGGCCGGCCTGGCGTGGACCGTGGAGCTCGCCTCTGGGCGGGATTTCATTGGCAAACAGGCGCTGGTGGCGGCGCCGCCGAAGAAGCAGACGCTGGGACTGGTGCTGCAGGACCGCGGCGTGCTGCGCGCGCATCAGAAAGTGGTCACCGAATATGGTGACGGCGAGATCACCAGCGGCACGTTCTCGCCGACGCTCGGCGTTTCGATTGCGATGGCAAGGCTGCCGGCCGGCCTGACGCCGGACCAGGAAGTATCTGTTGAGGTGCGCGACCGGCTGTTGAAGGCGAGAACGGTCAAATATCCGTTCGTCCGCCGGGGCAAGAGCCTGATCGGGGCGGTCGCGGACCGATAAACCGGAGGAACAACCAGAATGAGCATCCCCGCCGACCTGAAATACACCGCCACCCATGAGTGGGTGCGCACCGAGCCCGACGGCACGCTGTCGGTAGGTATTACCCATCACGCGCAGGATCTGCTCGGCGACCTGGTATTCGTCGAGCGTCCGACGGTCGGAAAACAGCTGAAGCAGGGCCAGGAATGCGGTGTGGTCGAGTCGGTGAAAGCCGCTTCCGATATCTACGCGCCGGTTTCCGGAGAAGTGGTGGCCAGCAACGACGAACTGGACGCCGCACCGCAGAAGATCAACGACGGCGCATACGACGCGTGGATGTACAGACTCAAACCTGCCGATCCCGCTGAGCTCGAAAAATTGCTCGATGCGCCCGGATACCGGAAACTGGTGGAGGCGGAAGCGCACTAAAAACTTCCCGGGCGCAGTTTCCGGCCCGGTTCTGTCGCCTGCCTTTTGAATACGCCCCAGGTTTCCAGTTCGACAATCGAGCACGCCAGATTTCCATGCCGTTTATTCCCCATACCGAAGCAGACATCCGCGACATGCTCGCCGAGATCGGCGCGCAGCGGATCGAGACGCTTTTCGACGAGATACCGGACACGCTCAAGACCGCCGGCCTGCCGGCAATTCCGCCTGGCATGAGCGAAATGGAGGTCACGCGCCTGATGCACGGGCGGGCGCGCCGCGACGACGATTTCCTGAATTTCATCGGTGCCGGGGCCTACGAGCACCACATTCCCGCAGCAGTCTGGCAGATTGCAACCCGCGGCGAGTTCTATTCTGCGTACACGCCTTACCAGGCGGAGGCGAGCCAGGGAACGCTGCAGCTGCTGTACGAATACCAGACCATGATGTGCTCCCTGACCGGACTCGACGCGACCAACGCCAGCCTGTACGACGGCGCTTCTGCACTGGCGGAAGCGGTGCTGATGGCGGTACGCCTGCACAAGTCGGCGCGGCGCATCCTGATGCCGGTCACCGTGCACCCGACGTACCGCAAGACGGTGCGCGACATCGTGTCGAACCAGGACGTGCAGGTCGTCGAGGTGGCCTGCTGTACCGAAGAAGGACGGATTCTGCCCGCCGCGGTGAAGGCCGCCGCGAATGGAGAATATGCCGCGCTGGTGGTGCCGCAACCGAACTTCTTCGGCAGGCTGGAAGACGTCGATGCGCTGACCGACCTCGCGCATGCATCCGGCGCGCTGGCAATCGCCTGCGTCAATCCGACATCGCTTGCGCTGCTCAAGCCCCCCGGCAAGTGGGGCAGCGGCGGGGCCGATATCGCGGTCGGAGAGGGCCAGCCGCTCGGGGTGCCGTTGGCAAACGGTGGGCCCTATTTCGGTTTCATGGCGTGCAGGCAGTCGCTGGTGCGGCAGATGCCCGGACGCATCGTCGGGCGCACCGTCGATCTGGATGGCCGCCCCGGTTTCGCCCTGACCTTGCAGGCGCGCGAGCAGCATATCCGCCGTTCCAAGGCGACCTCAAACATATGCACCAACCAGGGGCTGACGGTTACCGCGGCGACGATCTACCTGGCGATGCTCGGGCCCGAGGGGCTGAAACGGGTCGCTTGCGCCTCGCACGCGAATACGGTTGCGCTGGTGGAAAGCTTGGCGCGCATCCCGGGCGTGCGACCGCAGTTCAGCGGCCCGGTATTCCACGAGGCGGTGGTGGCGCTGCCGCAGCCGGCCGCGCAGGTGCTGGCGGGACTGCGCGCACACGGCATTCTCGGCGGCCTGGACCTCTCCGGGCATTACCCCGAACTGGGCGACGCCATGCTGGTGTGCGCGACCGAGACCAAGACACCCGAGGACATCCGGCGCTATGCCGAAGCGCTGGCAGACTGCCTGCGCGCAGCCGCCTGACACATGACTGCACGCTTTTGTGTTTACTGACCATCTGACAACCGGGAAAGGAGCAATCCTGTGGCGACTGTCACCCTGAAGGGCAAGCCCGTTTCCGTGTCCGGCAAACTGCCGCAGCCGGGCGATTCCGCGCCCGCTTTTGTCCTGACCGGCAAGGATCTCGCCGACGTGCCACTCAAGACTTACTCCGGCAAACGCAAGGTGCTGAACATCGTGCCGAGCCTGGACACGCCGACCTGCCAGCAGTCGACGCGGGTGTTCAACGAAAAGGCTTCGGCGGCGCGCAACGCGGTGGTGCTGGTGATTTCCGCCGACCTGCCGTTCGCCATGTCGCGTTTCTGCGGGGCCGAGGGACTGAATAACGTAGTGACACTGTCCACCTTCCGCAACCGCGATTTTCACACGGCCTACGGCGTGGACATCGCGGACGGGCCGCTCAAGGGCCTGACCGCGCGTGCCGTGGTGGTGGTGGATGAGAACGACAAGGTGCTGCACTCGCAGCTGGTGCCGGAGATCGCCAACGAACCGGACTACGCGGCGGCGCTGGCGGCACTGAAATAATCTGGTAGCGACCCCGCGCTATCCTGCGCGCGATAACGACGAGAGACGCAAGAACATGCTGGTATTCGATCTATCCATCGACGGGCGACGCGCACTTGCGCAGGCGCCGGCGCATGCGGCACCGGACGATCTGCCGGCGCACCTGCTGCGCACCGATGCCCCGCTGTTGCCGGAAGTCTCCGAGATGGACGCCGTCAGGCATTACACGCGCCTGTCGCAGAAGAACTTCTCGATCGACACGCATTTCTATCCGCTCGGCTCGTGCACGATGAAATACAACCCGCGCGCCTGCAATTCGCTGGCCATGCTGCCGGCTTTCCTGTCGCGGCATCCGCTGGCGCCGGACGAAACCGGGCAGGGCTTTCTCGCATGCATGTACGAACTGCAGGAGATGCTCGAGGAGGTGACCGGCATGGCGGGCGTGAGCCTGGCGCCGATGGCGGGAGCGCAGGGCGAGTTCGCCGGCGTGGCGATGATCCGCGCGTATCACCGCGCGCGCGGCGACTCGGCGAGAAACGAGATCATCGTGCCGGACGCGGCGCACGGCACCAACCCGGCGACTGCCACCATGTGCGGGTATCAGGTGCGCGAAGTGCGCACCGACCGCGAGGGCAACGTCGATTTGCAGGCGCTGGAAAGCGCGGTCGGCCCACAGACCGCCGGCCTGATGCTGACCAATCCGTCCACGCTCGGCGTGTTCGAGCGCACCATCGAGCGGATTCGCGACATCGTGCATGGCGCCGGCGGGCTGCTCTACTACGACGGCGCCAACCTGAACGCCATTCTCGGTAAGGTGCGCCCGGGAGACATGGGATTCGATGTGATCCACATGAACTTGCACAAGACGTTTTCGACGCCGCATGGCGGTGGCGGTCCCGGCGCCGGGCCGGTTGGCGTGCAGGAGCGGCTGTTGCCTTTCCTGCCGGTGCCGATCATCGGTCGCGAGGGCGAACGCTATGTCACGCTCACCGAGCGTGACCGGGTGCAATCGATTGGCCGGCTGTCGGCGTTCATGGGCAATGCAGGCGTGCTGCTGCGCGCATACATCTACGCCAGGATGCTCGGCCGCGACGGCATGCAGCGCGTCGCTGAGTATGCGACGCTGAACGCCAACTATTTAATGTCGCGATTGCGCAAGGCCGGCTTCGAGATCGCGTATCCCACCCGCCGCGCCAGTCACGAATTCATCGTGACGCTCAGGGACTTGAAGGAGAAAACCGGCATCGGCGCGATGGACTTCGCCAAGCGCCTGCTGGACAAGGGCTTCCACGCACCGACCACGTATTTTCCGTTGCTGGTACCGGAATGCCTGCTGATCGAGCCGACGGAGACCGAATCGAAACAGACGCTGGACGCGTTCGTTTCGGCGATGCAGGAGATCCTGCGTGAAGCTCGTGAGCAACCGGCGACCGTGAAGGGCGCGCCTTATTCAACCCCGGTGCGCCGGCTAGACGACGTCAAGGCTGCGCGGGAACTGGACCTGAGATGGACTCCGGCAGCGTAGAAAGTCCGCACAAAGGCAAGACCGGTATCCGGCGCATTTTGAATGCGCTGCTCTACTCGTTCGATGGCCTGCGTGCAGCGTTCAAGCACGAGGACGCCTTTCGCCAGGAAGTCCTGCTGGCGACGGCGCTGATCCCGATTGCGCTGCTGTTGCCGGTGTCCGGACTCGGCAAGGCGCTGATGATCGCTGCCGTGCTAATGGTGCTGGTGGTCGAGCTGCTGAATTCGGCGATCGAAGCAGCGGTGGACCGCATCTCGCTGGAAAGCCACCGCCTGGCCAAGCGTGCCAAGGACATCGGCAGCGCGGCGGTATTCCTATCGCTGGTCAACGTGGCGGTGGTCTGGCTGCTGATTCTGTTCGGCTGATCCTGCGGCAGGCGGCTGCACCGTCACGCGATTGTAACCAGACTGTCATCGCAGTGACTTCACGCGCCGGCACAGTGTGCCGCGCATGCACAGCAATGCCTCTGCACTTCGGGAGCTTCCTCCGGCTTCTCGCGGCCTCCGGATCGCCGTTGTCACGGAAACCTTTCCACCCGAAATAAACGGCGTCGCCATGACCATCGGCCGTACGGTCGGCGCAATGCAGGCGCGCGGACACCGGGTGCAGCTGATCCGGCCGCGCCAGCACCGGACCGACACGCCGGCGCGTGGCGAGCGCCTCGAGGAAATTCTCAGCCGCGGCATTCCCATTCCGCGTTACCAGGGTCTGCGACTCGGATTGCCGGCGAAGCAGGCGCTTATCCGTCTTTGGTCGGCGCAACGGCCCGATGTCGTGCATGTCGTGACCGAAGGGCCGCTCGGCTGGTCGGCACTGGCCGCGGCCGCCAGGCTGCGCCTGCCGCTGTCCACCGGGTTTCACACCAACTTCCACGCCTATAGCCGGCACTACGGCATCGGCTTCCTGAAGGGGGCGATCTCCGCTTACCTGCGCAGATTCCACAACCGCGCGAACGCCACCATGGTGCCGACCGATGCCCTGCGCCATGCGCTCGAGCGCGACGGTTACCAGGGCGTGCGTGTGGTCGCGCGCGGTGTCGACACGCGCCTGTTCTCGCCCGCCCGGCGGCTGGCGGCCCTGCGCAAGGCGTGGGGAACCGACGAAAGTGCGCCGGTTGCGCTCTACGTCGGCCGCTTGGCGCCGGAAAAGAATTTGCACTTGGTGGTGCACGCGTTCGACGCGATGCACGCAGTCGATTCCCGGGCGCGGCTGGTTTGGGTAGGAGACGGGCCCGAGCGCGCCACGCTGCAGAAACAGCATCCGGATCATGTGTTCGTTGGCATGCGCAGCGGCGAAGACCTGGCCGCGCACTACGCCTCCTGCGACGTGTTCCTGTTTCCGAGCCTGACCGAGACCTTCGGCAACGTGACGCTGGAGGCAATGGCAAGCGGGCTGGCGGTGGTCGCCTACGACTATGCAGCGGCGCAACAGCACATCGTGCACGGCGAGAACGGCAGGCTCGCACGCTGCGGAGACGCGGACGATTTCGCCGGACAGGCCCGGGGGCTGGCATCGGATCCCCGGGGCATGGGTGGACTTCGTGCGGCTGCACGCGCCACCGCCGAAACCATCGACTGGGAAAAGGTATTCGCGGATTTCGAGGCGGTGTTGCTCGACACCATTCGGGGCCGGGAGTCCGCGCATGCTTAGACGCGCTGGCGACCGGTCGTGGCTGCTCTACGACGAGCTGCTGTGCCTGCGCCTGAATCGCGCCGGCAGGATCGACTGGATACGCAAACTGTTCCGCGCGGTCAGTCGGCTCGGCGATGGCGTGTTCTGGTACGGTCTGATGGTCTGGCTGATGCTCGGCCATGGTGTCGCAGCAGCTGCCGCGGTGGCGCACATGCTCGGCGCGGGAGTGGTTTGTACCGTGCTTTACAAGTGGCTCAAGGCAAAAACTTCCCGCCCGCGCCCATACCAGGCGAACCATGCGATCACCTGCAACGCCGCGCCGCTGGATCAGTTCAGCTTCCCGTCAGGGCATACCTTGCACGCGGTTGCATTCAGCGTGGTGCTGCTCGCCTACTTCCCTGGCTTCGCGTGGCTGGTGCTGCCATTCACTGCACTGGTGGGGCTGTCGCGCATGGTCCTCGGCCTGCATTACCCGATCGACGTGCTGGCGGGTGCAGCGCTCGGCGGCGCGATTGCCGGGCTGTCGCTGGCGATCTAGATCTCGAACTCCGTCGGCGTTGTGCGCGCGCCTGCGCGCAACGCATCCTTGCGGTTCTGCCTCGAGTTGTGCCGATGTTGCGCGAGGTGGCGACGCACATCACGCGATAGTCGTAATCGCGCTGTTCGACAGACCCTGTGGCCTGGCGTTACCAACCCCCAACAGTGCGGCCGGACCCCAGCAGTTTCAAAAAAATCATAGACTTTGGACAGAAATATCGTAAAATTCCTCGCTACTTCGGCATAACGTACTAGAAAACCAACAATTTGGCCTCCGGGCAAATCTCAGGGCGGGTGGGATGAACAAGACGGCTTTCTGGAAGACGGACTGGTTCCTCGGACTGGTCGTCGCCGTCGTGCTGCTGTTCGCGACCAATAGTTATCTGATTCAGAGCGTGGAACGCGGCGCCTACGACCTCGGCGTGCGCATGTCCGACCGCGCGCCGTCCGACAGGGTGGCGGTGATTGCGATCGACGACCAGAGCATCGCAAATATCGGACGCTGGCCGTGGTCTCGCGACGTGCACGCGCAGATGATCGAACTGCTTGCTAGGGCAGACGCCAAGGTGGTTGGGTACGCATCGTTCTTCTTCGAACCGCAGGTCGATGCCGGTCTTGCCTATGTCCATCGCCTGATCGATCTTTATCATGACCTGCCGGAACCGTTTCAGGAAAACCTGTTCGAGTTCGCCGGCGTGCTGTCAGAGGCAGAGGATGCGCTGAACAGCGACCGCAAGCTGGCCGCAGCGGTGGCGGCAGCCGGCAACGTTGCGTTGCCGATGCTGTTTCAATTGGGCGAGCCGCGCGGCAACCCGGACCGGCCGCTGCCGGAGTTCGTGTTGCGCAGTCGGGTCACCAAGGTCACCGACAGGACCGGCGCCAATCTGTATCCGATGCCGACCGTGGCCGCTGCGACTCCGCTCGAGCAGATTGCCGCGCACGCTTCGGCGATCGGGCATCTGAACGCGGCGCCCGACGTCGACGGCAGCACGCGTACCGAGCCACTGGTAGTGCGTTTCTACGACCAGTACTACCCGTCGTTCTCGACGCTGCTGGCCGCGCGCAGCCTGAATCTTGCGGCCGAGGACATCGAGATCTACCTTGCCGAGGGCGTGCGGCTCGGCAGACTTTCGATCGGCACCGATCCGTTCCTGCAGATGTATACCTACTTCTACAAGGAACGCGAGGGCCGGCCCGCGTTCCAAGTCGATTCTTTCTATGACGTCATCACCGGCCGCATTCCCGCAGAGAAATATCGCGACAAAGTGGTTCTGATCGGCGCGACCGCAGCCGGGGTCGGTACCTATCAGGTGACGCCGGTGTCTGCGGCAATGCCGCCGGTGGTTACCCTCGCACACTCGGTCTCCTCCATTCTGCAGGAAGATTTCTTCGTGGCGCCGACCTGGGGGCTGTGGGTCGAGCTGGGCGTGTTTCTGCTGGTCGCGCTCTACCTCATCCTGCTGCTGCCGAGGCTGCGGGCGGGGATGGCCGCTGCGCTTACCGCGCTGCTGTTGACGGCTCTGCTCGTTACCCATTTCATGCTGATGACCACCCAGCTGATGTGGATCCATCTGATGGCGGCAGCCACGCTGCTGCTGATTGGGCACCTGGCGCTGGTGACCAAGCGGTTCATCGTCACCGAGCGGGCGAAGCAGAAGTCCGACGTGGAGTCCGCCGAATCCAACCGCATGCTAGGCCTTGCGTTCCAGGGTCAGGGCCAGCTCGACATGGCATTCGACAAGTTCAGGAAATGCCCGCTGGACAATCAGCTGATGGACAACCTCTACAACCTCGCACTGGACTTCGAGCGCAAGCGCCAGTTCAACAAGGCGCAGGCGGTGTACGAGCACATGGCGACGTTCAATCCGAAGTTCCGTGATCTCCAGCAGAAGCTGCCCCGTGCGAAGCAGATGTCCGAGACGGTCATCCTCGGCAGCGGAGGTTCGCGCTCCAATGCCAGCACGCTTGTGCTGGACAATGCCGCGGTTGAAAAGCCGATGCTCGGGCGCTACCAGGTGGAGAAGGAACTCGGCAAGGGCGCGATGGGGGTGGTGTATCTGGGCAAGGATCCGAAGATCGGGCGAGTGGTTGCAATCAAGACCATGGCGCTTTCCCAGGAGTTCGACGCCGATGAACTCGCCGACGTCAAGGAGCGCTTTTTCCGTGAGGCGGAAACCGCCGGTCGCCTGAACCACCCGAACATCGTCACAATTTACGATGCCGGCGAGGAACACGATCTTGCATATATCGCGATGGAGTTTCTCAAAGGCAGGGACCTGGTGCCGCATACCAAGCCGGCTGCCCTGCTGCCGCTGCCGAAGGTGATCTCGCTGGTCGAGAGGGTCGCCGATGCACTGGGTTACGCGCACCGCCAGAATGTCGTGCACCGGGACATCAAGCCGGCCAACATCATGTGGGATCCCGACGCCGATGCGCTCAAGGTGACCGATTTCGGCATTGCCCGAATCACCGATTCGTCCAAGACCAAGACCGGAATGGTGCTGGGTACGCCCTCGTACATGTCCCCGGAGCAGCTGGCCGGCAGA
Organism: Burkholderiales bacterium; assembly: GCA_035512195.1. Lineage (GTDB taxonomy): Bacteria > Pseudomonadota > Gammaproteobacteria > Burkholderiales > Eutrophovitaceae > DATKEK01. Next base: position 12,916 of record DATKEK010000088.1, read on the forward strand.
AAGATCGACGGTCAGTCGGACATCTTCTCGCTCGGCGTGACGCTGTACCAGCTCAGTAGCGGCAGCCTGCCGTTCTCCGGCGACAGCATGACCCAGCTCATGTTCAAGATCGCGAATGAATCGCCGGTGGACATCGTTTCCATCAACCCGGCACTCCCCGAATGTCTGGTGGAGATCATCAACCGCGCGCTTGCCAAGGATGTGGCCGACCGTTTCGCGACCGCCGAGGAAATGGCACAGGCGCTGCGCAACTGTGCCGCCGCCTTCGGTACCGTGGACGTGGCGCTGTAAGGAGCGGCGGATGATGACGTTAAGCGATGCACTCGAGATCGCCAAGGCCACCCATACCGGGATGGTGCGATCGCATAACGAAGACAGCATTGTGACCGACGTGGAAATCGGTCTGGCCGTGCTTGCCGACGGAATGGGCGGGTACAACGCAGGCGAGGTGGCAAGTGGCATCGCGACCGCGCTGATCTCCAACGAAACCCGCGAGGCTCTGGTGAAACTGGAGCCGCACGTGGTCGATCAGAGAAACGGAACGCTGGTTGCCTCGTCGCTGCTGAGAGAGGTCATTGCTCGCGCGAACGCGTCGATTTACCACTCAGCCAATACCCAGCCGCAGTATGCCGGGATGGGCACGACGCTGGTTGCCGCGTTCTTTTGCGACAACAAGCTCACGGTGGCGCACATCGGAGACTCGCGGTGCTATCGTTTCCGTGACGGCAAGCTGGAGCAGATAACACGGGACCATTCCTTGCTGCAGGAGCAGATAGACAGCGGCGTGATCACCAGGGAGGCAGCCAAACGCTCACAGAACAAGAATCTGGTGACGAGGGCGGTCGGGATCGAGCCGGAAGTCGAGGCGGAGGTTCATACCCACGAAGTTCGTGAGGGGGACATCTACCTGTTGTGCTCCGACGGCCTGAACGACATGGTCGAGGACGAGGATATCGAGCTCACGCTTGAGACCATGGGCGCGAATCTGCCGCTGGCGGCAGAACAGCTGGTCGAGATGGCGAATGATGCGGGCGGGCGCGATAATGTGTCGGTGGTATTAATCAAGGTTCGGAAGGGCTTCCCGGCTAACGGCGGCTGGCTGGCGAAATTTCTTTCCTGGCTCAAATAGCATTGCGAGGATGCATCCATGGCGAAGTTTATAGTCAGTCTCGACGGCCAACTGGTCAAGGAATACGAAATCAACAAGGAACGCCTGACCATTGGCCGCAAGCCGCATAACGACATCCAGATCGACAATCTGGCGGTGAGCGGCGAGCACGCCATGATCATGACGATCCTCAACGATTCTTTCCTGGAGGACCTCGGCAGTACCAATGGCACCCTGGTCAACGGCCAGCCGGTGAAGAAGCATTTCCTGCAGAACAATGACGTGATCGAGATCGGCAAGTACAAGCTCAAGTACGTGAACGAACAGCCGAGCAAGATGAATCAGCAGGAATTCGAGAAGACCATGGTTCTGCGCACGCCGCCTGCCGATGCGCAGAAGCAGAAGAGCCCCAGCGACACGCAAAGCACACCGCATTTCGTCGATACCAATGTCGAGCCGGCCGGGCGCGCGGCGACCGCGCCTGCTGTCGCTGCGGCGGTTGCACAAGCCCCCCAAGCTGCGCCCGCCGCAACTGCGCAGCCCGCGGGACAGCCGGCTCAGCCGGCGGCGGTCGGCACGATCCAGATTCTGTCCGGACCGAACGCCGGTAAGGAACTGCCGCTGGCGAAGCCGCTTACCACGGTTGGCAAGCCGGGCGTGCAAGTTGCAGTCATCGCAAAACGGCCGCAGGGATACTTCATCACCCATGTCGAGGGCGCCAGCTTCCCAACGGTGAATGGTAAGCCGCTCGATGCGCAGGCACGCCAACTGCAGGATCACGACATCATCGAGCTTGCCGGGGTGAAGATGGAGTTTTTCGTCAAGTCATAACAAGCTCTCGACGTGCGCGCCGCGGCCGGCGGGCGACGCATCGATCCATAACAAGTTCAGGCTGACGGCTGCGACAGCTTTGTTGTCAGATCCGCTCGCCGGCAAGGGAGGCGGAGTGAAGAAGCATCTGGTGCGCATCGGGCTCGGACTGCTGATCGTGTTCGCGTTTGTCGGCCACGCTGCGCGCTATTACCAGATTCCCTTCGTAGACAGGCTCGAGCTGATCAGCTACGACACCCGGCTGCGGATGACCATGCCTGGCGGCGTCGATGACAGGATCGTAATCGTCGACATCGACGAGCGAAGCCTCGAACGGGAAGGCCGCTGGCCCTGGCCCCGAGACAAGCTGGCGCGGCTGGTGGATCGGTTGTTCGATCATTACCGGACGGGCATCGTCGGCTTCGACGTGGTGTTCGCGGAGCCGGATGACAGTTCGGGTCTGGGCGTGCTGAGGGCGCTTGCGGCAAACGAGTTGAAGGGCAATCAGCAGTACCAGCAGGCGCTGGAGCACCTGGCCCCGCGACTCGAGTACGATCGGATCTTCGCCGAGAAGCTCCGGAATCGGCTGATCGTACTCGGCTATTACTTCACCAATGTCGCCTCCGAGGACGGCAGCGTTGCCGCGGTCGGCACCTTGCCGCCACCGGTGTTTCCGGCCGGCACCTTTACCGGTCGTAACATCGCTTTCACCACGTGGTCCGGCTACGGAGCGAATCTGTCGCTGCTGCAGGAAACGGCGGCCAGCGGCGGTCATTTCAACCCGCTGCCGGACGACGACGGGATCACCCGGCGGGTGCCGATGCTGGCGGAGTACCGCGGCGCCTACTACGAATCGCTGTCACTCGCGATGGTGCGCCTGGGCCTCGGCCTGCCGCCGATCGTGCCGGGATTTCCCGAGGGCAACGTGTGGAGCCGGAACTATCCAGGGCTCGAATGGCTTGGGGTCGGGTCTTTTCACATTCCGGTGGATGACGAGGTGGCCGCGCTGGTGCCTTACCGGGGCCGCCAGGGCAGCTTCCGCTATGTGTCCATTTCCGACGTGCTGAACGCAACACTTCCGGTCGAGACCCTGCGCGACAAGATCGTACTGGTAGGCACCACCACGCCCGGGCTTTTCGATCTGCGCGCAACGCCGGTAGCCAGTGTCTATCCCGGTGTCGAGATCCATGCAAACCTGATTGCCGGGATCCTCGACGGCAGCATCAGGCAGCGGCCGCCATACGTCCTTGGCGCAGAGGTGGTGCTGTTGTTGCTTTCCGGGGTGTTCATGGCGCTGTTGTTGCCGATCGTCAATCCGCTGCGCGCGACCATCGCCACCGCGATGGTGCTGGCAGCGGTTTTCGGCACCAATCTTTTGGTGTGGTCACAGGGAAACCTGGTGCTGCCGCTCGCCTCCGGCCTGCTGATGATTCTGATGCTGTTTGCGCTGAACATGTCCTATGGATTCTTCGTCGAGTCGCGCGCAAAGCGGCAGATCGCCGGGCGCTTCGGGCAGTACGTGCCGCCGGAACTGGTGGACGAGATGTCGCAGAACCCGGCAGCGTTCTCGATGGAAGGCGACAGCCGCGAGATGACGGTGCTGTTTACCGACGTACGAGGCTTTACCACGATCGCCGAAGGACTGGACCCGAAGGCGCTTTCCAGCCTGATGAACGAGTTTCTTACGCCGCTCACGCGGGTGATCCATCGCCATCGCGGCACGATCGACAAGTACATGGGTGACTGCATCATGGCTTTCTGGGGTGCGCCGCTCGCAGACAACGCGCACGCACGCAACGCGGTACTGGCGGGGATGCAGATGCACAAAGTGCTGTCTGATCTCGCGCCGGAGTTTCGCGCCAAGGGCTGGCCGGAGATTCGCATAGGCGTGGGCGTTAACACCGGGCGCATGAGCGTGGGCAACATGGGATCGGAGATACGGGTCGCATATACCGCGATGGGAGATGCAGTGAACCTGGCGTCACGGCTGGAAGGCATCACCCGGCAGTACGGTGTAGGCATGATCGTCGGCGAAACCACGCGCGCACAACTTCCCGACGTGGTGTTCCGCGAGCTCGACAAGGTGAAAGTCAAAGGCAAGGACGAACCGGTAGCCATCTTCGAGCCGATAGGGTCGCAAGGCGAGATTGAAAAGCCGCAGCTGGACGAACTGACGCTCTGGGGCCAGGCCCTCCGCCTGTATCGTGCGCGCGACTGGGACATGGCAGAATTGCAGCTGATCAACCTGTCGCGGGCATATCCAGACCGGCGGTTGTATCAATTGTTCCTAGGAAGAGTCGCCGAGTTCCGCCGCCATCCGCCCGAGGACGGCTGGGACGGCGCCTACAAGTTCGACACCAAATGACACTACAAGTCAGAGTTCTCGGCTGCAGCGGCGGCATCGGCGGCAATCTGCGCACCACTTCGATGCTGGTGGACAAGGACGTGCTGATCGATGCCGGCACCGGGGTGGCCGATCTCACGCTCTCCGAGCTGGAAGCAATCGACCACGTGTTCATCACCCACTCGCACCTGGATCATATTGCGGCGTTGCCGCTGATCGTCGATACGGTGGGGCCGATGCGAGAGGCTCCGCTCACCGTGCATTGCACCGCAGAGACGCAGAAGATTCTCAAGGAGCACATTTTCAACTGGCGGATCTGGCCCGACTTCAGCGAGATTCCGAGCAAGGCCACACCGTTTTTGCGCTGGGAAACCGTCCGGCTCGGCGAGACGGTCGACCTCGCGGGCAGGCGCTTCACCCCGTTGCCCGCCAACCATGTGGTGCCGGCCGTCGGCTACTGGCTGGACAGTGGAGATGCAAGCCTCGTTTTCACCGGGGACACCTGCACCAATGACGCGCTGTGGGTGGAAGTCAACAAGATAACCAACCTGCGCTATCTCATCATCGAGACCGCGTTTCCGAACACCGAGCGGATCCTGGCGGAGAACTCCAAGCATCTCTGTCCGGCCATGCTGGCCGAAGAACTCGGGAAACTGAAACGGCCGGCCCGCATATTCATCACGCACCTGAAGCCCGGCGAAGGAACGCAGACGATGGCGGAGGTCGAAGAGTGTGCCGCCGACTACAACCCCCGCATGCTGGCGAATGGACAGGTGTTCAGATTTTGACGCATACCCGCCGGATTGCGAGCGGGCGGGTATCAATTTAGAGTGGATGGCGGGTGTCGTACCCGCCGGGCACCGGAAGGGTTAAGCCATGAGTACCGTTTTCGACGCAAAGCCACAGGCAGGTCAGAATCTGACCGAGATGTCGCACAAACTGGAGTTTCAGAAGAAGCTCCAGTCGGTCACGAACAAGATCCATGCGACGAGCAACATCGACGAGATCATGCTCGAGCTGTCCCAAGATATCTGTTCCCTGTTCGATGCCGATCGCCTGACAATCTATGTTCTCGCCGATGACAAGGCGACCATCGTGTCGAAGGTGAAGACCGGACTGGCGTCATTCAAGGACCTGAAACTTCCGATCAACGAGCAGAGCATCGCCGGTTATGTTGCGCTGACCAAGAAAGTCATCAACATCAGGGATGTGTATGACGAGAACGAGTTGCGCACGCACCATCCGCAACTGCGTTTCCTGAAGGCGGTAGACACGCGAACCGGTTACCGCACCAAACAGATGTTGGTGTCGCCGGTGGTCGATGAAGCGAGCAACGAACTGATCGGCGTGGTGCAGGTCATCAATGCCAAGAATGGCCAGCCGTTTTCGCGCGTTGCCGAGGAGGGGGTGGCGCACCTCGGAGAAACGCTGGCCATTGCGCTCAAGCAACGCAGTCGCCCGGCGGCAATGCTGCGCGGAAAATACGATGCTCTGGTTACCGATGCGGTGTTGTCTGCCGAGGAGATGGAGCTTGCGACGCGATCCGCGCGCCGCAAGAATCTCGATATAGAAGACATTCTTCTGGATGAGTTCCAGGTGAAACCGTCGGCGATCGGGGATGCGCTGGCGAAGTTCTTCGGCGCGCCGTACGAGCCATTCAAGCCGGACCGGATCAAGCCCATGGATCTGCTGAAGAACATGAAGCGCGATTTCGTGGAATCCAGCCACTGGGTGCCGATCGAGGATGCGAAGGAGGGGCTGATCGTCCTGACCATCGATCCTGAGCGGGTGAAGGCTTCCCGGATCGTCAACAACATCTTCCCCAAGCACAAGGTGGTTTATCGCGTATGCACGCGGCGTGAGTTCGAGGCGACGCTGGATCAGCTTTTTGGCGCCGAGTCTGCCATGGGGTCCTCGTCGATCGGCGAGCTGCTGTCCGTCATGGATGACGAAAGCGATGACGAAATCGGTGGCGGAACCGACGAGGCCTCCCTTGCGCAGGACAACGAACTCGTGAAGCTGGTCAACAAGATCATCGTGGACGCCTATCACCAGGGGGCGTCGGATATTCATATCGAACCCTATCCCGGCAAAGGCAAGACCGATGTGCGGTTCCGCAAGGACGGCACCCTAGCCCCCTACATATCCGTGCCCGCGAGTTACCGCAACGCGATCGTGGCGCGGCTCAAGATCATGTGCGATCTCGATATCTCCGAGAAACGCCGTCCGCAGGACGGCAAGATCAAATTCAAGAAGTTCGGTCCGCTGGACATAGAACTGCGGGTGGCGACCATTCCTTCGGCTGGGGGCGTGGAAGACATCGTCATGCGTATTCTCGCCGCCGGCGAGCCGATCCCGATCGACAAGCTCGGCCTGTCGGATCACAACCTCGAGAATCTGAAAGCGACGGTGGAGAAACCGTATGGCCTGTTCTTCGTCTGCGGCCCGACCGGGTCAGGCAAGACCACTACGCTGCACTCGGTGCTCGGCTATCTGAATACGCCGGACACCAAGATCTGGACCGCGGAGGATCCGGTCGAGATTACACAGAAGGGTCTGCGCCAGGTGCAGATGAACCCCAAGGCCGGGCTGAACTTCGCCACCGCGATGCGCGCGTTCCTGCGCGCCGATCCGGACATCATCATGGTTGGCGAGATGCGGGACAAGGAGACCACCGCGATCGGCAT
>DATKEK010000089.1:0-12153 GCA_035512195.1 Burkholderiales bacterium
AATCCGAGCAGCTGGAAACGCGCCTGTGGCTGGCATCCGATTCGCGGCAGGCCGCGGGAATGCTGCTGCAAAAACTGCCGGTGCCTGCAGGCGAAGACGCCGATGCGTGGAACCGCGCGGTGACACTCGCGGAAACGATCACCGCGAAGGAACTTCTGCTGTTGCCGGCAACGGAGATCATCCGGCGCCTCTATCACGAGGAAGACGTGCGCGTGTTCGACTCGCGCCCGATCGCGTTCCGTTGCTCCTGCTCGCGCCAGCGGGTCACTTCGATGCTGCGCATGCTCGGACGCCAGGAAGTGCTGTCTATCCTGGAAGAACGCGACACCATCGAAGTCGACTGCGAATTCTGCGGCCGCCACTACGAGTTCGACGCAGTCGACGCCGAGCAGGTATTCGCGTCAGAAGTCACCATGCATGCGCCGCAGACGCGGCATTGAGCGTGCGGTCTCACCACGGAGGCGCAAAGAGCGCAAAGGAAAGAATGCGGAGGCGCCCCAGACCCGTTAGGCGCAGCCCCGTTTGCGGGAAGGGGCGCGTGGCGGGCCGCCATGCTAACTTTCAAATCGGATGGATGACTCGAACGAGCCAGTTCGTGTAGACAAGTGGCTGTGGGCGGCCCGCTTCTTCCGCACGCGGTCGATTGCCGCCGCCGCGATCGAGGGCGGAAAGGTGCAGGTAAACGGTGAGCGTGTGAAGCCGGCCAAGCCGCTCAAGCCGGGGGACCGCGTGCATGTGCGCAGCGGACAGTTCATCTGGGACATTACCGTGCTTGCGCTGTCGCAGCGGCGCGGTCGCGCCGTGGAGGCGCAGAAGCTCTATCAGGAGAGCCCGGACAGCCGGAAGGCGCGGGAAGACCGGGCTACGGTGCTGAAGGCGGAGCGGCAGTCGGCACCGCAGGTGAAGGGCCGCCCCACCAAGCGCGACCGCAGACAGCTCGCCCGGATCAAGCACGGCCAGACTTAGAAGGCCCGCAAAGCCTTGTCCTTAACATAATGTTTTTACGCCGTTAACACATATCGCAGCGCAACATTATTCTCGACAAGCGGCGAAATCCGGGCGTAAACTCCGGCCTCTTTCTCCGCCAGGGCGTATCGCTGCCCAAGCGCGGTTGACCCGAGCCCGGACCGAACCGGGCCACTCGTGAGGAGTTCAGAATGGACGACGTAGTCATCGTCGGCGCGGTGCGCACCGCGATCGGCAAGTTCGGCGGCACCCTCTCCAGGACCCCAGCAGCGGACCTCGGCGCGCATGTCATCGCCGCGCTTCTGAAACAGACCGGTGTAAAAGCCGACCAGATCTCTGACGTAATCCTCGGCCAGGTACTGACCGCGGGCGTCGGGCAGAACCCGGCGCGTCAGGCGGCGATCAAGGCCGGCATTCCGGACATGGTTCCGGGCATGACCATCAACAAGGTGTGCGGCTCGGGACTGAAGGCGACCCATCTCGCGGCGCAGGCGATCAAGGCGGGTGACGCCGAGATCGTCATCGCGGGCGGACAGGAGAACATGAGCATCTCGCCGCACGCGGCGTTCGGCCTGCGCGACGGCGTGCGCATGGGCGAATCGAAACTCGTCGATACCATGATCGTCGACGGCCTGTGGGACGTATACAACCAATACCACATGGGCATCACTGCGGAGAACGTGGCGAAGAAATGGAAAGTCACGCGTGAGGAACAGGACGCATTTGCCGCCGCCTCGCAGCAGAAAGCCGAAGCCGCGCAGAAGGCGGGACGGTTCAAGGACGAGATCGCGCCGATCACCATCAAGACCCGCAAGGGCGATGTCGTGTTCGACACCGACGAGTATCCGCGCGCCGGAACCACTGCGGAATCGCTCGCCGGGCTGAAGCCCGCCTTCGACAAAAGCGGCACCGTCACCGCCGGCAACGCCTCGGGAATCAACGACGGCGCGGCCGCGGTGCTGATGATGTCGGCAAAGAAAGCCGAGGAACTCAAGCTCAAGCCGCTTGCGCGCATCAAGGCCTATTCATCGGTCGGCGTGGATCCGAGCATCATGGGAGTCGGACCGATTCCCGCTTCGAAGCTGTGCCTGAAAAAGGTCGGATGGAATCCGCAGGACCTGGACCTCTTGGAGATCAACGAGGCCTTCGCCGCACAGGCGATCGCGGTCAATCGCGACATGGGCTGGGACACTTCGAAGGTCAATGTGAACGGTGGTGCCATCGCGCTCGGCCACCCGATCGGCGCTTCAGGCTGCCGGATCCTGGTGACACTGCTGCACGAAATGATCAAACGCGACGCGAAGAAAGGCTTGGCGTCGCTGTGTATCGGCGGCGGCATGGGCGTGGCACTCGCGGTCGAGCGCTGAGAAAACAGGCCCTCGACGCGGAGGACGCAGAGGGCGCGGAGGAAAGACGAACTACCCGGCACCTGGAAGAGCGAACACAAATCTAAACGTGACCGAGTTCTTCTCGTGGTGCTTTGTGCCCTCGTGTCTTTGTGATTGATTCTGATTTTCCTCTGCGGCCTCCGCGTTGAGAGCCGTTCTTCGTTTTTGGAGACTGACATGAACAACGGACGTGAAGTGGTGGTGGTGTCGGGCGTGCGCACGGCGATCGGCGATTTCGGCGGCTCGCTGAAGGATTTTGCGCCGACGGATCTCGGCGCGCGCTGCGTCAAGGAAGCGATTTCGCGCGCGAAGATCGGACCGGAGGAAGTCGGCCACGTGGTGTTCGGCAACGTGATCCACACCGAGCCGAAGGACATGTATCTCGCCCGGGTTGCCGCGGTCAACGGCGGCGTGCCGAAGGAAACGCCGGCGATGACGCTGAACCGCCTGTGCGGCAGTGGCCTGCAGGCGATCGTCAGCGCGGCGCAGGTGGTCGCGCTTGGCGACGCCGATGTGGCGGTGGCCGGCGGCGCCGAGTCGATGAGCCGCTCGAACTACTGGATCCCGTCCGCGCGCTGGGGCACCAAGATGGGCGACCAGGTGATGATGGACGCGCTGATCGGCGCGCTGTCCGATCCGTTCCACGGCATTCATATGGGCGTAACCGCAGAGAACGTCGCAAAACAATACGGCTTCACCAGGGAGCAGCAGGATGCCTTCTCGGTGGAATCGCATCAGCGCGCGGCGAACGCGATCGCCAAGGGCTACTTCAAGGAGCAGATCCTGCCGGTCGAGATCAAGGACCGCAAGGGCACCAAGGTATTCGACACCGACGAACACGTGCGTGCCGACGTGACGATCGACGACCTCGCCAAGCTGCGGCCGGCGTTCCAGAAGGACGGCTCGGTGACGCCGGGCAACGCCTCCGGCATCAACGACGGCGCCGCCGCCGTGGTGCTGATGGAACGCAAGGCCGCGGAGAAGAAGGGGCTCAAGCCGATGGCGCGCCTGGTTGCCTACGGCCACGCCGGCGTCGAGCCGACGCTGATGGGTCTCGGCCCGATCCCCGCGGTGAAAGTGGCGATGGAGAAGGCGGGACTGAAAGTCTCCGACATGGACGTGATCGAATCGAACGAGGCGTTCGCGGTGCAGGCCTGCGCGGTTGCGCAAGATCTCGGCTTCGACCCGAAAAAAACCAACCCGAACGGGGGCGCGGTCGCGCTCGGCCACCCTGTCGGCGCCACCGGCTGCATTCTCACCGTCAAGGCACTCTACGAACTTGCGCGCATCGGCGGCAAGTACGCGCTGGTGACCATGTGCATCGGTGGCGGGCAGGGGATTGCTGCGATTTACGAGCGGGTCTGAGAAACCGGGAAACGGTGAATAGACGACGCTGAAGGGCACGGCGGCCGCGGAGCGGATTCGCTCCCCGTGTCGTCAATTGCTGTCTATTGACCGCCTTCCGCCAGCCGATTTTCATCCGCCCATTTTCGATCCGCACGTGCCTGCTCCAACTCCATCAGTCCGAAGTGGATGAACGCGAGCGCCGCATAGACCGGCGCGATCAGGTTCACGACCGGCACGAAGTACAGCAGCCCGGTGAATAGCCCCAGCGTGAACAACAGGTGCCAGCGCTGCTCGACGAAACCATGAATTTCCTCGGCGCTCGCGTGCTCGGCGATCGCGTCGTAACGGAACAGGCGCTGGTTCAGCTGGGCGGATAGCAGCAACGGGATTACCAGAGCGAAGGGCCCCACGAACAGCCACGCCGGTAGCGTTGCAACCCAAAGCACCGCAAAACTGATCAGGGCGACCGCAGCATTCCATATGCTGCCGGCAAGCGTGCCACCTTTCTTGCGTTCCAGCAGCGGATAGCCGCGCTTCGCGACCAGCTCCACCAGGATCGGCATCGCGAACACCGCGGCGACCAGGACCGCAGTCGCAATTACTGCGGGCGCGAGCAGCAGCAGCACCAGTACCGCGGCGGCAATGCCGGCGAAGTGCGACACATCAAAATGGGCGAGCCAGCTGTCATTGCCCATGTTAGCCAGCAGGTTCTGCACCGCCAGGGTCCACGAATCCCAGAACCACCACGCCAGGCCGAGCCAAAGCACGCCGGCAACCGCCACCGGCACCAGCAGCACCGCGAACACCGCCGGATGGGGTAGATTTGCGGCAGCGCGAATCAAGGCTCGAAATACAACTTCCACAGCAGGACCGTCCCTTATAAATCATAACTATATGAATAATTAATAACTAATACTTGGCCTATACTGTCCGCTAGCGGAGCATTGCCATTGACAGACCTGTTTTAGTCGGTACAATGGCGTCAGATTGTGCGGCGCACCATACAAGAACAGCACACGGGAAGCATCTTAGACGGCGTCTATTATTCACACGCAACAGAACTTCTACTGGAGGCTGGATGTACAACGTACCCGAGCAAGTCGCAGCAGCGCAAAAAGAGAATCTGGAAACCATGATTGAGTTGGCCGGAATTACCGCGAGCGGTGCCGAGCGCCTCATGGAGATCAACCTCAAGACCGCGAAGGCGACTTTCGCCGACGCAATGAAAGGCGCGCAGGCGCTGACCGAAGCGAAGGATGCGCAGTCCCTCGCCTCTCTCGGCACCACCTGGGCGCAGCCCACCGCCGAAAAGACCACGAGCTACTTCAAGACGGTGTACGGCGTGTTGTCCGAAACCCAGGCCGAACTGACCAAACTATTCGAACAGCGCGTGGTGGAGTTCAACAAGACTTTCGCTTCCGCACTGGACCAAGCCGCCAAGAACGCCCCGGCCGGATCGGATGTGGCGGTAGCCGCGGTGAAGTCCGCGATGGCCGCAGCGAACCAGGCCTATGACGCTTTCTCCAAGGCGAGCAAGCAGGCCACCGAGAACACCGAAGCTGCGATCTCCGCTACCACCGGCGCGACCTCGAAGAAAAAGGCTGCCTGAAGAAACACCCCCTCCTCCCCCCGAGGGACTGAAGGGCTCCCGGAGCGATCCGGGAGCCCTTCTTTTTTTGGATTTCGGCCAGGCACCGGCTGCGCCTTAGAATCGCGGCTGTGCTCCGCCCGATACCAAAACGAAGAACATGCCCCGCCTGACCGAACGCCCTGCCTGGCAAGCCCTGACTGCGCACGCCCGGCAATTGCGCGGCCAGCACATGCTGGAGTTATTTGCCGAGGATCCGGCACGTGCCCGGGATTTCGCGGCGGAGGCCGCGGGACTTTACCTGGACTTCTCGAAGAATCCCCTCACCCGCGAGACGCTCCGCCTGCTGACCACGCTCGCCGAGGACGCGCACGTCCCGGCGCAGATCGGCGCCATGTTCGCCGGTAGCAGGATCAACATCACCGAGCAGCGCGCGGTGCTACACGTGGCGCTGCGCAACCGCTCGGGACGCCCGGTCATGGTGGATGGCCGGGACGTGATGCCCGGGGTCGTGGCCGTGCTCGAGCAAATGCGCGCGTTCTGCGACGGCGTTCGCGCCGGCGCGCATGCCGGCTTCACCGGCCGCGCCTATACCGACGTGGTCAATATCGGCATCGGTGGCTCCGACCTCGGCCCGCTGATGGCATGCCGGGCCCTCGCACCGTTTGCCTCGCAAAAGCTGCGATCGCATTTCGTGTCAAACGTGGATGGCGCGCACCTGGCCGGAACGCTGGCTGGCCTGGACCCCGAAAGCACCTTGTTCATCGTTTCCTCCAAGACCTTTACTACGCAGGAAACTCTGACCAATGCCAGATCTGCCAGAGAGTGGCTACTTACTCGCATACAGGGAAGCAGTCCGGCGGAAGCGGTCGTCGCCAGGCACTTCGCCGCAGTGTCGACCAACCTCGACGCCACTGCGCAGTTCGGCGTGCCGCCCGACCGGGTGTTCGGTTTCTGGGACTGGGTCGGCGGACGCTATTCGCTGTGGTCGGCCATCGGCCTGCCGATCGCGCTGGGAGTCGGGTTCGAGCGCTTCGAGGAACTGCTCGCCGGGGCGCACGAGATGGACGAGCATTTCCGCACCGCGCCCCTGCCACGCAACCTGCCGGCGCTGCTCGGGCTGATCGGCATCTGGCACGGCAACTTTCTCGGCGCGACCACGCACGCAGTGCTGCCGTATGCGCAGGACCTCGCCTGGTTTCCGGCCTACCTGCAGCAGCTCGACATGGAAAGCAACGGCAAGCGCGTGGATCGGGCGGGCCGTCCGGTCGACTACGCCACCGGGCCGGTTATCTGGGGCGCGCCGGGCACCAACGGGCAGCATGCGTTCTTCCAGCACCTGCACCAGGGCACCCAGGCGACCCCCTGCGACTTCATCGTCGCCGCCAACAGCGAATGGCCGCTGCCCGGGCATCATGAAATCCTGCTCGCCAACTGCATTGCACAGACCGAGGCGCTGCTGCGCGGCAAATCCACCGAGACTGCGCTTGCCGAGGCAAGGGCGCAGGGACTGGACGCGGACACCGCCGCCCGCCTCGCGGTACATCGCACCTTTCCCGGCAACCGCCCGAGCAATACCATCGTGTTCGACCGTCTGGATCCGCGCACGCTGGGCGCGCTGATTGCGCTCTACGAACACAAGGTGTTCGTGCAGGGCGCGGTATGGAACGTAAATTCCTTCGATCAGTGGGGTGTGGAACTGGGTAAGCAACTCGCCGCGGGCGTGCTGCAGGACCTCAGGCAGGGCCGTGCCGGCGACGGGCACGACCCGTCGACCGCGGCGCTGATCGACAGAATCGTCAAGGCAAGGAGGAAAAACCCATGAATGAAGAAAATTTCAACATGAGCATCCGCAAGTTCCTCAAGATCACCGGCGTTGGCTCCCAGCGCGAGATCGAACAGGCGGTGTCGAAGGCGCTGGCGGACGGCAAACTGAAGGGCAGCGAGCGGATGCCGGCAAAGATGAAGCTGACGATTCCCGCGATCGGGCTGGACGTGGATTTCGAAGGAGAGATCACGCTCGAATGACGTCTGCAGCGAACAAGACGGGACATCTGCTACCGGGAAAACCCTCCACGCGGAGTACGCAGGGGAACATTGAGAGAGGGCGCGGAGCAACCCGGCGGAAATGCTTTTGTCTGGAGAGGTTTGTCTCTGCGGCCTCTCCTTATCTCCGCTGCGCTCTCCGTGCCGAACGCGTTTGAGTACCGACCGGCGGTCGGTGCCGGTCACAGGCGCAGAAAATTATCCCGGTAGTACTTCATCTCCTCGATCGACTCATAGATATCGGCGAGCGCTTCGTGTTTGCCGTGCTTGGTCAGGTCGGCGGCAATCTCCGGCTTCCAGCGCTTCGCGAGTTCCTTGAGCGTCGACACGTCGAGGTTGCGGTAGTGGAAGTATTGCTCGAGCTTCGGCATCCAGCGCGCGAGAAAGCGGCGATCCTGACAGATCGAGTTGCCGCACATCGGCGACGTTCCCGGCGGCACGTAAGCTTCCAGAAACGCAAGCATCTGCGCCTCGGCCTCGGCCTCGCTCAGGCGCGAGATTTTCACCTTGTCGGTCAGACCGGATTTGCCGTGCGTGGAGGTGTTCCAGGCGTCCATGCCCTCGAGCACTTCGTCCGCCTGATGCACCACCAGCACCGGCGCCTCGGCCACGGTCGCCAGATCGGGGGTCGTGATCACGATCGCGACTTCGAGAATGCGGTCCGAATCGGGGTTCAGACCGCTCATTTCCATGTCGATCCAGATCAGGTTGCCAGGGTCCTGTGCCATAATATCGCGCGATTTTTCTTGAATTTTCCGGGTGTTATTCTGTCACACGTGACACGCCTGCCCAAACCGGATTGTTGAAATGAACAGCTTCTCAATTGTTTTCATCGTGGCTCTGGTGCTCGCGACCGCAACGCGATTGTGGCTCGCCGGGCGCCATGTCCGCTACATTCAGGCGAACCGCAGCCGCGTGCCGAATGCGTTCGCAGCCGAGATCGATCTCGAAGCGCATCAGAAAGCCGCGGACTACAGCTCCGCCAAGACCCGCCTCGCCTCGTGGGCGGTCGGATTCGACGCGCTGGTGCTGCTTGCCTTTACGTTTGGCGGCGGCCTGCAGCTGCTGGACAATCTCGCCGCCGGTTTTTCTGCCGGCGACATTCTGCGCGGCACCGCCTTCATCGCGCTGCTGGTCGCCGTCACCTCGCTTCTGGAGATGCCGTTCGGCCTGTATCGCACCTTCGTGATCGAGTCCCGCTACGGGTTCAACAAGATGACCCTGGGAATGTACTTCGCCGACATGGCCAAGCAGGCGGTGATCGGCGCCCTGCTCGGCCTGCCGCTGGTGCTTGCCGTGCTCTGGCTGATGGGCCAGATGGGCGCGCTGTGGTGGCTCTACGTGTGGCTGCTGTGGGTCGGGTTCAACACGCTGGTGCTGATGATCTACCCGATTTTCATCGCCCCGCTGTTCAATAAATTCTCACCGATGGCGGACGGCGAGATGAAGTCACGGATCGAAAAATTGATCGAGCGCTGCGGCTTCACCTCGAACGGCCTGTTCGTCATGGACGGCAGCAAGCGCAGCAGCCACGGCAACGCGTACTTCACCGGTTTCGGCAAGTCCAAGCGCATCGTGTTCTTCGATACCCTGCTCGACCGCCTGGAGATTCCGGAGATCGAGGCGGTGCTCGCGCACGAGCTTGGCCACTTCCGCCGCCGCCACGTATTCAAGCGGCTGGCGTGGACCTTCGCGGTCAGCCTGGTGCTGCTGTGGATTCTCGGTGCCGTCAAGGATCAGGCATGGTTCTACATGGGACTGAACGTCGCCTATCCCGCAACCGACGCCATGGCGCTGGCGCTGTTCTTCATGGTGGTCCCGGTGTTCCTTTTCCCGATCCAGCCGTTGCTGGCGATGTATTCGCGCAAGCACGAGTTCGAGGCAGACGAATATGCGGCCAGCTACGCACCCCCCCGCGACCTGGTCACCGCGCTGGTCAAGCTGTACAAGGACAACGCCTCGACACTCACGCCGGACCCGCTGCACTCCGCGTGGTATGACTCGCATCCGCCCGCCGCGGTGCGTATCGAACGCCTGCAGCAACTGGCAAAGGCGTAAGGTCGGATACGCTTCCGAACCACGGAGGACACAGAGGACACGGAGCAAAGACGCAGCGTGAACCCGACGCCAAGTCATCAGCAAGAACGGTACGATTGCCCCGCTCTTCCTTGCGTGACTGGCGATTTCCTGCGTTTGGATTTTTTTCGCTTTTGCTCCGTGTCCTCTGTGTCCTCCGTGGTTCAATCTCTAGAGCCGGGAGTGGAATATGAGTGAAATTTCTGAAGGACTGGTCCGCAAGAAATGCAAACCCTGCGAAGGCGGCGTGGCGCCGATGACCGATGTCGAGATCGGCCGGATGCTGAAAGGGCTGCAGGGCTGGGAATACAAAGGCGGAATGATCTGCAAGACCTACGACTTCAAGAACTACTATCAGACTACCGCGTTCGTGAACGCCACCGCGTGGATTTCCCATCGCGAAGACCATCACCCGGACATCGAGCTCGGCTACAACAAGTGCACGGTCTCGTACATGACGCATGCGATCAAGGGGATATCGGAAAACGACTTCATTTGTGCGGCGAAGATCGACGCGCTGTTCGATTTGTAGCCCAAAGATTTCCACTCGTGACCCGGATCTGAATGGCGAAACGCGGCGATGAGACGGCAGAAGGGCTCGTCGTCGGCGCGCACGGCCGCCACTACATGGTCGAGCTCGAAGGCGGCCAGGTCATCCACTGTTACCCACGCGGCAAGAAAAGCAGCGTCGCCTGCGGCGACCGGGTGAAGCTGATCCGGACGGCGCCTGACCAGGCGGTGATCGATTCGATCGGGCCGCGCACCTCGCTGATCTACCGATCGGACCAGTACCGCGAAAAAATCATCGCTGCCAACGTGACGCAGGTCGTGGTCGTGGTCGCGGCCCGGCCCGCATTCGACGAAGATCTCCTGATCCGCTGCCTGGTTGCGGCCGAACAGCAGCAGCTTGGGATTGTCATCGCGCTGAACAAGGCGGACCTGGTCGACGAAACCGCCGCGACCCTGGACAAGCTCCGTATCTATGAATCGCTCGGCTACAGCGTGGTCCCGCTGTCAGCGAAACGCGACGTTTCCCTGCTTAACCCGAAACTGCAGAAGCAGCTGAGCGTGCTGGTCGGCCAGTCCGGCATGGGCAAGTCGACCATCGTCAATGCGCTGGTGCCGGATGCGCTGGCGGCCACCGGCGAGGTGTCGGAAGCGCTGGATTCCGGCAAGCACACCACCACCAGCGCACACCTCTATCACCTGGACGCGCTGTCGCACATCATCGACTCGCCGGGAATGCAGACTTTCGGCCTGCACCATCTCTCGTCCGCCGAACTGGCGGAGGGGTTCCGGGAATTACGACCGCTGCTCGGCCACTGCCGGTTCAGCGATTGCCGGCATCTGGTGGAACCCGGGTGCGCGGTTCTCGCGGCAGTCGAAAAAGGCAGTGTGGCGCAGCATCGCTGGGACGCGTACCGCAAGCTGCGCGAGGAATTCGACAACGCCCGCCCGCAGTGGGGCTGACGTGAAAAAATCAGCCGCCGAGCCAGTTGGCAACGGTGGCCAGCCCGATGATCAACATCCAGGTCACCAGCGCGCGCCACACCAGGCCGGTCGCGCTGGCCATGTAGTTCGCATCCGCCTCGTCCCCCAGCCCGATTTCGGGACGGAAGCTGACGGTGCCATGGTGATGCAGCGTTTCGCCGAGCCGCACGCCAAGCGCGCCCGCGCCCGATGCCAGCACGATGCCCTGATCCGGATTCATCCACGCTTGCGCCTGCGCGCGCCAGCAGTAGATTGCATCCTCGAAGTCGCCGGCAATTGCGAAGCTGATCCCGGTCACGCGCACCGGAATCCAGTCGATCAGTTCGAATGCGCGGCGGGCGAAAGCACCGAACTCCCCCAGCTCCTCGTCGGTGGATCTGCCCCAGCGCTCATGCAGCACCGCCGACAGGCGGTAAAGCACTGCGCCGGCGGGTCCCGGCAGCACCAGGAACCACAGGATCACGCCGAACACATGCCGGTGCGCGCCGACCAGGCCCTCTTCGATGGCCACCTTGGCGATCTCGGTGCTGTTGTACTCGTCTGGCGGCTCGGTGCGCCACTCGCTGAGTTCCGCGCGGGCCCTGTCCAGGTCTCCTTCCCGCAGCGCTTCGGTAATCGCGGTGAAGCCGTGGCTGAACTGGCGAAATCCCATCATCACGTAGAGCACGGCGACATTCCATGCCCAGGCCAGCAACACGCTGATCGACAACAGCAGGTAAAAGACAATCCAGGACAACACCACCCAGGGCAGCACGCCGAGCAGCCATGCCACCATGCCCTGCTGCCGCTCGCCGGCATTGAAGTGCCGGCTCAGGTTGCTCGCATAACGCCCGAACAAACCGAACACGGTGCACCGCGGATTCAGCGGGCGCACCTGTTCGATCAGCAGTGTGGCAAGCAGGGAAAGAAACGACATGCAGGGGATTCTACAACAGCCGCCCGAAACCACCCATCCCGTGCAATGCGGGTAAATCTCAGTCCGTCGGCACGCCGCGTGCGAACCATTGCGCCGTGGCGTCGTCGGCGGGAAAGAACAGCTCCAGACGAAGATTCTGCAGCGACACATCCATCGGCGCGCCGACGGTGGCGATCATCGAGAACAGAGAAAGCCGCAGGTCATCCTTGCGGAAATGCACCACCAGCACCGGTGGGAAATCCTGCTCGACCTGCGAAACCTGTGCGATCTCCGCCACGTCAGGCAGCGCGAGCACGCGGGTGAGCAGCGTTGCCGCCTCAGCCCCGGCGCCCTCG
>DATKEK010000090.1:0-3776 GCA_035512195.1 Burkholderiales bacterium
TCAGAGCGCCGCCAAGCACGGCGAGCGCATGGCCATGTTCAATATCGGCGGGCTGTTCGAACACGGCAAAGGCGTGGCGCAGGATTACGGCGAGGCGCTGTCGTGGTACCGCAAGTCCGCGCAGGCGGGCGATGCTTCGGCAATGCGCGCAATCGGGCGTTTCCATCGCGAGGGCCTCGGCGTGGAGATCGACCTGGTCGAGGCCTA
The DNA here is from genome assembly GCA_035512195.1 of Burkholderiales bacterium. Taxonomy (GTDB): domain Bacteria; phylum Pseudomonadota; class Gammaproteobacteria; order Burkholderiales; family Eutrophovitaceae; genus DATKEK01. The sequence continues at coordinate 208 of DATKEK010000090.1, forward strand.
TGCATGGCATAGCGTTGCCGATCTGCGATTCGGTGCACAGGAGGTTGCCGAGGCCCAGGTCAACAGGGGCGAGCTCCACCAGGTGGCGGCACAACTTTCGCCGGAGCAGATCGAGCGCGGCAGGTCGCGCCTGGACGAACTCGAATCGCTTACCCGGCCGCCGAAGCCCGAGCCCGGCGGCCCGCCCGGCCCCGGCGAAACCCGCACCTGATCATGAAAGTCCCGATCGCGAGACGCCACCAGCATGCAGGGTGGCGTTTTTTTTGCGCCTGCCGCGCTGTCCGCGCAGAACCGCACGGACGATTCGGCACTCAAACTCAAGGGCAGACGTTCCGGCGGCGCGCAAACTGGTGCCGGAATCACATGGCGCCGATGTCGGGGAGGCAGCCCAGCGGATGCCGCAGGCAGTCGACTTCAGGGGAGCAAACAAACACAATCGCGCCATGGTCCGCGGATACCGCGTGATGAAAGGGGACTCATGATCGACCTTCTCAAGGCTCTCTGTCCCGTGTCGATCGCTGTCATTGCGGCGATCGCGCTTATGCCGCCTGTTCACGCACAAACGGCCGAAGGTGCGGCCGCGGCCGGCGCCTACAGCAAACCCACCGGCAACGTGGCCCGCCCGGCGTTCGAACGGTTGCTCGGCGATCCCGGCGCGATCGAAATGTCGAGGCTGGTACCGGCGCTGTTTTATGCTATCAGCCAGCTTTCCAAGTACCCGGTGCCGGGCGAACTGCCGGTGCTGCACCGGGTATCGCGTGAAACGCTCGAGGAGATGAGCTGCATCGGGAAATGCGCGGTGCTGGCGAACTATCTTCCGGGAGAGGGAATTTTCCTGGCTGACGAACTGCAGCCCGAGACCGACCTGTTTGCGCGTTCGGTGCTGTTGCACGAACTGGTGCATTATCTGCAGGACGTGCGCAATGTTCGGGCCAACGAGGCAGAGTGCCTGCGCTGGTACTACCGCGAGGTGGAGGCGTACTCGATCCAGCGGCGCTTCCTGCTGCGCATCGGCAGCCCGATCCGCGTGGGGTACCTGCCGGAACGGCCGGCCTGCGTCGAAGAACTCAAGTCCCAGCCCGTGACCACGCTTTACGACGAGTGAGAGTCTTTGAAAACCGCCTGTTCCGTTTTGGCTGAAAATCAAAGCGCACGACGCAGGGGACGCAGAGGAAAATCAGAATAAACCACCAAGGCACCAAGACACCAAGAAGATCAAGATGTGAGTTGCAGTTCTTGGTGTCTTGGTGCCTTGGTGGTGAGATGGAATTGTTCTTTCCCCTGCGTCCTCTTGTATGTTTCCGTCCTTGATCATAACGTCAGTGTCGGTGAAAGGCAGTGGAATGAGCAGTGCTCGTTTCGTTTTCGCCAAGCACGTTGTTTTCGCGGTCGGTGCGCCAAACCTGTTGTCCTCCGCGTTGAGAGCGTGAGGCTGAACATTCCGTAGACCGGGAACGATTTGCGCCGGATATCAATCCGCCTGCCGCAATGTATTGGACATGCGCGCCGCGGGACATAACAATCGGCCGAAGAATCGACAGGCGAGGAGACCGCATGACCCGACAGAAACCCATCCCGTTCCAGCTGCGCGTCGACGATGCGGTGCTGGACGATCTCAGGCAGCGGCTCTCAAGGGTGCGCTGGCCGGACGACATTGCCGGCGGCGGCTGGGCGTACGGCGCCGACCGCGCCTACATGGAATCGCTCGTCGCCTACTGGCGCGACAGCTACGACTGGCGCAAGCATGAGACGGCATTCAACCGCTTCCGGCAGTTCCGGTTGCGGGTAAAGGACGTCGACATGCATTACATACACGAGGAAGGCAAGGGCCCGAACCCAATGCCGCTGCTGATCTCGCACGGCTGGCCGGGCTCGGTGTACGAGTTCCACAAGATCATCCCGCTGCTGACCGACCCTGCCGCACACGGCGGCGATGCGCGCGACGCGTTCACCGTGGTCGCACCCTCGCTGCCCGGCTACACGCTCTCGCTCACGCCCGGGCGGCGCTTCGCGCTGGAGGAGATCGCCGACCTTTTCGCCGAACTGATGACGCAGCTCGGCTATCCGCGTTTCGCGGCGCAGGGCGGAGACTGGGGCGCGTTCGTCACCTCGCGTCTCGGCTATGCGCATCCCGATCGCGTACATGGCATTCACGTCAACCTGCTCGCGATCCGGCGCGATCCGAAATTGCTGGAGGATCCAACGCCGGAAGAAAAAGTATTCGTCGAGCAACTCAATCACTTCCTCAAGGATGAAACCGGCTACCAGTGGATCCAGGGCACCAAGCCGCAGACGCTCGCCTTCGGGCTCACCGACTCGCCCGCCGGACTGGCTGCATGGCTCGTGGAAAAGTTCTACACCTGGACCGATTGCAAAGGCGACCTCGACGGCTATCTCGGGCGCGACACCATGCTGACCGACATCATGCTGTACTGGGTCACCGGCTCGATCGGCTCGTCGTTCTGGCCGTACTACGCACGCATGCACGGGCCATGGCCGATTCCGGACACGGTGAAAGTGCCGACCGGCTACATCGAGTTTCCGAAGGAAATCCTGCGTCCGCCGCGCTCGGTAGCCGAGCGCATGTATTCGGACATCCGCCGCTGGACGCGCGCCGACAAAGGCGGCCACTTCGCCGCACTCGAACAGCCCGAAGTGCTGGCGCACGAGATCCGCGAGTTCTTCCGCGAGCTGCGCTGATCGAGCCGGAGGCAGCTCCCGGTGCGCGATCGGGGGCATGTTCTTGAAGGGTCATTGCCCATGCTCGGGCATGACGCAGGTCGAGGCCGCGCTGGCGAATCCGGACGGCGGGTCTGGCCGGCTTTGACGAGAACTCACTCGTCACCCTCGGCCCCAACGCGTCGTGCTGCGCGAGGGCGACCAGGTCACGGTCGTGAAGGCCGCGCGATCCAGGTATTCCGCCGCGAACAACCGCGGCCGCTTTTTCCCTCGGCACCGAAGCGTTTGTCCCGTGGCTCGGCTTTGTGTTCACCTGCGGGTCAATCCTGACTCATGTCAGCAGTTTCGGGAGCGATCAATCATCCTCTCGATTACCAACCAACCTCAGCCGCAAACGCGGCGGTCGCGTTGCGTAGTCATCGCGGATCTCCCTCATCCCCAGCCCTTCTCCCGGAGGGAGACGGGGGTGCACCCTCTCCCTCCGGGAGAGGGTGGCGCGAAGCGACGGGTGAGGGAGGGTCTTACCGTTACCCAAGAACGGCTGAGTATCATTGGAAATCAAGATCATTCTTCGTGTGTCGAGGGGTTTCTGCACAATTTTGGCGATCAAGGGAAACCCGATCCGTTTCCGCAGCCCGCAAATCGGACAGCATAGAAATTTCTCGTCCGGCTGCTACCGGGACACTTGGCAGCGCCGAGAAACGAACGCGTTCGCGAGGAAACTCATGGCCCCGCGACAAACGGTATGGAATTCGTGACCTGCCCACCCGTAGAATGCAGCCAGGCAGTCGGAGCGGATCCAGGATGCCGCGACGAACGACGAAAGTCCCCGCTTTATCCAAGCTGAGCCGCCCGCGCCTGTTCGGCGCCGTGGCCAGGGAGCGTCTGTT
>DATKEK010000091.1:0-6257 GCA_035512195.1 Burkholderiales bacterium
TTCGAGACCGATTCCGAACTGCAGATCCGCGTGAGCGTCGACAAGGCTGCGCGCACCATCACTGTTTCGGATAACGGCATCGGCATGTCGCGGCAGGAGGTGGTGGACAACATCGGCACCATCGCGCGCTCCGGCACGCGCGAGTTCATCGACCGGCTTACCGGAGACCAGGCAAAGGACGCGCAGCTTATCGGCCAGTTCGGCGTCGGCTTCTATTCCTCGTTCATCGTCGCCGACCGCGTGACGCTGGTCACGCGGCGAGCCGGGCTCGGCGCCGAGCACGGCGTGCGCTGGGAGTCCAACGGCGAAGGCGACTACAACATCGAGACCGTCACCAGAGAAGGCCGCGGCAGCGAAATCACCCTGCATCTGCGCGAGGGCGAAGACGAGTTGCTGGAGGGCGCGCGCCTGCAGGCGATCGTACGCAAGTACTCCGACCATATCGCCCTGCCGATCCTGATGAAAAAGGAGCAATGGGACAAGGACAAGGGCGAAATGGTGGTCACCGAGGAAGACGAACGGGCCAACCAGGCCTCGGCGCTGTGGGCGCGGCCGAAGTCCGAGGTCGACGAGAGCCAGTACCAGGAGTTCTACAAGCATGTCGCGCACGATTTCCAGCCACCGCTGGCGTGGCTGCACTCGAAAGTGGAAGGCCGGCATGAGTTCACGCAACTGCTCTACATCCCCGCGCGCGCGCCGTTCGACCTGTGGGATCGCGAACAGCGCCACGGCATCAAGCTTTACGTCAAGCGCGTGTTCATCATGGATGATGCCGAGCACCTGATGCCGGCCTACCTGCGTTTCGTGCGCGGCGTAGTCGATTCCAACGACCTGCCGCTGAACATATCGCGGGAGATCCTGCAGGAATCCAAGGACGTCGAGGCGATCCGCAAAGGTTGCGTCAACAAGGTGCTCGGATTGCTGGAGGATCTCGCGGAGAACCGCAAGGAGGACTATGCGAAGTTCTGGGCCGAGTTCGGTCGCGTGCTGAAGGAAGGCGTCGGCGAAGACTGGGCGAACAAGGACAGGATCGCGAAGCTGCTGCGTTTCGCATCGACACATGCCGGCGGCGACGAGCAGAACGTTTCCCTCGCCGACTATGTCTCGCGCATGAAGGAGGGCCAGGACCGCATCTGGTACATCACCGCCGACAGCCTGGCGGCGGCGAGATCCAGCCCGCACTTGGAGATTTTCCGCACCAAGGGCATCGAGGTGCTGCTGCTGCACGATCGCGTGGACGAGTGGGTGGTGTCGAACCTGACCGAGTTCGACGGCAAGCAACTGCACTCGGTGGCGAAAGGCGATCTGGATCTCGGTGAACTGGCCGACGAAGAGAAGAAAGCGCGCGAGCAGGAGGCCGGCGAGCTGAAGGAGGTCATCGGGAAAATGCAGACCGCGCTCGGCGACAAGGTCAAGGAAGTACGGACGACTTTCCGGCTGACCGATTCGCCCGCCTGCTTGGTTGCCGACGAGCACGCGATGAGCATGAACCTCGAGCGCATGCTGAAGGCTGCCGGACAGAAAGTCCCGGCGGCGAAACCGATACTGGAGATCAATCCGCGCCACCCGATCGTGAGGCGTCTCGGGTCCGCATCCGCGCAGGCGCAGTTTTCCGACTGGAGCCACATCCTGTTCGACCAGGCGCTGCTCGCAGAGGGCGGCGAGCTCGAAGACCCGGCCGGCTTCGTCAAGCGGCTGAACGACCTGCTGTTGACACTCGCCGGCGAAAGCACGCGCATCTGGACGCCGGGCGGAGAGGCCTGAGACAACCGCAGCGCCTGCCCGTCCGCGTGCTGCACACGCGGCAGCGCCTGTTCGTCCACGCGCCGCTCACGCGGCAGCGCCTATACTCGGGCGCATGCTCCTGCTTCGGCTATCCGTCGCCTGTTTCGCACTGGTGCTTGCTGCCTGTGCCGGCCCGGTCGTGCGACCGCAGGCGCAGGCAGCGCCGACGCATCCTGTCGCCAGTGCGGGCATACCCTTCGCGGGCTTGTGGCTGGAGGATGCGGATGCAGGCGGCGCGGTCGTCACCGGAACGGTGGCGGGCCCGACGGCGATCGCCGGACTGACACCCGGCGACCGCATCCTGCGCGTCGGCGGAATCGAAGCAGACGCCCTCGGTGTGCAGGCGGTCATCGGCGCATCGCGGCCGGGCGACCGGCTGCAGCTGCAGGTGCAGCGCGGTGATACGCCGATGCAGATCGAGCTGACGCTCGAAGATCGCGCGCGCTGGGCCGGGCCGGCGGCTTACGCCGCGGATGTGCCGTTTGCCGCAACCGGCTTGAGCGGGCTCGCGCACCGGCAAGACTACGCGGTCGAACTGGCGCTGTCCGCGGCGCCAGATACCGTGGCGGTAAACGAGCGCCTGGATCGCATGTTCGACACGCTCGCGCGGGACGACACGGGATTCCACAAGCTGCCGCTGATCCGCATGGCGTTGATGCAGCCGGGAGCGATGACCGCATGGCGCGACGATCTGGTGGAACATCTGCGTCCTGTGCAGAACCATCGCCCTGCAGTGATCGGGTTGATCTGCGAGACGCTGGCGCTGGCTTGCCCCGCGCCTCGGCCGCAATCGCATACCGATGCGATATCGCTCGCGCAGTTCGCTGGCGCGATTGCCGCTGCCAACCGCAGCGTGCGTGAAGTGCTTGCCGCTGCCGGAGTCGACCGCGCACAGGCGATCGCGGATCTGCGCTTTCTGATGCAGGCAACCGCCGCCGACCGTACGCTGCTTGATCAGCCCGATGCGTTGCGCGGCATCCGGGCGATGCAGCTGAGCATGCGGATGGATCTCGCCGGTTTGCTGGCAGTTGCCGACCGGTTGCTGGAGAACGCGCAGCAATTGCCGCCGCTCGCCGGAACGCCGCGCGCGCCGCCGGCCGCGCTGGCTGGCATAGTCGAGGGAGAGATCCTCGATTACGTCGCGGTCGACGACGGATACATCGTGATCGGCGGACCCGGGCCCAATCGCTATGACATGGATCGCCTGTATGCCGTGATCGACACCGGCGGTGACGACATCTACCGATGGGGCGATGGTGTACCGCTGGAAACGCAAATGGTGATCAACCTCGCCGGCAACGATCGCTATGAAGCATCGCGCGGCGGGCCGGGTGCCGGCTGGCTGGGTGTGTCGGTGTTGATCGATGCTGTCGGAGATGATCACTATGAAAGTTCGCTCGGCGGTTGCGGCGCCGGTGTGCTCGGGTTCGGTTTCCTGTTCGACGATGAAGGCGCCGATACCTACCGCTGCGCGGCCTGGTCGGTTGGCGCGGGGCTTTATGGCAGCGGCGTAGTGATAGACAACGGTGACGCCACGGATGTCTATCTGTCGGAGTCGTTCAGCCAGGGCGTGGGCGGGCCGCGCGGTTTCGGCGTGCTGGTCGATGCCGGCGGCGCCAATCTCTACCGCGCCGACGGGCCGGTGCCTTCCGCGTATGGCACGCCGGGTTCGTACATGGCATTCAGCCAGGGCGTCGGTGTCGGCATCCGGCCCTATGACACCGGTGGCGTCGGCGTGTTGCTGGATTTCGGCGGCGACGATCGCTACCAGGGCGGAGAATTCAGCCAGGGTGGCGGCTATTTCTGGGGCGTGGGTCTGCTTTACGACGAAGCGGGCAACGACCTCTACTTCGGCAACCGCTATGCGCAGGGATTCGCCGCGCATCAGGCCTTCGGCATGCTGGCCGACATCGCTGGCGACGACATCTACTGGTCGATGACCGCGGCGGGGCAGAGTGCGGCGTGGGATCAGTCGATTGCGGTGCTGTTCGACGGCGAAGGCAACGACGTCTATCGCGGTCAGTACCTGAGCCAGGGCGCTGCCGCCCAGCAGTCCCGCGCCTTACTGTATGACGTTTCGGGAGATGACACGTACTGGTCTTCGAGCAATGTCGCGCAGGGCGCCGCGGGCGATAACGCTTACCACTTCCGCATCGACGACCCGGTCTACAGTCTCGGCGTGCTTCTGGATGAAGGCGGTGCCGACCAATATTCCACCGGACTGCAGGATGGCGAAGCGCGGTTGCGATTCGGACTTGAGGACCGTGGGCAGGGCAGGGGAATTGCCGGCGTGGCACTCGATCGCGAGCACATGCAGTGAGCAGGTCCGCGCGATCGTGAGGCGGGCTACTGGCTCTGGATTTCCTCCAGGCAGTCCAGGCAGAACGGCGTCGCCGGATCGACGGTTAGCCGCTGCACGGCAATGGTTTCACTGCATTTGCAGCAGGCGCCGTAGGCTCCGATCGCGATCCGGTCGAGTGCGGCCTCGACCCGTCGGATCTCGGTATTGATCCGGCCCTCGTTGCTCGCGGCGATCGCCCGCTGCTGCAAGGCGTCCATGCGCGACAGGCGTCCCACCGCGGTCTGATCGAGTTGCACCGGCCGCGCACCCTGGCCGGCATGCACGACGTCCACCCTGAGTTCCTCGAGCATCCGTTTCAGCGTGTCGCGAATTGCGTGCAGATCGGATTGCGCGAGCATTTTCTCTATCTCGTGGTGTGCATTGTCGCGATGACTGCGAGAATCCTGCCGTCCCGCCCTCAGCTCTGCTGCAGCTCGGCCGGCGCGGCCGGTTCGGCAGCCTGTTTCATCGACAGGCGCAGTCGCCCTTTGTCGTCCGCTTCGATTACGCGAACCCGCACTACCTGGCCTTCTTTCAGGTGGTCGGCAACCGCTGCCACGCGTTCCTGGCTGATCTGCGAGATGTGCAGCAGCCCGTCGCGTCCCGGCAGCAGGCTGACTATCGCGCCGAAATCGAGCAGGCGGATCACCGTGCCGTCGTACACTGCGCCGACCTCGACGTCTGCGGTGAGCAGCTCGATACGCCGCTTCGCTTCCGCTGCCTTGTCCAAATCGGTGGACACGATGGTGACCGTGCCGTCGTCCTCGACATTGATCTCGGTTCCCGTTTCCTGGGTCAACAGCCGGATCATCGATCCACCCTTGCCGATCACATCGCGGATCTTCGACGGGTTGATCTTGATGGTGATCATGCGCGGCGCGAAGGTGGATAGTTCGGCGCGGGCCGAGCCCATTGCTTCCTGCATCTTGCCGAGGATGTGCATGCGGGCTTCCTTCGCCTGCGCCAGCGCGATATGCATGATCTCCTTGGTGATGCCCTGGATCTTGATGTCCATCTGCAGCGAGGTGACGCCCGCTTCGGTGCCCGCGACCTTGAAGTCCATGTCGCCGAGGTGATCCTCGTCGCCGAGGATGTCGGTCAGCACTGCGAACTTGTTGCCTTCCTTGATCAGGCCCATTGCCACGCCGGCGACGTGTGACTTCATCGGCACGCCAGCATCCATCAGCGCCAGGCATCCGCCGCAAACCGTTGCCATCGACGAAGAGCCGTTGGATTCGGTGATCTCGGAGACGATGCGAATCGTGTACGGAAAGTCCTCCGCCTTCGGCAGGCAGCGCACCAGCGCCCGCTTGGCGAGCCGGCCGTGGCCGATTTCGCGGCGCTTCGGGGTGCCCACGCGGCCGGTTTCCCCGGTTGCGTAAGGCGGGAAGTTGTAATGCAGCATGAAGGGTTCGCGGTAGCCGCCCTGCAGCGCGTCGATGATCTGCTCGTCGGTTTTAGATCCGAGCGTGGCCACCACCAGCGCCTGCGTTTCGCCGCGGGTGAACAGCGCCGAGCCATGCGTGCGCGGCAGCACGCCGGTGCGGATGTGGATCGGGCGCACGGTGCGGGTGTCGCGCCCGTCGATGCGCGGCTCGCCGTTCAGGATCTGTGAGCGCACGATCGCATATTCCAGATCGAACAGAATGTCGCCGACAACCCGGTCCAGCGGCTTCTCCAGGCCGGACTGCTCGGCTTCGGCGACGAGTTCCGACAACAGGTGTTGGCGAATCTGCTTCAGGCGATCGCTGCGTTGCTGCTTCTCGCGGATGTCGTAGGCCTGCTCGAGCTCCGCCTGGGCGGCCGCGCGCACGCGTTCGACCAGAGCCGTGTTCCGCTCGGGCGCGGACCAGTCCCATGCCGGCTTGCCGGCATCGTCGGCGAGTTTTTCGATCGCCTCGATGACGGTCTGCATCTGCTCGTGTCCGAACACCACGGCGCCGAGCATGACGTCTTCCGGCAACTCTTCGGCTTCTGATTCCACCATCAGCACGGCCTGCTTGGTACCGGCGACGACAAGGTCGAGCTTCGATTCCTGAAGCTGCGTCATCGTCGGGTTCACCACGTACTGCCCGTCGACATGGCCGACGCGGACTCCGCCAATCGGCCCGTTGAAGGGAATGCCCGAGAT
>DATKEK010000092.1:0-2143 GCA_035512195.1 Burkholderiales bacterium
CTTCGAACGCTCGGAGACGCTTCGGCGAGTTCCATCCGGCGGCATCCATGCCCATAAACAGCGCGCCGGCAACGGGTTCGAACACCGGCAGCGCGCAGCGTGCGTTGGGGCACTGCGCGGCGACACCGGCCCGCAACGCAGCCTTGAGGGTGTCACCTTCGCCACGGAAGACGCTGCCAGCCATCACCACGTCGAACGTGTCAGACGTCATGCCGAGCCGCCGGGCAACGGCATTGACCATGGAGGCCAGAAACGCGCCGCCATCCGCGAGGATAACACGTGCCGCGTGGTCGCCCGCAACCGCCGCCTCGAACACAAGCGTGGCCATCGGCTCAAGGTCCGCTAGCTGCAGCCGGCCGGTATAAAACAGGTCGAAAAGGTCGTCCGCGTCGCGACATCCTGCGCGCGCGACGACAAGGTCGGTCATTTTTGTCGGCGGCACGATCGCTTCACGGGCTCGCCAGACCTCCATGAGCCCTTCGCGGCCGATCAGCCGGCCGGAGCATCGATTGCCGAATTCCGGGCCGAACCCCCCCACCCGTGTCTCGTCGCCGGAGCGGCTGATTCCCGCGCATACCGAGTCCGTGCCACAGGCGATCGCGATGCCATACGGATCGCGCGTGCCGCCGCGCAACGCCGCGAATGAATCGTTCTTGAAGGCGCGCGGAATCCGGCCGAAAAGCGGGGTATACACTTCGCGCTCGAGCATCTCGAAGTCAAGCGGCAGGTCCGCTCCAGCGACACCCAGACCCACACCGGCCAGGCTCTTCAGTGTCGCCCCGGCCGAGGCCAGCGCCGCGTCAACCGCGTTGCGGTTCTCGGCCAGCGCGGGGCCGACGCCGTGATACTCGTAGCTGCCGCAACCCGCTGCGCCAAATCCGGCGATCGTCCCATCTTCGTGCGCGACCAGGCAATGGGTCTTCGTGCCGCCGACATCCAGACCCAGTACAAAGCGCAAGCGATGGCCTTTCTCAGTGTAGAAAAGGGCCGCGCGAACGTCCCGCACGGCCCGAACCTGGCAGTGAGCACAGGCACAATTAAGCGTTACTGTTGTCCTTGCAACTGACGAAGTTTCTCTCTAGCGCCTTCGGTCGCAGGATCGTTGGGGTAATCGTCGACGAGCTGTTGGAACAACTCCATCGCGCGCTGGTTCTGGCCGAGTCGCGAATACGCCACACCCTGGTTATGCATGGCCGTGGGCACTTTGTCGCTCGTGGGATACTTCGAGCGCAGGTCCTCAAACCCAATGATCGCCTGCGGGTAGTCCCCCAGTTTGAAGTAACAATGCGCCTTCCAATACGCCGCATTGGCCGCATTCGCCGAGTTCGGGAACAGTTGCATGTGCTGGTCGAACTGTTGCAGCGCGGCGGCGAAATCTTCCCGCGCGTACAACTGCTGCGCCGACCGATAGTGCGTGATCTCATCCATGCCGCCCGCTGCGGACGCTGGCGGTTGCTGCGGCACTCCGCTCGACTCGAGCGGGGCCCGCGGTTCCACGCCTACGCCGCCCGGAACGGGCGCGGGGGCCGGAGACACCTGCGGCGGCGGAAAGCTCTGCGCCGGCGGCTGGAAGGTCTGCGGCTGCGTTTGCGCCGGCGGCTGCACCACGATCCCGCCGCGGGAAACGCCCGGCGTGAACGACGGAGAAGCAACCGGCGGCGGAGGCGAAAGATTGAAATGGCGATACAAAGTCGCCGTCAATCCGTCGAGGCTGGCCTGCAACTGTTCAAGCTTGCGCTGATTCTCCACCGCCAGGCTCGAAAGGTTGCGCAGCTCCTGATCAGAAGCATCCATCCGTGCTGTGAGCGTCGCAGCCGTCTGCGTCAAGTCGGACACCGTGCCCGAGAGGTTCGCATCGAGGTTCTGCACCATCCGGTGTGTCGAATATATCGTGTTGCGCAACTCATCGCCGCTCGGCGCGCCAGTGGCGCAGCCTGAGGCGGCCATAACCACGCCAACACAAGCGAGAGTTAGACACTTGCGAAACAACATACGCAAACCTCCTCCGGTGGAATCCTTGGGCAGAATAACAGATTCTACATTGCCCTGTTGAATTCGCACCGCCGATTTTGAGACCAAGCGCTCTCGGTGCTGCCCTGCACCGCCGGCATTTCCTCGCCGTAACTGATCGTAATGATGCGGT
>DATKEK010000093.1:0-2401 GCA_035512195.1 Burkholderiales bacterium
ATGTGCAGACCAGGTCGCGCCCCTGGCGGTCGAGATCGGTGAGCGCGAGACGGCTTACGCCGCCTTTCGGTGTTGCGCCGATCTTCGCCAGCTCCATCAACGAATCCCACAGTCGCTGGCCGTTGACTCGTATTGGGTTCACAGAAAACTCCATTTGAATCACGGAGGACACAGACGACACGGAGGAGAACCACAAAAAAGAAACTGAATCTAGAGACCGGAGACAGGCGCGGAATAGAGCGTTGAACTCTTCCAGGAGTATCTTCGTGTCTTCGTGTCTTCGTGTCCTCCGTGTCCTCCGTGGTGAAATCGTGTTTATCGCGCACCTGCATGATGGCACGCGACCTGATGGCCGGGGGCCATGGTGCGAAGCGCGGGGTCTTCTCGGGCGCAGAGTTCGGTGGCGATCGGGCAGCGGGTGCGGAAGCGGCAGCCGCTCGGCGGGTTGAGCGGGCTGGGCAGGTCGCCTTCGAGGATCAACCGCTTCGTTGCGGACTTCGGGTTGGGAACGGGGACGGCGGAAATCAGCGCTTGCGTGTAAGGATGCATCGGCTGCGTCCAAAGTGTAGCGCGGTCAGCGATTTCTACGATGCGACCGAGGTACATCACCGCGATGCGGTCGGAGACATGCTGGACCACCGAGAGGTCGTGCGAGATGAACAGGTAGGCGAGCCCGAGTTCCTTTCTCAGATCGGCTAGCAGGTTGATGACCTGCGCGCGCACCGACACGTCGAGCGCGGAAACCGGCTCGTCGCACACGATGAGTTTCGGCTCGAGCGCGAGCGCGCGGGCGATACCGATGCGCTGCCGCTGCCCGCCGGAGAACTCATGCGGATGGCGGCGCGCAGCATCGGGACGCAATCCCACCTTCGACATCAGCCAAGCGACCTTCTCCCTGCGCTGCGCCGGCGTACCGATGCCGTGCACGATCATCGGCTCTTCGAGGATGCGGCCAACTCTGTGGCGCGGGTTGAGCGAGGCATACGGATCCTGGAAGATCATCTGCACCTGGCGGCGTAGCGGCCGCAGCTCCGAGCGGGTCATGTTCGAGATCTCGGTGCCGTTCAGCCGGATCGATCCCGCGGTCGGATTGACCAGCCGCAGGATGCTTTTGCCGAGCGTGGTCTTGCCGCAGCCGGATTCGCCGACCAGGCCAACGGTTTCCGCTTCGCACACGTCGAGATCGACACCGTCAACCGCGCGCACTACGCCGTGACGCGTCGGAAAGTGCACTTCCAGCCCGGCGACCGAGACGAGTGGCGTCATGCGGTGATCTCCTGTCTGGCGACGAAGCAGGCGACTTCTCTGCCGTTGCCGATGGCGTCCAGCGCCGGGGCCGACTCGCGGCAGCGTTCGATCGCGCGCGGGCAGCGCGGTGCGAAGCTGCAACCAGCGGGCATCTCGGCGAGCGATGGCACCATGCCGGGAATCTCGGTGAGCCGTTCCGAGCTCTGGTCGTGCGGCCGCGGAATCGAGGCGATCAACCCCTGGGTGTACGGATGCAGCGGGCGCTCGAACAACGCGCCGACATCCGCCTGCTCGACGATCCGGCCGGCGTACATCACGGCCACGCGCCTGGCATGCTGCGCGACGATGCCGAGGTCGTGGGTAATCATGATGACGCCCATGCCGAGGCGGTCCTTGAGTTCCGAAATCAGCTCGAGCACCTGCGCCTGTATGGTGACGTCCAGCGCAGTAGTCGGCTCGTCGGCGATCAGCAGCGCGGGCTCGCAGGCAAGCGCCATCGCGATCACCGCCCGCTGGCGCATGCCGCCGGAAAGCCGGTGTGGGTATTCCTGCACCCGGCGGTGCGGATCCGGGATCTTCACCAGTTCGAGCAGTTCCACCGCGCGGGCCAGCGCTGCCTTGCGCGATACCGGGCGATGCATCGACACCGCCTCGGCGATCTGCTCGCCGATGGTAAAAACCGGATTGAGCGAGGTCATCGGGTCCTGGAAGATCATGCCGATCCGGTCGCCGCGAATAGTGCGCATTTCCGAGTCGGAGAGCTTCAACAAGTCGCGACCTTCGAACAGGATTTCGCCGCCGACGATGCGCCCCGGCGGGTCTGTGATCAGCCGCAGGATCGAGAACGCGGTGACCGACTTGCCGCAGCCCGATTCCCCGACCAGCGCCAGCATCTCGCCTGCCTCGACCGAGAAACTCACGCCGTCCACCGCCTTCGCCACGCCGTCGCGGGTGAAGAAGTATGTCCTGAGGTCGCGGACTTCCAGCAGCGGTGAAGTCATTGCGGTCGAATCCTGGAGCAGTCCGTATCGCCACGAGAGCACAGCGGAAACAGAGAAGACATCCGGACGATAACGAGAGGATTCACGTCAGTGGCCTCCCTCATCCCCAGCCCTTCTCCCGAAGGGAGAAGGGGGTAAGTCCCGCCCCCTCC
>DATKEK010000094.1:0-7239 GCA_035512195.1 Burkholderiales bacterium
ACCCTCTGCAGACCGTGCGCCCTCAGAGGGAGCCCGCCGACACGGGCGCGACCGGTTCGCGATTGGCCAGTGCGATCCAGCCGCGGACGATCCGGTAGATCACCCAAAGACCCGCGACCACGGCCACCAGCCAGGCGATGAAGATGCCGATGATGGTCACGAACAGCAGGACCGCAACCACCGCCCAGAGCAGCGCGAACCAGAAAGTGCGGATCTGCCAGCGGAAGTGCGATTCCACCCAGGACCCGCGCGCGTTGCCCTGGTTTGCGTAGTTCAGTATTACCGCAATGATCGAGGGAATCCCGAACACGAAGGCACCGGCGATCGTGACGATGCTGGTGGCGCCGATCAGCACGCTCAACGAATGCAGCGCGTAGACGGCGTGCGCCATGGTGATCACCGAATCGCGCGGTTGCGCCGAAGTTGTGGTCTGGGGTATTTGTTCGTTCATGCGTTTTCTCTCCGATGGTGGTCAGTCGTGTCCGCGCCGTGTCTGCGCAACGAGTTCGGCGGCCTTTTCGGCGATCATCATGGTCGGCGCGTTGGTATTGCCGGATGTGATGCGCGGCATGACGGAAGCGTCGATCACGCGCAGTCCTCGGATGCCGTGCACGCGCAGCCTGTCGTCTGTCACGGCCATCGCATCGGCGCCCATCCTGCAGGTGCCGACCGGATGGAAAATCGTGGTGCCGAGATCGCCCGCCGCTTTCGCCAGTTGTTCGTCGCTGCGGATTTCCGGGCCGGGTTTCCATTCCTGCGGCTCGAACCTCGCCAGCGCCTTTGCCGCCATGATGCGGCGGGTCATGCGCATCGAATCGACCGCGACCTTGCGGTCTTCTTCGGTTGAAAGGTAGTTGAGCTTGATGGCGGGGTGGGTGTAGGGGTCCGGGCTGTTGATGCGCACATGCCCCCGGCTGGTCGGCCGCAGATTGCACACCGAAGGCGTTATCGCCGGGAACGGGTGCAGCGGATCGCCGAACCTGTCCAGCGACAGCGGCTGCACGTGCCATTCGATGTTGGCGGAGGGCTGCGCGGGATCGCTCCGCGCAAAGGCGCCGAGCTGGCTGGGCGGCATGGTCAGCGGTCCGGTGCGGAACAGGAAGTATTCGAATCCCATCGCCAGCTTGCCGAACAGGCTGCCGGCCCGGTCGTTCAGGGTGATCGTGTTTTTCACCTTGTACATCAGCCGTACCTGCAGATGGTCGTGCAGGTTCTCGCCGACACCCGGCAGATCGTGGACCACCGGGATGCCATGCTCGCGCAGCACCGCACCGGGCCCGATTCCCGAAAGCTGCAGAATCTGCGGCGAACCGATCGCGCCTGCGCTCAGCAGCACTTCACTACGCGCGGAGGCGATTGCTTCGCCGTCCGCCGTGCGCAGTTCGACGCCGGTTGCCCGTTTCATGCCGTCCTGCTGATCGATGCGGATGCGCTGCACATGCGCATGCGGCAGCACGCGCAGATTGGCGCGATGTCTGACCGGCTGCAGGAAGGCGCGCACCGCGTTCCAGCGCACGCCTTTGCGCTGGTTCATCTGGAAATAGGCATTGCCGAAATTGTCGCCGCGGTTGAATTCGTCGATCTTCGGGATGCCGCATTCCTCCGCGGCGTCGCGCCAGGCGTCGAGAATCTCCCAGTTCACCCGGCGCTCCTGCACCGGCAGTTCGCCGCCGGCTCCGTGCAGCTCGTCTGCGCCGTGCGCGTAGTCCTCCATGCGCTTGAAGCAGGGCAGCACTTCGTCCCAGCTCCAGCCGCGGTTGCCGAGTTCCGTCCAGTGCTCGTAGTCGCTCTTCTGGCCGCGCATGTAGATCATCGCGTTGATCGAGGTGCAGCCGCCGAGTACCTTGCCGCGCGCATAACCGAGCGAGCGCCCGTTGAGTCCTTCGTCCGGCTCGGTGCGGTACATCCAGTCGGTGCGCGGGTTGCCGATGGTGAACAGGTAGCCGACCGGAATCGGGATCCAGAAGTAGTTGTCGCGCCCGCCGGCCTCGAGCAGCAGCACGCTCACGTTCGGGTCCGCGCTCAGCCGGTTCGCCAGCACGCAGCCGGCAGATCCTGCGCCGATGATGATGTAGTCGTACGACCCCAGCGACGTGGGCATCGAGTTCCTATCCAGAATATTGTTATGCCGTCAGCGATTGGCTCAATCGAAAAGGATAGCCGTTCCCGCCGCACGTTGCAGGCTGCTCAGTTGGAGTACACATACATGGGGCATGAGTCAGAGTAAAAGGCGAACCACCAAGGTCGCGCGGACACGTTACCGGCGAAGCCGGCCGTTTGCGGGAAGCGCGACTTTGCGCTGCCTCCCGCCCCGGATGGCTTCGCCAACGCCGTGTCGGCAGGTCGCGCGCACACGTTACCGGCGAAGCCGGCCGTTTGCGGGGAGCGCGACTTTGCGCTGCCTCCCGCCCCGGATGGCTTCGCCAACGCCGTGTCGGCAGCGCACCAAGGACACCAAGAACGTCTAAAACGCGCTAAAGGATCAGGAACAATTCGGGAAAGCACTTTTCCCCTAAGGTGTTCTTGGTGTTCTTGGTGTTCTTGGTGCTTGGTGGTTCAGGTTTTTCAGGTTTCAGTTCCTGGCCCACTAGTGCGCGGTGGCGGTGTCGGACGGCTTGATCCAGGCTTCGGACAGCGTGTCCGCGAGACCGTGGAGCTCAGACTCGCCGACATATACCGCGAAGGTCACCCATGCGGAGATGGTGGCGGGCGATCCCGGGCCGATGCGACGCAGCTTGCCTTCGAACAGCACATGCGAACGCACCGGCTTGGAAAAGCGCAGGGTGAGTTCGCGCCCGGTGCCGGTAGTCAGTACGGCTTCTTCGATCTGGCCGCGCGCCATCGCATACAGGTCGGCCACGAACTTCTCCGCGGCAGCCTGCCGCAGCCAGACGTCGTGCTGCGTGCCTTCGAAACCCGCGCCGCGCACGCTCACGCGCAGGCGCAGATCGCCCGAGCGCGGCATGGTGCGCCCGACGATCTCGCGCACCTCGATGTCGACGTAAGAATCCGAATCGCCAAGTCTCATTGCATGCTTTCAGACACTGCGTGTGGCGCTGCATCCTGTGGGTCCCGGGCCTCGGCACGGCCGGGATCGTGGCAATCAGTATAAGGGCGCGGATCATCCGGGGACGGGCAAGGCGCCGGAACGCCGATTGCGTACAATACCGGCTCGCCTGAACAAACGCATAGGGCGTTGAGAATATTGCCTTTTCGCCCGGTCGACGTATTGGTCGGGCGAACCGGCCCCGAGATAAAAGCCAACGCCGATCGAACAACAGCAATGCAGGATTCCATCGCATCCGCGCTCTCGCTCGACTCGGTCAGCTGCACGTTCCCCGGACGGGACGGCGTGCCATATACCGCGGTGCGCGAGGCCTCGGTAGCGGTCGCCGACGGCGAGTTCGTGTCGCTGGTCGGTCCGACCGGCTGCGGAAAATCGACGCTGCTGAACGTGGCGGCCGGACTGCTCGCGCCCGGCGCCGGCGAGGTATCGGTGTTCGGGCGCAGGCTGACCGGGTTGAATCGCCACGCCGGGTATCTGTTCCAGACCGATGCGCTGCTGCCGTGGCGCACCGCGCTGGATAACGTCGCGCTTGGTCTGCAGCTGCGTAGCACGCCGAAAGGGGAATCGGCCGCGCGCGCGAACGACTGGCTGCGCCGGGTCGGGCTGGCGGCGCATCGCGGCAAGTATCCGCACGAGCTTTCGGGCGGCATGCGCAAGCGTGTCGCACTGGCGCAGACGCTGATCCTCGATCCGAAAATGCTGCTGATGGACGAGCCGTTCTCCGCGCTCGACGTGCAGACGCGCAGCCTGATGGAAAACGAGCTGCTGGGGCTGTGGTCGCAGGACCGCAAATCGGTGTTGTTCGTCACCCACGACCTGGAAGAAGCGATTTCCCTGTCCGATCGCGTGGTGGTTCTGTCCGCCGGTCCGGCCAGCCGGCCGATCGCGGAATTCGCCATCGATCTCCCGCGCCCTCGCGACGTTGCCGAGATTCGTCTGACGCCGCGCTTCGTCGAGCTGCACACCACGATCTGGCAGGCATTGCGCGAGGAAGTGCTGAAGACCTACGCGCAGGAAGAGTCCGCGGCATGAGGTCGAAGCTGCTTCCGCTGTACCAGGCGGCGCTGCTGCTGGCGCTTTTCCTGCTCTGGGATGTGCTGACACGCACCGGGATCCTGCCGCCGTTTTTCTTCGGGCAGCCGCTGCGGGTACTGGAACGAGTGTGGGAGTGGTTTTCGACAGGCAAGATTTATCCGCACCTTGGAGTGACGCTGCTCGAAACGGTGCTTGCGTTCGCGATCGGCACCATTGCGGGGCTTGTCGTGGGTCTGTGGCTGGCGCTGTCGCCGACCGCCTCCAGCCTGCTCGACCCGTACATCAAGGCGTTCAACGCCATGCCGCGCGTGATCCTCGCGCCGATTTTTGCAGTGTGGTTCGGGCTTGGAATCTGGTCGAAAGTGCTGCTGGGCGTGACGCTGGTGTTCTTCGTTGTTTTCTTCAGCGTATACCATGGGGTGCGCGAAGTGAGTCCCGTGGTGCTGTCGAATGCGCGCATGCTCGGCGCATCGCGCCGCCAGCTGCTGCGCTTCGTGTACATTCCAAGTGCGACCGCGTGGGTGTTTTCCAGCCTGCATACCGCTGTCGGGATGGCGTTCGTCGGCGCGGTAGTCGGCGAATACCTCGGTTCGGCTAAGGGCGTCGGATACCTTATCCTGCAGGCGGAGGGCGTGTTCGACATCAACACCGTGTTCGCCGGCGTATTGGTGCTGACCATCTTTGCGCTGATTCTCGACCGCGCGGTCACGGTGGCGGAACGCCATCTGCTGCGCTGGCGGCCTGGAAATATTGCCGGCGGTCTGTAGGCAGGCTCGTGTCGAGCCGAACGGGGTGCCCGTACCGCATGCGGGCAGATTTCTGAAATCAATCGAAGATGGATTTTGTGAATCAAGCCGTGCTGGTCGGCGCCGTGCTGGTGCTGGTCAGCATCCTCGCAAGCCCGATCGCGAGCCGCACGGGTGCGCCCGTGCTGCTGCTGTTTCTCGGCATTGGCATGCTCGCCGGTGTCGACGGCATCGGTGGAATCCAGTTCGATAACTTCGAGGCCGCTTACCTGATCGGCACGGTCGGCCTTGCGGTCATTCTTTTAGACGGCGGTATACGCACGCGCACCGACACCTTCCGCATCGGTCTGCGGCCCGCGCTTTCTCTGGCGACGGTGGGCGTGATCCTGACGGCCGCGCTGGTCGGAGTGGCGGCGGCCTGGGCTTTCGGCCTGAACTGGCGCGAAGGCATGCTGGTGGGCGCGATCATCGGCTCCACCGATGCGGCAGCGGTGTTCGCGCTGCTGCACGCGCACGGCATGCGGCTCAAGCAGCGGGTCGGGACCACGCTGGAGATCGAATCCGGCTGCAACGACCCGATGGCGATTTTCCTGACCCTGGTGTTTGTGTCTGCGGTCGCAACCCAGGGCGAGAGCCTGAACGCGGGCGTCGCGCTCCAGTTCATTCACCAGTTCGGGCTCGGCGCCGTACTCGGTGTGCTGGGCGGCCGGGGCCTTGCCTGGCTGATCAATCGCATCGAACTGACCAGCGGCCTTTACCCGCTGCTCGCGCTGGCCGGCGGCCTGTCGGTCTATGCGATTACGACGGTTTTCGGCGGCAGCGGCTTCCTTGCGATCTATCTCGCGGGTGTGGTGATGGGCAACAGCCAGCTGCGCACCGCCAACAACATCCTGCGGGTGCACGACGGGCTGGCGTGGCTGGCGCAGATCACGATGTTCCTGATGCTCGGCCTGCTGCTCACTCCGAGCGCACTGGTGCCGACGACATTGCAGGCCCTGTTCGTTGCGCTGGTGCTGATGGTGGTTGCGCGCCCGGTCGCGGTCTGGCTGAGCCTGTTGCCGTTCCGGTTCCCGTGGCGCGAGCAGGTGTTCATGTCCTGGGTGGGTCTGCGCGGCGCGGTGCCGATCGTATTGGCGACCTTCCCGGTGCTGGGTGGCGTGTTGGACGCGAGTCTGTACATCAATATTGCCTTCTGGGTCGTGCTGACTTCGCTGGTGATCCAGGGATGGACCGTGGCTCCGCTCGCGAAACTACTCGACCTGCAGCTGCCGCAGGAGCACGCGCCGTATTACTCCGAGTCGCTCGACGTGCCGGGCTATGCCGGTGTGCGGCTGCTGGCTTACCGTGTGAACGAAGCGAGCCCGGCGGTCGGGCGCGTCGTCGGCCAGTTGCCGCTGCCCGCGGGCGTGCGCATAGCCGCCGCGTTTCGTGCGGGCAAACCGATGGAGGATGTCGGCCATGTCGAAATTGCCGGCGGCGATCTGCTCTATGTCATCGTGCGGGAAGACGACATTCCGATTCTCGAGCAGTTGCTGATACCGGAAGACGAAACGGAGGAAACGGAACAGGCCCGCTACTTCGGCAGCTTCATTCTCAACGGCGATGCGCGGCTCGGCGACGTCGGCGAGGTGTACGGCATCGAAGTGCCGGAAGACGCGCGCGATCTCACGCTCGCGGAATTTCTCGGCGAGAGCTTCCGAAACCGCGTGGTGGTCGGCGACCGCGTCAGGCTGGGTGCGATGGACCTCGTGGTACGCGCACAGGTCGACGGCCGCGTCACCAAGGTGGGCGTGCGCATCGCGCGGCGGTGATTACGGGCGGATTTCGAGCGTGCGCAATAATGGGGAATCGCAAACGATCAAAGCAAACCACCAAGAGCACCAAGGACACCAGGAAAACCAAACGACAAAAACTGGTTCGTTCGTTGCTGTTCGGTTTGTTTTCCCTTGTGCTTGGTGGTAAGGCTTTTTATTCAGCCGAAGACTGACTCCACCATCACGCTGCGCGCAGTCTCAGCGCGGTATTGATCTTTTCCGCGGCCTGCTTGAGTACGGGCAGGATGTTCCGGGTCACGTCAGTGGGGGACGTGCGGTTCGCCTGGCCGCTGACGTTCATGGCGGCGATGATGCGGCCGTTGCGGTCGAGCAGCGGGACCGAAATCGAAATCAGTCCGTCCTCCAGTTCCTGGTTGACCAGCGACCATCCCTTGCGATGGTCCTCCTGGATCATTTCCTTGAGTTTGTCGCGGTCGGTGACGGTGCGCGCGGTGTAGGCGCGCAGGTCGCTGCGCGCAAGCGTGGCGTCCAGCTCCTTCTCCGGCAGGTCGCCGAGCAGCACGCGGCCCATCGAAGTGCACCATGCGGGTAACCGGCTGCCGATCGAGAGGCTGAT
>DATKEK010000095.1:0-7834 GCA_035512195.1 Burkholderiales bacterium
TGCAGCAGGTGCGCGCGGGCCTGAAGGCGATCTACCTGTCTGGCTGGCAGGTGGCCGCCGATGCCAACCTGGCAGGCGAGATGTACCCCGACCAGTCGCTTTACCCGGCGAACAGCGTCCCCGCCATCGTCCGCAACATCAACAACACGTTCATCCGCGCCGACCAGCTGCATCACGCGGAAGGCAAGGACCAAACAGACTGGTTCGCACCAATCGTCGCCGACGCCGAAGCCGGATTCGGCGGCGCCCTGAATGCATTCGAGTTGATGAAAGCCATGATCGACGCCGGTGCCGCCGGGGTGCATTTCGAGGATCAGTTGGCCTCAGCCAAGAAATGCGGGCACATGGGCGGCAAGGTGCTGGTGCCGACACAGGAAGTGATCCAGAAGCTCGTCGCCGCGCGCCTTGCCTCTGACCTGATGGGTGTTCCCACGGTTCTGTTTGCACGCACCGACTCTGAAGCGGCCGCACTGTTGACTTCGGACATCGACGAGAACGACAAGCCGTTCTGTACGGGTCAACGCACTACGGAAGGTTTCTACCGGGTGATGAACGGAATTCAGCAGGCGATTTCGCGCGGGCTCGCATACGCGCCTTTCGCGGACCTGATCTGGTGCGAAACCGGCAAGCCCGATCTGCAGTTCGCCAGGCAGTTCGCCGAGGCGATCCACCAGCGCTTTCCGGGCAAGCTGCTGGCGTACAACTGCTCGCCCTCGTTCAACTGGAAGAAAAATCTCGACGACGCATCGATTGCGAAGTTCCAGCGCGAACTCGGGGCCATGGGATACAAGTTCCAGTTCATCACGCTTGCCGGATTCCACGCGCTCAACTATTCGATGTTCGAACTGGCGCACGGCTACGCGCGCGAACAGATGACCGCCTATGTGCGACTTCAGCAGGCGGAGTTTGCGGCCGAGTCGATGGGGTACACCGCAACCAAGCATCAGTGGGAAGTCGGAACCGGCTATTTCGACGAGGTCATGCAGACCGTGCAGTCCGGCCAGTCCTCAGTTACAGCTCTGAGCGGGTCCACCGAAGAGGAGCAGTTCGCCTAGCCCATCAGCCTTTAGTTTCACGATCCGCCGCGGCCGCAAGCCGTCACAGCTTGCCGCTGCGGCGTTTCGCATTTATCATTCGACAAAACAATATCTTGCATGGTGAAATAAAAAAATAATCGGAGGTCGCACACATGAGCCAGTACCAAGCGCCGTCCGGCGTTCAGATCACAGGTCGTTACGCACCGGAATACGCCGAAGTGCTGTCTCCGGACGCGCTGGCCTTTCTTGCCAAGCTGCACAGGAACTTCGATGCCAGGCGGCGTGAACTGCTGGCCCGACGGGCCGAACGACAGAAGGCGCTGGACGCGGGAAAACTGCCGGATTTCCTGCCGGAAACCGCGGAGATCCGCAAAGGCGAATGGAAGGTTGCACCTGTACCGGCCGACCTGCAGGACCGCCGGGTCGAGATCACCGGGCCTACCGATCGCAAGATGGTCATCAATGCATTGAACTCCGGCGCCAACATGTACATGGCGGACTTCGAAGACTCGAATACGCCGACCTGGGACAACCAGGTGCAGGGTCAGATCAACATGCGCGATGCCGTGCGCAAAACGATCAGCTTCGAAATCCCGGAAGGCAAGCAATACAGGCTCGCCGACAAGATTGCGACGCTGCTGGTACGCCCGCGCGGCTGGCACCTGGACGAGAAGCATGTCTCGGTGGACGGGCAGCCGCTTTCGGGTTCGCTGTTCGACTTCGGGCTGTTCTTCTTCCATAACGCCAAAGAACGCGTCCGGCAGAGCTCCGGCGTGTATCTCTACCTGCCGAAGATGGAATCGCATCTTGAGGCCCGGCTGTGGAACGACGTGTTCGTGTTCTCGCAGAAGGAGCTGAGCGTGCCCCAGGGCACGGTCAAGGCGACGGTCCTGATCGAAACGATATTGGCGAGTTTCGAGATGGACGAGATTCTGTACGAGCTACGCGAGCATTCCGCCGGCCTGAACTGCGGTCGCTGGGACTACATCTTCAGCTGCATCAAGAAATTCCGTAACCAGAAGGACTTCATCCTGGCGGATCGAAACCTGGTGACCATGACCAGTCCCTTCATGCGCGTCTATTCGCTCCTGCTTATCAAGACCTGCCACCGCCGGCGCGCATTTGCCATGGGTGGAATGGCGGCGCAGATTCCGATCAAGAGCGATTCCGCCGCCAACGATGCGGCAATCGCAAAGGTGCGCACGGACAAGGAACGCGAGGCGAACGACGGGCACGACGGCACCTGGGTCGCCCATCCCGGTCTGGTCTCGATTGCCCGGGAGGCCTTCGACAAGGCGATGAACACCCCGAACCAGATACACAAGCAGCGCGACGATGTGAACGTAACTGCGAAGGATCTGCTGCAATTCGAACCCCGCGGCCCGATCACCGAGGCCGGACTCAGAGCCAACATCAACATCGGCATCCAGTACATGGGGGCCTGGCTGGCGGGCACCGGATGCGTACCGATTTTCAACCTGATGGAAGATGCCGCCACCGCGGAGATCTCCCGCGCACAGATCTGGCACTGGATCCGTAGTGCGCACGGCGTGCTGGATGACGGGCGCAAAGTCAGCAAGGAGCTGTTCCGCGAACTGCTTCCGCAGGAACTCAAAAAAGTCCGCGAGATGCTGGGCGAAAAGGGCTACGCCGCCGGGAAATATGACGAGGGCGCAAAGATATTCGAGGAACTGACACTGGCCGAAGATTTCGTCGAGTTTCTGACGCTGCCCGCCTACGATTACGTCGTTGGACACGAGCACCGCTGACTTAAGGCAGGTCGAGCGCGCGCCCGACGTTTGCTGGCGGCCTCCTGCGCAGGTAGGTTTCAGACTAGCCGACCTGCACTGAGGCGCGCAAAACCTGACCACCGCGCAACCAGGGCGGGAACATGTTGGACTGGACCGAATTCGTCAAACTCACCATCGCCCTGCTGGCGATCGTCGATCCCGTGGCCGCGGTCCCGATCTTTCTGGCAGCCACCAGCGGACTCGCCACCGCGCAGCGGCGCCGCGTGGCCAGAGTCGTGGCGCTCACGGTGTTCTGCGTGCTTGCCGCCTCTGCGCTGATCGGCACCACGATCCTCGACCTGTTCGGCATCAGCATCCCCTCGTTCCTGATCGGCGGCGGTATTCTGTTCCTGCTGCTTGCAATCTCCATGCTGCAGGCCAAGGAAAGCTGGATCAGGCAGACACCGGACGAGGCGGAAGAGGCGCTGGAAAAGGAGGGCATAGCAATCGTGCCGCTTGCCATTCCCCTGCTCGCGGGCCCCGGAGCCATTACCACCATGATCATTGCCACCCACGAGTCACCCGGGCTGCTTTACGATCTCGCTTTGCTCGGGCCGGCGGCACTGATAGCTGCTGCAGTTTGGGGCACATTGGTCAGCGCCGAACGGATCCTCGGGCGTCTGGGGCGAACGGGTATGAACATCATCACGCGAATCATGGGACTCATCATCGCGGCGATCGCAGTCGAATTCATTTACCGCGGGCTGGTAGGACTGTTCCCGAACCTGGTTGCAGGATGATCTGGAAGCCGAACGTCACGGTAGCCGCGGTGATAGAACGCGACGGGCGTTTTCTTCTGGTGGAAGAGCAGACCGACCAGGGATTGAAACTGAATCAGCCGGCCGGGCACCTGGAGACGGAAGAATCTCTGGTGGAAGGCGCGATCCGCGAAACGCTGGAAGAAACCGCGTACGAGTTTCTGCCCCGGCATGTGCTGGGAATTTATCGTTGGCGCAAACCGAAATCCGAAACGATCTATCTGCGTTTCGCCTTTGCCGGTGATGCCGGCAGACACCACGCGAAGCAGCCTCTGGACGACGGTATCGTTCGCGCCCTGTGGCTAACAGCCGACGAAATACGCGCTAACAAGGCGCAGCACCGCAGCCCGCTGGTCGATCGCTGCGTGGAAGACTATCTGCGCGGACAACGCTTCCCGCTGAACATGCTTGTTCACTACGATTGATCTGCGGTGGCCAGGACAAGAGTGATCGTCGGCCTTTCCGGCGGCGTGGATTCCTCGGTTGCGGCATGGCTGCTGAAGCAGCAGGGCTACGACGTCATCGGCCTGTTCATGAAAAACTGGGAGGACGATGACGACGACGAGTACTGTACGTCGAGGCAGGACCTGGTAGACGCGGTTTCAGTCGCGGACGTGATCGGGATCGACATCGAGGCGGTGAACTTCTCCGCCGAGTACCGCGATCGCGTGTTCGCCAACTTCCTTGCGGAGTACCAGGCGGGCCGCACGCCGAATCCGGACGTGCTGTGCAATGCCGAGATCAAGTTCAAGGCCTTTCTCGATCACGCCATGCGGCTGGGCGCTGACCTGATCGCGACCGGACACTACGCACAGGTACGTGAAGTCGACGGGAAGTGTCAGCTGCTCAAGGCCGAAGACGGCACCAAGGACCAGAGCTATTTTCTTTACCGGCTGAACCAGGCGCAGCTCGCCAGAACGCTGTTCCCGCTCGGCGCGATGTACAAGCGCGACGTGCGTGCCCTGGCGAAACGCCTGGGGTTGCCGAACTTCGACAAAAAAGACAGCACGGGTATCTGCTTCATCGGCGAGCGACCTTTCCGCGAGTTTCTGTCGCGCTATCTGCCAACTCAGCCTGGCGACATCGTGACGCCCGACGGTCGCAAGATTGGCCAACACATGGGGCTGATGTATTACACCATCGGCCAGCGACAGGGACTGGGCATCGGCGGCCAGGGACAGGCCTGGTACGTTGCAGCAAAACACGCCGACTCAAACACGCTGACCGTGGTGCAGGGTCATGATCACCCTGCGCTGCTGGCGCGCGCGCTGATTGCGGACGACCTCACGTGGATTGCCGGCTCCCCGCCTCATGCGCACTGGGTGTTCGGCGCCAAAACGCGCTACCGGCAGAAGGACGCCCCCTGCTCAATCGCCCATGTCGACGCCACGCGCTGCGAGATCGAATTCGCGGAACCGCAATGGGCGGTTACGCCGGGACAGTCGGTGGTGGTTTACGAGTCCAGAGTCTGCCTCGGCGGCGGCATCATCGAGCGCGCGATTCCAGCGGAAGAACGCGTGCTTTCGGCATCCGCGTCCGCCTGATCCCGCGTGACCGCGTCAGGCGGGATCAGGCGGCGCTGTCAGTTCAAAGGCCTCGAGCCTGAACAATCTGTCTGCATGCCGTGCCAGATTGGGATGGGATCCACGCCAGTCGATTTCCGGAAACCGGAAATCCAGAAATCCCAGCATGCAGCCGAGCGCGATGTCGGCGAGACTGTAAGCATCGGCGGCACACCAGCTGCGCTCGCCGAGTTCCTGCGCCGCGACTCCCAGTCCGCGCACGATCTTTCCGCGCTGCCGCTCGACCCATGCCGCGCTCTGCAGCTCCGGCGGCCGCCTGCCTTCCTGCACGATCAGCACGGTCGCGTCCAGGATGCCGTCCGCCAGAGCCTCCCAGCGGCGAACCTGGATGCGCTGCCGTGACGGCTCCGGAATGAGCCGGTTGACCGGAGAGATCGAGTCGAGATACTCGACGATCACGCGCGAATCGAACAGTCTGGTGCCGTCGTCGTTGATCAATACCGGAATCTTGCCGAGCGGGTTGAACTCCGGCACCTTCGTGGTGGGCTCGCCGGGCAGGTCGATCACGAAATCAAAGTCAATGCGCTTGTCGGCGAGCACGATGCGCACCTTGCGCACGAAAGGACTGGTGGGCGATCCGATGAGTTTCATTTTGCTTTGATGGCACGAGGAAAGGCGTCGAATTATAGCAACTGCACCCGGGTAACGCGGCGCGGGCTTCAGCTCCGCACAACCAGCTCCCCGACGACATGGCGCAGGAACGGCAGCACGTCATCCTCGAACCACGCATTTCTTTTCAGCCACATCTGGTTTCTCGGGCTGGGGTGCGGCAGCGGCAGGAAATGCGGAAGATAAGTCCGCCAGTCGCGGACGGTTTCGGTCAGCGTGCGTTTTCGGCGGTCACCGAGGTAATAGGCCTGCGCATAACCACCGATCAGCAGAGCGATCTGCAGCTGTGCAAGCTGCGGGATGAGGCGCGGATGCCAGAGCGGCGCACACTCCGCGCGCGGCGGCAGATCGCCGCCCCGTCCGGTACCGGGGTAACAGAATGCCGCAGGAATGATCGCGATGCGGCTTTCATCGTAGAACTGCGCGCGGTCCAAACGCATCCATTGGCGAAGCCGGTCACCGGATGGGTCGTTCCAGGGAATGCCGGTCTGGTGCACGCGCCGGCCCGGCGCCTGGCCGACGATCAGCAGCCGCGCGGAAGGCGAGGCGCGCAGGACCGGTCTCGGCCCAAGCGGAAGATATCGCTCGCACAGGCGGCAAGTCCGTACATCTCGCAGCAGGCTCGCGAAATTCGGTTTCATGTGCGAATCACAGGCGGAGCGCGTGCTAGAATTGCGCTTTGAAAACAGGGCGTTCCATAACGATGAATCTGACGCCGCTCACTGCATTATCGCCTCTAGACGGGCGCTATCACAACAAGGTTTCGGGGCTTGCCGACTACTTCAGCGAATTCGGTTTGATGCGCTACCGGGTAAAGGTGGAGGTCGAATGGCTGAAGGCGCTGTGTGCAGCACCGGAACTGACCGAGATACCCACGCTGTCAGCGCAAACCATCGAAGAACTGGATGGAATCTGCAAGCGTTTCTCTGTTGCAGATGCGGAAGCCGTGAAGGCGATCGAGCAGCGCACCAACCATGACGTCAAGGCAATCGAGTACTGGCTGCGGGAGCAGATCTCGGCGAACCGGGAACCGGCACACTTCACGCAGTTCATTCACTTCGCGTGTACCTCCGAAGACATCAATAATATCTGCCACGCGTTCATGCTGTGTGACTCCCGCGCCACGGTCATGCTGCCGGCAATCGACGCGATCATCGCGAAGCTCACCGGTATCGCTCACGACACCGCCGAGATGCCGATGCTTTCACGCACACACGGACAGGCTGCGACACCGACCACCGTCGGCAAGGAAATCGCAAACTTTATTCATCGGCTGCGCCGCCAGCGTCAGCGCATTGCACAGATCGCCCTGCCGGCCAAGATCAACGGCGCAGTGGGAAACTACAACGCTCATCTGGCGGCCTATCCGAATTTCGACTGGGAGAGTTTTGCCCGCAGTTTCGTCACGAGACTGGGCTTCGATTTCACTCCATACACCGCCCAGATCGAACCACATGACGGCATCGCGGAGTTGCTCGATGCCTATGCAGGACTGAACACGGTGCTGATCGATCTTGACCGGGACATCTGGGGATACATTTCCCTGGGATACTTCCGGCAGCGCGTCACCGCGGGCGAGGTGGGCTCGTCCACCATGCCGCACAAGGTCAACCCGATCGACTTCGAGAACTCGGAGGGCAACCTCGGCCTCGCCAATGCGCTGTTCGACCACCTGAGCGCCAAGCTGCCCGTCTCGCGCTGGCAGCGGGACCTGACCGACTCCACCGTGTTACGCAATATGGGCGTCGCACTCGGCTACAGCCTGCTGGCTTACGTTTCGTGCCAGCGCGGGCTGGACAAGCTGCAGCCGGATGCGTCCCGGCTGGCCGCCGAACTCGAGCAGAACTGGGAAGTGCTCGCCGAGGCGATCCAGACGGTGATGCGCCGATACGGGATCGAGGATGCCTACGAGCAGTTGAAAGACCTGACGCGCGGGAAAGGCGGAATCAATCGCGACACCCTGCACTATTTCATCCGTGATCTGGCAATTCCCGCGGACGAGAAACAGCGCCTGCTGACGCTCACGCCGGGTCTGTACACCGGCTTGGCCTCAACCC
>DATKEK010000096.1:0-2248 GCA_035512195.1 Burkholderiales bacterium
GACGCTGGCGCAAAAAAATTCCAGATATTGGCTCTGAGTCGGCCGCCGGCTTTGTGTTCTGTCGCCAAAGAAATTGAATGGATTCTGGCGATTTGGAGGCCGGGGTGCCCGGCTCGAATCAGGCACGCTCGGATGTGCGCCTAAAAGGGGTTGAGGGTTCTAGGGAAATCCGAAGCACGTTAATATAGCAGCGTTTTTTCGCTTAATCAATGAGTTGCCAACGGCTGTTCAAGAGAAAATGGGCTCTAAACCAAAAGCTTATGGTCATCGGGTGCGAGAACTCGAGGTGCCGGAGGACCGCGACGGCCAGCGTCTCGACAATTTTCTGGCGCGACACCTCAAGGGATTGCCGCGCGGCGCCCTGTATCGCCTGATCCGAACCGGGCAGGTGCGCGTCAACGGTGGGCGGGCCAAACCCGATCGCAAACTGTCTGCCGGAGATACCGTGCGCGTGCCGCCCGTGACGCACCGCGAGCCGGGCGAGGCCCGCGTGTCCGAGGCAGTATGCAGGCAGATCGAAGCGGCCATTCTCCACCAGGATGACGACCTGATCGTGGTCGACAAGCCGTCGGGGATGGCTGTACACGCCGGCAGCGGGCTCGCGTGGGGGCTCATCGACGCCGTGCGCCAGCTGCGTCCCGGGAAACGGATCGAGCTGGTGCACCGCATCGACCGGGAAACGAGCGGCTGCCTCGTACTTGCTTGCAGTGGCAACGCGCTGCAGAGCCTGACTGAGCAGTTTCGCGAAGGGCAGGTCGGAAAACGGTATTTGAGTCTGCTCAGTGGTTCGCTCGACCAGGCCGTGGTCGAAGTGGACGCGCCGATCGCCGCCGGGCGCCAATCCGGTGAAAAGCATATGTTGGTGGATGATTCGGGGCGCGCGGCCGTTACGCGCTTTACGTGCCTGGAACAATACCCCTCGGATGCTTTTCGGGCGTGTTTCGCGCAGGCCGAGATCCTCACCGGTCGCACCCACCAGATTCGCGTCCATGCGCACCACCTGGGCGCCCCCCTGGCGGGTGACCGCAAGTATGGGCGCGATGCGGACAATCGGAGCTGGCGGGATTTCGGGCTCAAGCGCTTGTTCCTGCACGCCGCAGAGATCGAGCTCACCACGCCGTCCGGCGAGCGCGTCATGTTCAGTGCGCCGCTGCCCCCGGAGTTGTGTGCGTGTCTCGACCGTTTGCAGGAGCAGGAATCCTACAAAGGCTAGCGGTGGCGGCCGCTGGTGAGGCCGCGGTCGCTGTGATCTAATGCGCGCTATGTACCATCCCCTGGAAGCCTTCGTCGGCCTTAGGTATCTTCGAGCTAAGCGACGTAACCACTTCATTTCCTTCATATCATTGATCTCGATGTTGGGCATTGCCCTGGGGGTGACCACGCTGATCACTGTGATTTCGGTGATGAACGGTTTTGAAAAGGAACTGCGCGCTCGCATCCTGGGCGCCATTTCGCACGCCACCATCGAGCCGTACGACGGCGAGTTCGATCACTGGCCCGAACTGATTGAACGCGTTGAAGGCCACCCGGAAGTGGTGGGTGCGGCGCCCTACACAACGGAGGGGGTCTGGTTGCAGGGGCGGGAATCTTCCGGAGCGCTGATCCGCGGCGTTGATCCAGCCTACGAAATGCGCGTGTCGGACGTCGAGGCCAACATGCTCTCCGGAAGCCTGAGCGACCTGGAACCAGGCGAGTACGGCATCGTGCTCGGCATCGGCCTGGCCACGCGGCTCGGGGTTGGTCCCGGCGACCAGGTCACGGTGATTGCGCCACGACTCAAGGCCAGCCCGGTGGGTGCCTCGCCGCTGATGCGGCGGTTCACGGTAGTCGGTGCGTTTGAATTTGGTGAGTTCGAAAACGACAGCACGCTTGCGATGGTGCACATCGAGGACGCGGCGAAGTTACTGCGTCTGCCACCGGGTTCGATTGGCGGCATTCGTCTGAAGCTGGACGACATGGATCGCGCCTGGCAGGTCGCGCGGGATATTTCCTCGGAACTCGAAGGCCCTTACCGCGTGCGGGACTGGAGCCAGGAGCGGGGCAACCTGTTCCAGGCGGTGCGAACGGAAAAAACCGTGATGTGGGTGATCCTCTCACTGATCATCGCAGTGGCCGCATTCAATATTATTTCCACCCTGGTGATGGTGGTCACTGACAAGCAGTCCGACATCGCCATTCTCAAGACCATGGGCGCGAGTTCCGGGCGCATCATGCGGGTGTTCATGATCCAGGGCACGCTGATCGGCGT
>DATKEK010000097.1:0-9093 GCA_035512195.1 Burkholderiales bacterium
CACGAAACTCGAAGTCAGATACAACGCTTCAGAGTGCTCGCCGAAGTGGCTGCGGTGTATGCCCGCACGCACCGCCAGGGTTTCCATCTCCAGTTCGTCCCAACGCATTCTCGACCTCTTCACATACCCCTTTCCGGCGGGCGCAACCCGTCCGGAAAACAAAAAACCCGCTCAGCTGTCGCAAAGCGGGTTCGATGACCGACGCGCTTTAGCTGGATTTTTAACGCGCCCGCAAGCTGTCCATCAAATCGGCGCGGAACAGAAACTACTCCCGGCGGACACCGCTGTCAACCTGCCGGACGGGTCGGGATCAATCGCTGGTGGCGAGATTCAGGTCGAGCTGGGTGCTTGCCGCCTGCTGACGGCGCAGTTCGCCGTCATTGCGCTGCGCTTCGACATCGGCCAGGTATTCCGGTGTGATATCACCGGTGACGTAGACTCCGGTGAAGCACGAGGTCTCAAAATGCTGAATCGCAGGATTCACCGACCGGCAGTCTTCGACCAGATCGTCCAGATCCTGGTAGATCAGCCGGTCCGCGCCGATCTCGCGGGAGATTTCCGCATCGGTGCGGCCGAAGGCGATCAGCTCCCTCGAGGTGGGCATGTCGATGCCGTACACATTCGGGTAGCGCACGGGCGGCGCGGCGGACGCAAAGAACACCTTGCGCGCACCGGCGTCGCGCGCCATCTGCACGATCTCGCGGCTGGTAGTACCGCGCACGATCGAATCGTCAACCAGCAGCACGTTCTTGCCGCGAAACTCGGTATCGATCGCATTCAGTTTCTGGCGCACGGACTTCCTGCGCACTTCCTGCCCCGGCATGATGAAGGTGCGCCCGATGTAGCGATTCTTGATGAATCCCTCCCGGTAGGCAATGCCAAGCCGGTCGGCGAGGTCCATCGCCGAAGGGCGGCTGGAATCCGGAATCGGGATCACCACATCGATGTCCAGCCCCGGGTGGTCGCGTTTGATCTTCTCGGCGAGGCTGCGCCCCATGCGCATGCGCGATTCATACACGGAAATTCCGTCAATCACCGAGTCGGGCCGCGCGAGGTAGACGTACTCGAAAATGCAGGGGAACTGCTGCGGATTGGCGGCACACTGCCGGCTGTAGAAGTTGCCGTCGTAATCGACAAAAATCGCTTCGCCCGGCTCGACGTCGCGCACCAGATCAAAGCCCATCGCGCTGAGCGCCACGCTCTCCGACGCCACCATGTACTCCTGCCCCTGTTCGCTCTTCGACACGCCCACTACCAATGGGCGGATACCGTAGGGGTCGCGGAATGCCAGCAGGCCGTAGCCGGCGATCATCGCCACCACCGCATAGGCGCCGCGGCAGCGCCGATGCACGCCGGCCACCGCCTCGAATATGGTCTGCGGGTCGAGTTCGTACCCGGTCGCCGCCTCCTGCAGCTCGTGCGCGAGCACGTTCAGCAGCACTTCCGAATCCGAGCTGGTGTTGACGTGACGCAGATCTTGCCGGAACAGCTCTCGTTTGAGCTGATCGGAGTTGGTGAGATTGCCGTTATGCGCGAGCACCACGCCGAAGGGCGAGTTCACGTAGAGCGGCTGTGCCTCGGCAAACGACGCGGCCGAGCCGGCGGTCGGGTAGCGGCAATGACCGATGCCGATGTTGCCGACCAGATGACGCATGTCGCGGGTGCGGAAAACGTCCCGCACCAGTCCGCCGCCCTTGTGCATCTGGAACTGGCTGCCGTCGCCGGTGACGATGCCGGCGGCGTCCTGCCCCCGGTGCTGCAGAATCAGCAGCCCGTCATAGAGCAGCTGATTGGCCGGCGATCTAGAAACTACGCCGATGATTCCACACATGGCTCAGGCCTCCGGGCCGGGCCGCAGCAACACGGCAACATGGGCTAACGCGACGAAAGTATAGTTCAATCCCGCCCTCTCTCGAAGCTGATACGGCGGCGAATGTCGTCCGGCAATACCGGCGCGATCCACATCGCGGCCCTCTGCAGCGGCGCGCTGAACATCGCTTCGCGCCAGTACCGTTCCTGCGGCAGCGGGGTCAATCCGCCGAACAGCACCGCGATCATCGCGATCAGGCATCCCCGCGCAAGCCCGAACAGCGCACCAAGCGTTCGGTCGGTACCGGTGAGGCCGGTGATCTTGACCACCTTCGCGATCTGCAGCGACAGCAGGCTGAACAGCAGAACCGTTGCCACCAGCACCAGCACGAACCCCATTCCGAGCCGCACGTTCGGATGCGACACTGCGCCCGGCAACCAGCTCGCCACCACCGGCGCGCCGAACTTGGCCACCAGAAACGCGCCGATCCACGAGGCGAGGGAAAGCACCTCCCGCACCAGACCGCGTACCACGCTGATGGCGATCGAAACGCCCATGATCAGCAGCAGCACGTAGTCGAATACCGTCATCCGGTGCGCACCCTCCGGACGGGTGTGAAGAACGTCATGCTTTCGATCGGCTGACAGCGGTGCCGGAATTCGGCATCAGTTGCCAAGCTGCACGATCGTGGCGTCGCCAATGACCAGCTTTCTCGCGCGCAGGCGCTCCCGCGCCTGCTCCGCGGTATCGCGCGATGGATAGGGGCCGACACGCACGCGCGTGCGCTCGCCGTTTGGCGTGCTGACAACCTCGGCATAGGCGCTGAACCGGTTCTCGCGCAGCTTTTCCAGCAACTGCCTGGCGTTCGCCGGGTTGGAGAATGCGCCCAGTTGTACCACGTAACCTTCGCGTGCGGCCGTCGGACCGGGTGCGGGTCTGACGGTTTGCGTCTGGGTCTGGGTCTGCGTCCGGGTCTCTGTCCTCGGCGCCGGAGCACTCGCCGGCGGCGGAGCAGGCGGCTCGGTGACCCGTGGCGGCGGTGGCGGCGGCTCGGGCGCCGGCAGCGGTGCCGCGGCATCGGGCTGCAGAATCGGGGGAATATTGATCGCGATGTCCTCGCTGAGCGGCTTCGGCTCGTTATCGAGGATCATCGGCAGGAACACGACCACGACAAGCACCAGTGCTATGACTCCCACCAGCCGCCGCCGTGCGCGTTTCTTGAGCTGAAGCTCGTCGTCGCTGAATGCTTTCGTCGTTTTCGCCATTTTCGCGTGAGCGTGTTACGCAGACTGCATCGCCCGGAGAACTGCGCTCACCGTGTAGAACGATCCGAACACGACGATTCTATCATTCCCGGCCGCGGTTTCCCGTGCCGCAGCGTATGCCTGCGCCGGATCGGCAAAACTCTGTGCGCCGGCAGCCGCGTCGCCGAGCGCGCTCCGCACTATTTCGGCGGCCGCCCCCCGCGGCACATCGAGCGATCCGATGAACCACTGCGACACCATCGGGGCCAAGGCGGCAGCGACGCCCGCGATATCCTTGTCCGAGAGCATGGCAAACACCGCCAGCGTGCGCCCGTTGCAGGGCATTTCCGCGAGGCTGGCGGCAAGGGTGCGCGCAGCCTGCGGATTGTGCGCGACATCCAGCACCACTGCCGGGCGGCCCGGCAGCACCTGGAATCGCCCCGGCAGATCGACCTCGACCAGTCCCCGGCGGATGGCGCCCATGTCCACCGGCACGCGTTCGCGGACTGCCTCGAGCGCGGCGATTGCCCCGGCGGCATTGGCCAGTTGAAATCGTCCCCGCAACGCCGGGTGAGGCAGGCCCGCACGCCGTCCGGCTCCGCTCCAGTAATGCCACTGGTTGCCGTCGTCGCCAAACCCGTAGTCGCGCCCGGCCAGCGTCAATTCGGCGCCAACCTCGCGCGCGCAATCGAGCAGCGACCGTGGAGGATCCTCATCGGCGCAGATCGCCGGGTGGCCTGCGCGGAAGATACCGGCCTTCTCGCGCCCGATCGCTTCCCGGTCCGGCCCGAGATAATCCTGGTGGTCGAGGTCGACCGTGGTCACCAGGGCGCAATCGGCATCGAAGGCATTTACCGCGTCCAGCCTGCCGCCGAGCCCCACCTCCAGCACGGCGACATCCACCGATGCCTGCTGAAACAGGTCGAGCGCCGCCAGAGTGGCGAACTCGAAATAGGTCAGCGAAACCTGTCCCCGCGCACTTTCCACGCGCTCGAATGCCTGGCACAGCGCAGCATCATCCGCGTTCCTGCCGGAGATGCGCACGCGTTCGTTGAACGCGAGCAGATGCGGCGAGCTGTACAGGCCAGTGCGATATCCGGCACCGGAAAGCATCGCCTCGAGTAACGCACAGGTGGAGCCTTTGCCGTTGGTGCCGGCAACCGCGATCAGCGGAAAGGCGGGCACAAGGCCGGCCGCGTCTCGAACCGCCGCAACCCTGTCCAGACCAAGGTCCACACCCTTCGGGTGCAGCCGTTCGATCCGGGCAAGCCAGTGTTCTAGGTTTGTTTGCGCCAAGCGCGCGAAGGGATGTGGAGCAACCGGAGTCCGGCGCCAGGACGACGCACGGTTCAGACTGCAGGCACACGCATCAACTGCGTGATCAGATTCACCAGCCTGTCGCGCATCTGCCT
Organism: Burkholderiales bacterium; assembly: GCA_035512195.1. GTDB lineage: Bacteria > Pseudomonadota > Gammaproteobacteria > Burkholderiales > Eutrophovitaceae > DATKEK01. The sequence continues at coordinate 4,467 of DATKEK010000097.1, forward strand.
GCGATCGACGATCATGTCGATGGCACCGTGCTCCAGCAGGAACTCGGCGCGCTGGAAGCCCTCCGGCAGGGTCTGGCGTACGGTCTGCTCGATCACGCGCGGGCCGGCGAAACCGATCAGCGCACCGGGCTCCGCAATCACCACGTCGCCGATCATCGCGAAGCTGGCCGACACGCCGCCCATGGTCGGATCGGTGAGCACGGATATGAACGGCAGCCGTGCCCGCGAAAGCTGGGTCAGCGCGGCCGTCGTCTTTGCCATCTGCATCAGCGACATCAGGCCCTCCTGCATGCGCGCACCGCCGCTCGCGGAAAAACACACGAAGGGAAGATTCTGCTCGCAACAGACCTGCACGCCACGCACGAAACGCTCGCCGACCACCGAACCCATCGAGCCGCCAAGGAAACGAAACTCGAACGCCGCAACCACCACAGGCACGGTCTTGATCGCCCCCTGCATGACCACCAACGCATCCTCTTCGCCGGTCTCCGCCACAGCCTGGGCAAGTCGCTCCGTGTAACGCTTGCTGTCGACGAACTTGAGAAAATCGACCGGTTCGACCTCGGCGCCGATCTCGTAGCGCCCCTCCGGATCGAGCGTGCAGTCGAGCCGCTCGCGCGCAGTGAGGCGATTGTGGTTATTGCATTTTGGACAGACGCTCAGGTTCTTCTCGAGATCCGCGCGGTAGAGAACGGTTTCGCAGATTCCGCATTTGCTCCAGAGACCCTCGGGTACCGCTTTTCTGCTGGCCCCGACGGCCCGCTTGATTTTCGGTGGAAGCAGTTTCTGCAGCCAGCTCATGGTTTCCTCGACGTTCGCGCTATGCGGCGCCGTCCATCGCGCGACGGACCCCGCCAAGCAGTGCGGTTACATTGGTCAGCACCTCGGCCGCCGGCGATTTCTCGATCTCCTGCACCAGCCAGCTGCCGATCACGACCGCGTCCGACACCGCCGCGATCGCCTTTGCGGTGGCGGCGTCGCGTATGCCGAATCCGACGCCGATCGGCAGATGCACATGCGCCCTGATCTGCGGAAGCTTTGCGGCAACCTCCTGCAGATCCAGGCTCGCAGCTCCGGTGACACCTTTGAGAGAAACATAATAGACATAGCCGCTGGCCACCCGCGCCACATCATCCATGCGCGACTCCACCGACGTCGGCGCCAGCAGAAAAATCGAGTCGATACCGCGCGGCTTCAGTTCGTTTGTCAGCGCGACGCTCTCCTCCGGCGGGTAATCCACCACCAGCACGCCGTCCACGCCGGCGTCGCCCGCCTGCCGGGCGAAATTCGCGTAGCCCACGGCCTCGAACGGGTTCGCGTAGCCCATCAATACCACCGGCGTGCCGCTGTCCTTGCTGCGAAAATCGGCGACGAATCGCAGAACGTCCTTGAGGCCGACGCCGTGCTTCAGCGCGCGTTCGCTGGAACGCTGGATGGTCGGGCCGTCCGCCATCGGATCCGAGAAGGGCACGCCGAGCTCGATCACATCCGCGCCTCCGGCGACCAGCGCATGCATGATCGGCACCGTCATGTCCGGCGCAGGATCGCCCGCGGTAACGAACGGGATCAGCGCCTTGCGGCCCTGCGTCCTGAGTTTTTCGAATGTGGACGCGATGCGGGACATGCTTATGCAAGGGTGAAGGATGAAGGCGGGAGGAGAAAGTCGTGGTGCGCCATCCTCGAAACTGGCGTACCCGCAAGCAATTGGTCATTCATACTTCTGACTTTACCCTTGCTCACAGTTCGATCCCAGAGGCCTGGGCCACGGTGTGCATGTCCTTGTCGCCACGGCCGGAGAGGTTGACCAGCAGCACTTCGTCATTCGACATCTTTGCTGCGATCTTCATGGCGTGCGCCACCGCGTGGGCGGATTCCAGCGCCGGCATGATGCCTTCGCAGCGCGTCAGCACGTGAAACGCGTTTAGCGCCTCGTCGTCGGTGACGGACACGTACTCGGCGCGGCCGCTGTCCTTGAGCCAGGCGTGTTCCGGGCCGACGCCGGGATAGTCGAGACCGGCGGAGATCGAGTGCGTTTCGATGATCTGGCCGTTGTCGTCCTGCATCAGGTACGTCCGGTTGCCGTGCAGGACGCCGGGTTTGCCGGCGCACAGGGGCGCTGCATGCTGGCCGGACGCGAGCCCCAGTCCACCGGCCTCGACGCCGATCAGGCGCACCGCCTTGTCTTCGATGTACGGGTAGAAGGCTCCGATCGCATTCGATCCGCCGCCGACGCAGGCGATGATGGCGTCCGGCTGCCGGCCGATCTCCTCGGGCATCTGCTCGCGCAGCTCGCGGCCGACCACCGAGTTGAAATCGCGCACCATCATCGGATAAGGGTGCGGGCCCGCCACCGTGCCGATGATGTAGAAGGTCGTATCGACATTGGTCACCCAGTCGCGCATTGCCTCGTTCAGCGCATCCTTCAGCGTCTTCGAGCCGCTTTCGACCGGGACCACGCTGGCGCCGAGCAGCTTCATGCGGTAGACATTCATCGCCTGGCGCTTGACGTCCTCCGACCCCATGTAGACGACACACTCCATGCCGTAGCGCGCCGCCACCGTCGCCGATGCCACGCCGTGCTGGCCGGCGCCGGTTTCGGCAATCACACGCTTCTTGCCCATGTGCCGCGCGAGCAGCACCTGCCCGATGGTGTTGTTTATCTTGTGCGCGCCGGTGTGGTTGAGGTCCTCGCGTTTGAGCCAGATCTGCGCGCCGCCGATTTTCTGCGATAGATGCGTCGCGTGGTAAACAGGGCTCGGGCGGCCGACGTAATGTTTGAGTTCCGAGTGAAACTCCGCGAGAAAGTCCGGATCGTTGCGCAGGCTCTCGTACAGCGCGCGCAGATCGTCGAGCGCGTGCACCAGCGTCTCCGCCACGAACACGCCGCCATAGGGCCCAAAGTGTCCGTGTTGGTCCGGTAGGTTGTACGCCTTGAGGGCGTCATACATCTGCATCTCTCGCTCCTCGGATAAAGGCGGCAATCTTCGCCGCATCCTTTACTCCCTTTGCCGCTTCAACCCCGCTGCTGACATCCACCGCCCAAGGTCTTACCTTGCGCACCGCCTGCGCGACATTGTCCGGAGTCAATCCACCGGCAAGAATAACCGGCAATGACACGTTCTGTGGGATGAGATCCCAGTCGAAGGAAGCGCCGGTGCCGCCATGGCTGCCTTTGACGAACGCGTCGAGAAGAAGGCCTTTCGAATCGGTATAAAGGCGCGCGTATTGTAGCAAATCCACCCCGGGCCGGACCCTCGCGGCTTTCACATACGGCAAACCGAACTGCCGGCAGAAATCCGGGGACTCGTCGCCATGAAACTGCAGAAGCTGCGGGCGCACTTCCTCGATCACCCGTTCGACCTCGGCAGCCGTGGGCTCCACGAAAAGCGCCACCGGGGTGACGAACGCCGGCAATGCATCCACGATGCGGCGCGCAGCTTCCACCGGGATTGCGCGCGGGCTGCGCACGTGGAACACCATTCCCACCGCGTGCGCGCCGGCCTGCGCGGCCGCCAGCGCATCCTGCTCCCGGGTGATCCCGCAAATTTTTACCGCGATGGCCACTGAAATGATCAGACCGCGCTGAACAGCGCTTCCTCCAGCTCGACAGTACCGGGTGCCGGCGGCAAACCCCAGGCACGATCGTATTCTACTGCCGCGAGATAGAGTCCGGCCGGAGAGAACGTCGGCGCCGCCGCGTTGCGGTCGCGCGACAGCAGCAGTGCGCGCATCCACTGCGCCGGCTGGCGCGCGCAACCGACGTAGACGAGCGAACCTACAATATTGCGCACCATGTGGTGCAGAAACGCATTGGCGGAAAATTCGAAGCGCACCAGATCTCCGCGGCGGGCAACGGTCAGCGAATACATCGTTCGCACCGCCGTCTTCGCCTGACATTCTGCCGCACGGAACGCGCTGAAATCATGTTCGCCGATCAGAAAGGCGGCCGCCTCGCTCATGCGCTCGACGTCGAGCCGCAGGTGAAACCAGCCGACGCGCCCGGACAACAGGCCCGGGCGATGCGGGCGATCCAGCAGGTAATAGAGGTAGCGCCTGCCGGTCGCCGAGTATCTCGCGTGAAACTCCGCGTTGGTCTCGTTCGCCCACAGCACGCTCACACGCTCGGGCAGAAGGGCGTTCACTCCACGGGTCCAGGCCGTCGATGGTCGCGGTGTATCGGTGTCGAAGTGCACGACCTGGCCCAGCGCATGAACCCCGGCGTCGGTACGTCCCGCGCAGGTGGTATCGATTGGCCGCGCCGCGATCTGCCCGAGTGCGGCTTCGAGCGCATCCTGCACGCTGCAACGCTCCGGCTGGGTCTGCCAGCCGCAGAATGCGGTGCCGTCATATTCGAGCCCGAGCGCAATTCTCATTCAGCGGTTCCCCGGAAAACAAAAGGCGCGTGCCGCTTCGCTACCGCACGGCACGCGCCCGCATGAATGCTAATACAAACCTACTCCAGGGAGGACAACACCTCTTGCGCAGCAGCTTTCTGCTCGGCGTCCCCCTCGGCAATCACTTCCCTGAGAATCTCGCGCGCTCCGTCCTTGTCGCCCATTTCCTGGTAGGCCTTGGCAAGATCGAATTTGGTCTGCACCTCGTACCATTTCTCGTCCTTGCCCACCGG
>DATKEK010000098.1:0-9403 GCA_035512195.1 Burkholderiales bacterium
GTAGCCTTCCTTTTTCATCGCGGGGATCAAGAGCTTGCCGATGGCGACGGTGTCGGTGATCGCCGCGCCGGTGAGGCCGGCGAAGAACACGCTGGTGGTGATGTTGACGTGGCTGAGCGCGCCGCGCACGCGGCCAAGCAGTGCGTTGTTGAAATCGATCAGCCGCTGGGTGAGGCCGGCGCGGTTCATCAGCTCGGCGGTGAAGATGAAATACGGGATCGCCATCAGCATGAAACCGCCGACGCCGGAGAACATGCGGTCGGCGATGATCTCGAGGAAGCCGATGCCGCCGATCGACACCGCGCCGGCAAGCCCCGAGAACACCATCACCAGCGCGATCGGCGCGCCGATCAGCAGCAGGATGAAGAAGACCAGCAGCGCCGGCGCCATCAGTCGCGACGGTCGTTAGAGTTGAACTTCTGCCGATGCGCGAAGGCGAACAGCGCTTCCCTCACCCTCGATCCCTCTCCCGGTGGGAGAGGGAAGGGAAGTACGCTCTCCCAAGCACTCGGCTGCATCGACCCTCTACCGCCGGGACAAGGGAACACTTGGCGCGGAGCAGAGGGTGGCGCGTGCCGCCGGGTGAGGGAAAGCGCTCGACAGCGGCCAACTGCATACGCAATCCGGGGTCGATCGCGATTCGCGACTGGCAACCTGGATTCCATCAGTCGCTTTGACGCACGAACTGGTCGACGATCTCTTCCGGCTCTACCGGTTCCAGCAGCTTCAGCCCGCTCGGCAGGTGCAACAGCAGCACCAGCCCGGTGACCGGCACGCAGGCCGCCACCCAGCGGCCGTGGATCTGGATCTGGTCGGAGACCATGTAGTACTGGGTGGAGTAGACGAAGAAGTCCCAGCCGTACCAGACCAGCAGCAGCGCGAACACCCCGATCAGCGCCACGCTCGCGTATCGCAGCGCGACCGCTACCGCCGGCGGCAGCATCCGCGGCACCAGGTTCATCGCCACGTGCTCGCCTGCCTTGAACGCCACGGTGATGCTGAGCATGCCGATCCACGGGATGAACAGCCGCGCGAGCGAGTACGTCCAGCTCAACGCCGCGCCGGTGACCGACATGTAAAGGAACCCGATGAACGAAATCGACAGCATCGCCAGGATGCAGCCGACGCAGATCGCAATCACGACCCGGTTTACGGCGTCACTCAATCTCTGAAGGTGTCTCGGTATTTGCATCCGTCTAAGTTCTAAAAAAACCGAACCTCTCAACGTGGAGGCCGCAGAGGACGCAGAGTAAGGCAAGAAAGAATGTACTCACCACCAAGACACCAAGGCACCAAGAACTGCAGAACACTTCTCTTCGATTTTCTTGGTGTCTTGGTGTCTTGGTGCCTTGGTGGTTCAGTCTGGTTTAGCTGTGCTCCCCTCCGTGCCCTTTGCATTCTCCGCGTCGAGTGCCTTCGTGTGTCTCTTAGCGGCCGTAGCGCTGGGCGTCGCGCGCGTTGATTTCCTTTTCAATGCGCGCGACTTCGGCCCACAGACCGTCGACGAGTTTCGCGTCGACGCCAAAGTCTTCGGTGATCCACTTCTTCCAGGCGGGCCGCGCGAGCGCGGCCATCTTGTCGCGCTCGGCCTGCGGGAGGATGTGGCACTGCTTGAAGTTCTTGCAGGATTCGTCCCAGCCCCTGATCGCGGCGAGCACGGCGATGCCGTGGGCGACCTGAACGGCTTCGCGCGCGGCTTCGAGAATCACCTGCTGGTGCTGCTTTGGCAGACGCTGGAACCAGCGCTCGCTCACCAGCCAGGAGATCGAGTTGTAGACATGGCCGCTGAGCGTGGTGAAGTCGTTCACTTCCCACAGTTTGAACGCGAGGCTGATGCCGGGCGCGTTGAACTGGCCGTCGGCGAGCCCGGTGCCGAGCGCGGTCAGCACCTCGCCCCAGGGCAGAGGTGTGGCGGAGGCGCCGAGCGCGCGCATGGTGGCGACGTGCGCCGGGTTTTCCTCGACGCGGATGCGCAGGCCCTTGATATCGTCCGCGGAGCGGATCAAGCGTTTGTTGTTGGTAAAGGCGACGAAGCCGCCGCCGTCGTCCAGCGTGCCGAGGTAACGCAGCCCGGACTTGAGCGTGCCGCGCATGAAATTGGCGTGCCATTCGCCGTCGAAGTAGGCGCGCGCTACGCGGTAGTTCGGAAACAGGAAAGGCGTGGTGGCGATCTGGTATTCGCGGAAGAACGAAGACATCGCTCCGGAAGAGATCAGCGTCGACTGCACCGTGCGGCCGGCCTGCGCCTGGCGCGTGGTCTCGACCTCGGAGCCGAGCTGCCCGTTACCGAAGATCTTGACGTCGATCTCGCCGTTGGTGCGCGCCTCGACCAGCGATTCGAAGTGCTTCATCGCCGGGTGCATTTCGTTGTTGGTGAGATCCTCCGGCGCGAGATGGCTGATCACCATCGTGTACTTGGCCCGCTGCGCCTCCGCCGGCGCCATGCCGAGCGCAGCGACCATGCCGAGAACCAGCGCGCAGAACCCCGTGCGATGCAGCTTCATGTTTCCCCTCCCGAAACTTGTTGTCTGCCGACCGGGGTCAATTTAACGCCGCTTTCCCGCGCTGTCACCCTCAAAACAAAGCACTTAACGCGGAGGTAACCCAAGGGCACTACATTTCACCACCAAGGCACCAAGACACCAAGAACTTCAAGAGCACTTAGTCGAGGTTTTCTTGGTGCCTTGGTGGTTCAATCGGGTCTGCTTGATTTCCCTCCGCGCCCTCTGTGTACTTTGCGTTGAGCGATCGAGTCTTCCTCAGTGGGCGGCGAGCGCGGTGCTGGGAGCGGGGGCGCTCAAGGCGAACTGGATGCTGTGCAGCCGTGCGTAGATACCGTTCTTCGCCAGCAGTTCGGGGTGGCTACCGAGCTCGGCGATGCGGCCTTCTTCCAGTACGGCGATGCGATTGGCCTTCTCGATGGTGGAAAGGCGGTGAGCGATGACGATGGTAGTGCGCTCGCGCATCAGGTCCTCCAGCGCGGCCTGCACGTGCTTCTCGGATTCGGAATCGAGCGCCGAGGTGGCCTCGTCGAGGATCAGCACCGGCGCGTTCTTCAGCACGGTGCGCGCGATCGCGATGCGCTGGCGCTGGCCGCCGGACAGGCGTACGCCGCGCTCGCCGATCAACGTGTCGAAACCCTGCGGCATCGCATGGATGAACTCCAGCGCGTGCGCCGCCTTTGCCGCACGCTCGACTTCCTCACGGTTCGCGCCCGCCGTGGAACCGTAGGCGATGTTCGCCGCCACGGTATCGTTGAACAGCGCGACCTCCTGGCTCACCAGCGCGATATTGGCGCGCAGGCTCTCCAGGGTGAGCGAGTCCAGGTCATGGCCGTCGAGCAGGATGCGGCCAGAATCCGGCCGGTAGAAGCGCGGCAGCAGGTTGGCGAAAGTGGTCTTGCCGCTGCCGGACGCACCGACCAGCGCGATCGTTTCGCCTGCGCGGATGTCGAGATCGATATCGATGAGCGCAGGCCGGTCGGTGCGCGGGTACTGGAAAACGACGTTCTCGAAACGGATCGCACCGTTTGCGCGCGGCAGGTTGACGGTGCCGACATCGCGCTCGGGCATTTCGTCAATCAAGGCGAACACGCTCTCGGCGGCGGCCAGGCCGCGCTGCAGGTGCTCGGTCACGCTGGTCAGGCGTTTCAACGGCGCGGTGAGCATCAGCGTCGCCGCCAGGAACGACACGAAAGTACCGACCGTGGTGGTGCCTCCCTGCGCCTGCACAGTCACGTAATACATCACCACCGCCGTCGCGAGCGCGGCCAGCATCTGCACGATCGGCACGTTGGCGGACGCGGCGACGGTCTGCTTCATCAGCACGCCGCGCAGCCGGTTGCTGGTGTCGAAGAAGCGGCGCGCCTCGTATTCGAAGCCGCCGAAGATCTTCACCACCTTGTTGCACTCGACGGTTTCCTGCACCACCTGGGTGAGATCGCCCATCGCCGTCTGTGTCATGCGGCTGGTCTTGCGCAGGCGGATGTTGAAAAAGTGCACCACGGCGGCGATCGGCGGAATCAGCACCAGGATCATCAGGGTGAGCTTCCAGTCCAGATAGAGCAGATAGGCGATCAGGCCGAAGATGGTGAGCGAATCCTTCACCAGCACGGTAATCGACTGGGTCGCGGCCTGGGTCACCTGGGTGACGTCGTAGGTGAAGCGCGACACCAGCTTGCCGGTGGTGTTGTCGTGAAAGTAGCCGAGCGGCAGCGACAGCATGCGGCGGAACATCTGGTCGCGCAGATCCATCACCACCTTGTTGCCGACATAGCTGCTGCAATAGGTCGCGAGGAAACCGCCCATGCCGCGCAGCGCGAACAGCGCCACCAGAAATAACGGCACCCATTTGATGAAGTAGGTGTCCCGGTCGACGAAGGTGCCATCGAGGAACGGTTTGATCGATACCGGCAGCGCGACTTCGGTCGCCGCGCCGATCAGCATGCCGATCAGGGAAAGCGCGAAGATGGCCCAGTAAGGGCGGACATGCCGCAGCAGCCTGAAATAGAGCTGCGCGCCGGTGGCCTGTTGCATGGCGCGCAAGATAGCACAGCTCCCCCAGCACGGGCCGCTCGAGAAGCAAACCTAGGACACCATAGAGAATCAAAAGATGAAACTCGATGGGTAGAAGGACATATGACGGCTGCAACCCCGGGGGATCGTAGCCATCCGGTTGAAGGTCCGGAAGTGGAGAATTCAATCGCCGAATCGATATTCCGCCGACACAAAATAGCTGCGCTCGGGTACCGGGTAGGCGTTGTACACGCCCGGGCTGAACACGCTGCGCACGCCGTAAGTGAAATACTTCTCGTTGGTCGCGTTCAGGACCGAGGCGGCAAGCCGCAGCCTGCCGATTTCGCGGGCCAGCCGCAGGTCGGTGACGGTGTAGGCGGGGATCATCTGCCCGAAGGAATTGGTCTCGTCATTGTCGAAGAACTGGCGCCCGACATAGCGCGTTTCGACGGTGAACCGCGTGTCACCGCTGAACCGGTACGCCGCGGACACCGCGGTCCGGTGCCGCGGCACCAGCGGAACCGTTCTGCCTTCGACGCTGTTGCCGGCCAGCGCACCCTCGGTGAACTTCGCCACCGCCCAGGTGTAGCTGCCAGCCAGTTCGAGCGCGGTCCACGGACTCCAGGCCGCTTCCAGTTCGAGCCCGTAGCGCCGCGTGGGCGGAAGGTTCTCGTTGGCGAAGGTGAATGGATTCAGGCGGATCTCGTTGCGCAGGTCCATGTGGTAGGCGGACACGCGCAGGCGGGAGCCAGAACCATTGCGCTCGACGCCCACTTCGCGATCGTGGGAAGTCTGCGGTTCGAGAAAGGCGACCAGCGGATCGAACAACGGGCCGCCGAACTGGCTGTAGATTTCGTCCACGGCGGCGATGCGAAAGCTGCGGCCGACCTTGCCGTAGACATGCCAGGCGTCGGCGAACGGCTGGCGCACCGCCAGCTCATGGGCGCGCACCGTGCGCGACTGCGCGCCAGAGGCGTAGGCGGTCGCGCTGTCTGCATCCCTGGCGTCGTACTCCGCCGCTTGCACGCGCCCGCCGATGGTGACCCGGGTGGCCGTCGGCAGGTCGGTGGAATGCTGCGCGTACAGCGCCCGGTTGCGCTGCTGCGCCAGCACGGTCGCCGGACCGGTGCGAATGGACACGTAGTCCCAGTGTTCCACATCGACACCGGCAACCAGCTGGTGCGCCCAGCCGAAGCTTTCGTGCTGCAACTTCATGCGTGGCGTGAACGCCCACACTTCGACGTCGGCATCGACACGGGTAAAGCCGAAGAACAGGCTTTCAGATCGCTTCTTGCGGTAGGCGAGGTCCGCCGCCAGCTCGAGCCGGTCGAGTTCGATCGATGCGAACCCGCGCACGAATGCGCTCTCCCGGTCGGCGTAGTCGTCAGGCGTGGTGGCGCCGCGGCGGTCGGTCGCGAGCTGGGTGTTGTTGCGCGCACCCGGTAACTGCAGATCCTGTTTCTCGGCGCCGACCGTCAGGCGCAACTGCGATCCCGGCGCGAGCGATCCGACCGAGACTTCGGCATTGCGCTGTCTGAGTGCGTTGTGGTCGCGGTAGTTGTCCGACTCGAGGTACTCGGCGTTCGCCGTCAGGCCGATCGACTCGCCCGCCACCCGTCCGGAGGCACGCGTGCCAAAGGTGTTGTAACTGCCGCCGGCGGTCTGCACGCGCAGCTCGCGCGCGCCGGCCGCAGGCTTGCGCGTGACGATGTTGATAACCCCGCCGGTGGCGCCGCCGCCGTACAGCACCGCGCCGCTGCCGCGCAGGATCTCGACGCGTTCCACCGCCGAGAGGGGAATGGTGGACCAGCGTACCGCGGTGATTTCGTTATCGTTGAGCTTCAGGCCGTCCACCAGCACCAGCGTGTTCTGGTCGCCGGTGACGCCGAAGCCGCGCAGATCGACCTGCTGGTCCGGGCTGCCGGTGCTGTCGCGGAACATCAACCCCGGTTCGCGCGCCAGCAGTTCCGGCAGCGTCCTGGCGTTGCTCTGTTCGATGCGTTCGCGAGAGACGATGCTGACGCCGATCGGTGCGTCGGCGGCAAGTTGCTCGAAGCGGGTCGCGGTGACCGCGACCTCGGGTGCAATCAGGTCAGATTGGGCCTGAAGATGAAAAGGTAATAAAGGTAATAACAGTGCTGCGCCGGCCGCGAGTGCCGGAAAAAGGCGTTTCATGAGATGTGATCTCCCCATGGTGCGCACCCGCCGTGCGCACGGATTGCGACAAGGCGCTTTCGAGGAGGTGGAATCGAGGCGAACCGCGGGCCCCGGATTCCGCCCCGCGCGGAAGCTCCGTTCCCGCTCATGAGGCCGGTATCCGGGCTCGCAAGACTTGGCGCGTCGCCTTCCCGTGGCGCCTGCCGCGTTGCGTGCGGCTTGGACCACAGTGGCTGGGATGACGCGCCCACACTCGCTTACCGTTGCGGGGGCAGCACAGGCTTTGGGGTCGCCGGACCGTCCCGTATCGGACATCCGGCGCTCCGGCACCTGTTTCCCGTTTAACCCTGGCTTGGAAGCTGCTCAGGGCACCTCAGAGCTTGGCGAATTCTAACGCATCGCCCGGGGCGACTGCGCGGACTTCGGCGAGGGTGAGTACTCGCCCGGTGGATATGCCAAAGAACATTCAAAATAGCTCCTTAGCAGTTGACTTTTCAGAATTTTCAAAACTATAGTGTGACCCATGAATGCCGAGCTCGACGCTCTCGACGACAAAATCGACCAGCTGGCCCAACTCTGCCGGAAACTCCGCAAGGACAACATGGAGTTACGGCAACAGGTGGCAAGTTCCCGCAGCGAAAACAAGCGCCTCACCGAGAAGATCGAGGCGGCAAAGACACGCCTGGAGGCCCTTCTGAAGCAGGTTCCGGAGGTCGCCGAATGAGCAAGGATTCGGGCGGACTCGACATCACGCTGCTCGGCCGCCAGTTCCGGGTAGCCTGCCGCGACGACCAGAAGAAGGAGTTGCTGAAGGCGGTCGAGTATCTCGACGCCAGGATGCGCGAAATCCGTGACAGCGGAAAAGTGATCGGCATGGAGCGCATCGCGGTGATGGCGGCGCTGAATATCACGCACGAGTATCTCGCCGCGCGCATGGACAACGGGCTGGACGTCGGCGAAATCGAGGGCAGGCTGCGTCAGATGCGCGGCGTGATCGAGGAAACCATCGCCGCACAGGATGAGTTGTTCAAATAGAAGAATTGGCCTAAAGTACGAATGCCTCCTGCGGTGTTCGTTAAGGCTTTAGTTTCTTTGAACCAGTAAACTTTGACTGAGGTTGCCGACTACAGAGAGCTGTTGTGCGCGTCCAGAACCGGAAGCGCCTGAAGCGCTCGGAAGGCAACCACCCTTGAACCTCCGGTTCAAGAGGCCAGTCTGACGGCACAGGCGGGGGGCACCCCTTTCGACAGCGGGACTGACCGGCGAGCGGCAATGCCGCTTTTTTTGTTTCCGGCTTCCGCGCAATCTTCGGATTTCTGCAGATGCGCTACTGGCTCATGAAATCGGAGCCCGACGTGTTCGGCGTCGACGACCTCGCGAAACGCCCGCGCAAGACCGAACCGTGGACCGGCGTGCGCAATTACCAGGCGCGCAACTTCATGCGCGATGACATGCGGCCGGGCGATCTCGCTTTCTTCTATCACTCCAGCTGTCCGCAGCCGGGCGTCGCCGGGATCGTGAAAATTTCGCGCGCCGCCTACCCGGACGAGACGCAGTTCGACCGCAAGGGCGAATACTACGATCCCAAGGCCACGCGCGAGAATCCGCGCTGGTTCAACGTCGACGTCACGCTGGTGAAGAAGACCCGGCTCGTCGGCCTGGACGAACTGCGCGCACACCCGGAACTCGCTTCGATGATGGTGCTGAAGCGCGGCAGCCGGCTTTCCATCACGCCGGTTACCGAGCGCGAATGGCAGTTCGTGCTCGACATGCTCTGACCCGGGAGCGCGCGCCGTGGAATGGTGGATTGCCTACCTGCTGATGGGGCTGTTCGTCGGCTTCTTTGCCGGCCTGCTCGGCATCGGCGGCGGCATCATGCTGGTTACGCTGATGGTGTTCATGTTCACCGCGCAGGGATTTCCCGCGGACCGTGTGGTGCACGTGGCGCTTGGCACCTCGCTTGCCAGCATCGTGTTCACTTCGATCTCCAGCCTGCGCGCGCATCATCATCACGGCGCGGTGCGCTGGGAAATCTTCAGACTGGCTACGCCAGGACTGGTGATCGGTACGCTGCTCGGCACTTTCGTCGCCGATGTTCTGCAATCCCGCTACCTGGCGATATTCTTCGTCGCGTTCGTTTACTACTCCTCGGCGCAGATGTTCCTCAACGTAAAGCCGGCGCCGAGCAGAAAACTTCCCGGACCGGCCGGCATGTCGGTGGCGACCACCGGCATCGGCGTGGTCTCCAGCCTGGTTGGCGCAGGTGGCGGCGTGCTGACGATTCCGCTGATGATGATGTGCAACGTGCCGCTGCGTCACGCGATCGGGACTTCTGCTGCGCTCGGGCTGCCGATCGCACTGGCCGGCGCGGTCGGATACGCGGGCAACGGGCTGGGCCAGGATCACCTGCCGCCGTGGAGCATCGGCTACGTCTACCTGCCGGCGCTGGTCGGCATCGTCATCGGCACCTTCGTCACCGTGCCGGCCGGCGCAAGGGCAGCGCACACCATGCCGGTGAACCGCCTGAAAAGAATCTTCGCGGTGATCCTGTTCATCCTCGCGTCGAAGATGCTGTGGACGCTGTTCTCGGACTAGAGGCGCAAGACCCGAACCCAAACGCATTCCCCACCTAGAGCACCCAGGGCACCAGGAAAACCGAAACAGAACTTGATCTGCCTGGTGTTCCTGGTGGTTCGCACTTCTGCTTTTTTAGCGGCGGCGGAACCAGCCGG
>DATKEK010000099.1:0-4564 GCA_035512195.1 Burkholderiales bacterium
AACTGCTGGACCACGCTGCTGAGAACAGCTATGGCGTGCCCGCGTAGGGGCGGAGCAGTGCCTGCGGGCGCAGCCCGGAGGTGCGACCCCCGCAGCGGGCGTAGGCACGCGCCGGTGCCGTCAGGGAAATCGACGGGATAACCAGACAACGCAGTTCAATTCAGGGAAAGTAGATCATGGCACTTGTATCGATGCGTCAACTGCTTGACCACGCTGCGGAAAGTAGCTATGGCGTGCCCGCGTTCAACGTCAACAATCTGGAACAGATCCAGGCGATCATGCAGGCGGCCGACGAGACCGGCAGTCCGGTGATCATGCAGGCGTCGGCGGGTGCGCGGAAATACGCCGGCGAACCTTTTCTGCGTCATCTGATTCTTGCCGCGGTCGAGATGTATCCGCATGTTCCGGTAGTAATGCATCAGGATCATGGGGCGAGCCCTGCGGTCTGCCAACGTTCGATCCGTTCCGGCTTCACCAGCGTGATGATGGACGGATCGCTGACGGAAGACATGAAGTCACCGGCGCCTTACGAGTACAACGTCGAGGTCACCGCAAAAGTTGTGGAGATGGCGCATGCGGTCGGCGTGTCGGTGGAAGGCGAACTTGGCTGCCTCGGCTCACTCGAGACCATGACTGCCGGTAAGGAGGACGGTTCGGGCGCGGAGGGCGAACTCACGCACGACATGCTGCTCACGGATCCGGACCAGGCAGCGGACTTCGTCAGGCAGACCGGGGTGGACGCACTGGCGATCGCGATCGGAACTTCGCACGGGGCCTACAAGTTCACGCGCAAGCCGACGGGAGACATCCTGGCGATCGATCGCATCAAGCAGATCAACCGGCGCATCCCGAACACCCACCTGGTAATGCACGGCTCGTCCAGTGTGCCGCAGGACTGGCTGCAGGTAATCCGCGACAATGGCGGCGAGATGAAGGAAACCTACGGCGTGCCGGTCGAGGAGATCCAGGAAGGCATCAAGCACGGCGTGCGCAAGGTGAACATCGACACCGACATCCGGCTGGCGATGACCGGCGCGATCCGCCGCGCGTTCAACAAGGACAAGAGCGAGTTCGATCCGCGCAAGTATCTGAAGGAAGCGACGCTGGCGGCAAGGTCGATCTGCAAGGCCCGGTTCGAAGCCTTCGGTTGCGCTGGCCAGGCGCCACGGCTCAAGCCGATCCCGCTCGACAGCATGGCCGACAAGTACGCCCGGGGCGAGTACCGCGCCGTGGTGAAATGATGGCAGTTGCGCGCCGGGAGCCGGCGATGACCTTTGCCGGCACGGCGTAGTGGGGCGATGCAATGAAGAGTAAACGCGGCACGGAAAAGAGACCGCTGGTCGGCGTGATCATGGGCAGCAACAGCGACTGGACGGTCATGCAACACGCTGCATCCGCGCTGCAGGATTTCGGTGTGCCGTTCGAGGCGCACGTGGTGTCCGCGCATCGCACCCCCGACCGCATGTTTCATTATGCGCAGACTGCGCAGGCTCGTGGCCTGCGCGCGATCATCGCGGGTGCCGGCGGATCGGCGCACCTGCCGGGGATGGTCGCTGCCAAGACCAACCTGCCCGTGCTTGGCGTACCGGTCCCTTCGCGCACGCTGTCGGGGCTGGATTCACTGTTGTCGATCGTGCAGATGCCGCGCGGGGTGCCGGTTGCCACGTTTGCGGTGGGCGAGGCCGGAGCGGCCAACGCCGGACTGTTCGCGGTGGCCATGCTGGCACTGGAAGACGAAAGACTCGCGCGCAGGCTCCGCGCCTTCCGGCGAACGCAGACTGCCAGGGTGCGCGCAATGAGTTTGCCGCGTCCACGCAGGACATGATCGAGCCCGGTACATGGCTCGGCCTGCTCGGCGGCGGCCAGCTTGGCCGCATGTTCACCATGGCCGCGCAGAGCATGGGTTACAAGGTACTGGTGCTGGATCCTGGCGATCACAGTCCGGCGGGCAGTGTAGCCGATGACCATCTCGCCGCGGACTATCTGGATTCCGCTGCTTTGCGGGAAATGGCGGCGCGCTGCCACGCGGCGACCACCGAGTTCGAGAACGTGCCGGCGGAAAGCCTGCGCATACTCTCGGCGCACTGCGTGGTGAGCCCTTCTGCCGACAGCGTGTCGGTGGCGCAGGACCGCATTCGCGAAAAGACTTTCCTGCGCGAGCATGCAATCGCAGTCGCGCCGTTTGCCGTCATTCGCACGAAAGCCGATCTCGCGGCCCCAGGCATCGCGGACCTGCTTCCCGGCGTGTTGAAGGTCAGCCGTTTCGGTTACGACGGCAAGGGCCAGATACGCGTCGCCTCCGGCGGCGAACTTGCAGCGGCGTTCAATGCGCTGGGTGGCGAGGCGTGCGTGCTGGAGCGCTTTCTGCCGCTCGACAAAGAGGTTTCCGTGGTGGTGGCGCGCGGTTTCGACGGTGCGGTGCGCACCTGGCCGGTGGCGGAGAACCAGCACGTGAACGGCATACTGGATGTCAGCATCGCGCCGGCGCGCATCCCCGCCACGCTTGCCGATCAGGCGCGGGCAACCGCCATCCGGGTGGCAGAGCAGCTCGATTATCGCGGCGTCCTGTGCGTCGAATTCTTCGTCCTGCGCGACGGCAGTCTGCTGGTGAACGAGATTGCGCCACGTCCGCACAACAGCGGCCATTACACGATCGACGCCTGCGTCACCTCGCAGTTCGAGCAGCAGGTGCGTGTACTGTGCGGCCTGCCGCTGGGCGATACCGCCATGCATTGTCCGGCGGTGATGATCAACCTGCTTGGAGATCTGTGGGCCGCAGGCGTGCCGCGCTGGGAGCAGGTGTTACGCGAGGCGCGGGCCAAGCTGCATCTGTACGGCAAGAGCGAAGCCCGACCCGGGCGCAAGATGGGACACTTCACCGTGCTGGACGAGCACGTCGAAGCCGCGCTTGAACTGGCGCTCTCGATCAAGGCCGGGCTTTCGGCGTCCGCGCGCAGCGATCCCCTGTCGAAGACCGCATAGATCAGCATGAACGACGCGCCGATACTTGAAACCAGTCTCAGGTCGCTCAAGCTTCTGCATCGCGGAAAGGTGCGCGACCTCTATGCGATCGACGAAGAACGGCTGCTGGTGATACAGACCGACCGGCTGTCCGCGTTCGATGTGATCCTGCCCACGCCGGTGCCGGGCAAGGGGCGCATCCTCACGGCGCTGTCGAATTTCTGGTTTGCGAAGCTTGCGTACGTGATTCCCAATCACCTGCTCGATGTCGCGCCGGAGAGCGTGGTCGCGGCCGACGAACGCGATCAGGTGGCCGGGCGGGCGATGGTGGTACGCCGGCTGAAACCGTTACCGGTGGAGGCGATCGTGCGCGGCTATCTGGCCGGCTCAGGCTGGAAGGACTACCGGAAGACGCAGTCCATCTGCGGCATTGCCCTGGCCGCGGGACTGCGCGAGGCCGAGAAGCTGCCGCAACCGATCTTCACGCCTTCGACCAAGGCGGCGATTGGCGCGCACGACGAGAACATCGCCTACGCGGAAGTCGAACAGCAGATCGGTGCAGAGCTTGCCGGGAAGGTTCGCAGCGCGGCGATCCGCCTGTACTCCGAGGCGGCCGATTATGCCGACACGCGCGGCATCATCATTGCTGATACCAAGTTCGAATTCGGCACCGACAAGGCGGGCACGCTGTACCTGATCGACGAGGCACTGACCCCGGACTCCTCGCGTTTCTGGCCGAAGTCCGGGTACCGGACTGGAATCAGCCCACCGTCCTTCGACAAACAGTTCGTGCGCGACTGGCTCGAGGCGCAAAACTGGAACAAGCAGCCTCCGGCGCCCGCCCTTCCGTCAGACATATTGACGAAGACCGCGGCGAAGTATGAGGAGGCGCTGAAAATGCTGGCCGCCCGGTGAACTGCTCCGCGGCGATACGCACTAGGTCGAGGCCCAAGGCATAATCCACCGATGCACACCAGAACCTTAGTTCAGCCGAGCGGGCGCGCGCATGGATGAATCGGTTTCCGACCGCGAGATCGAACGGGCGGCAGAGATTCTGCGCGCCGGCGGCCTGGTCGCGTTCCCAACCGAGACCGTGTACGGCCTGGGCGCCGACGCGTCGAACGATGTGGCCGTGAAGAAGATCTTCCAGGTGAAGGGGCGTCCGGTCGAGCACCCGCTGATCGTGCACCTGGCCGACATGAGCGGACTCAAGCACTGGGCGCGCGAAGTGCCGCGCGAGGCATGGGTGCTGGCGGAAAAATTCTGGCCGGGACCGCTCACCATGATTCTCAGGCGCGGACCGGAAGTCGGCGACGCGGTCACCGGCGGCCAGGATACGGTCGGCCTGCGCGTGCCGGCACATGCGGTCGCGCGCAGGTTGTTGCACGCATTCGACGGCGGCATCGCGGCGCCTTCGGCGAACCGTTTCGGGCGGCTGTCTCCGACCACGGCCGAGCACGTGCGCGAAGACCTCGGCGCGGACGTCGATCTGATCCTGGACGGTGGCGCCTGCGAAGTCGGTGTCGAGTCCACCATCGTCGATCTTTCCCGTGCGACGGCGTCGATTCTGCGCCCGGGGCAGATTTCCCGTAAGCAAATCGAG
>DATKEK010000100.1:0-4197 GCA_035512195.1 Burkholderiales bacterium
TCGCGCACCAGCCGCTCGATCGCGCTTTCGCGCATGTAACCCATGCCGCCATGGAACTGCTGGCAGGAGTAGGTCACCTCGTTCACCAGTTCGCCAGTCAGCGCCTTCAGCAGGGAGACTTCGCGCACGCACTCGCGGCCTTCTGTGACGAGCCATGCGCAGTGATACAGAAAGGCGCGCGCCGCCTGGGTTTTCGCGTCCAGCATCGCCAGCCGCTGGCGGATCGCCTGCTTGTCGATCAATGATCCGCCGAACGCCCTGCGGCCGGTTACCCAGTCGTGGGTCAGCCGCAGCGCGGTGCGCGCGTGACCGACCGCCATCGCCGCCAGCGCAATGCGCTCGGTCTGGAAGTTTTTCATCACCGCGTAGAAACCGCGGTTCTCCTCGCCCAGCAGGTTCGCAGCCGGAATGCGGCAGTCCTCGAACACCAGTTCCGCGGTATCGGACGACAGCCAGCCCTGCTTCTTCAGCGCGCGCCCGACGCGAAAGCCCGGGGTGCCCTTGTCCACGATGAACATCGAGATGCCGCGCGATCCCTTCGCGTCGGGATCGGTCTTCGCGGCGACGAAATACAGGTCGGCGTTGACGCCATTGGTGATGAACATCTTGGCGCCGTTCAGCACCCACGCATCGCCGTCGCGGCGCGCGCGTGTGCGGATGCCGGCCACGTCCGATCCGGCATCCGGTTCGGTGATTGCCACTGCCGTGATGAGCTCGCCGGAAATGACCTTCTGCAGGTAGCGATCGAGCTGCGCCTTCGATCCCGCGTTCACCAGGTGCGGCGAGGCCATGTCTGTATGCACCAGCACGGTGATGACGAATCCGCCGAAGGTGGCGTGTGACAGCGCCTCCTGGAATACCACCGAGGTGAGTGCGTCCGCGCCCGCACCGCCGTATTCCGACGAATAGAGCATGCCGAGCCAGCCGAGGCTGGCCATCTTGCGCAGCACCTCGCGCGGCGTGAAGCCTTGCTCCTCCCACTGTTCGCCGAACGGCTCGACTTCGCGCTCGAGAAAACGCGCGACCTGCTCGCGCAGCGCTTCATGTTCCGGGGTAATGTAGATGCTGTCCTGCATTTGCGCCTTACATCCGGAACACACCGAAAGTGGTCTTCGCGATCGGCGCGTTCAGCGCCGCCGAGATCCCCAGCCCCAGCACCATGCGCGTATCCTGCGGCTCGATCACGCCGTCGTCCCACAGGCGGGCGCTTGCGTAGTACGGATGGCCCTGCGTCTCGTACTGGGAAAGTATCGGCGCCTTGAAAGCGGCTTCCTCGTCCCTGCTCCAGGTCTTGCCGGATCCTTCGATGCCATCGCGCTTGACCTGCGCCAGGACGCTCGCCGCTTGCTCGCCGCCCATCACCGAGATGCGCGCGTTCGGCCACATCCACAGGAAGCGCGGGGAGTAGGCGCGCCCGCACATGCCGTAGTTGCCCGCACCGAAACTGCCGCCGATGATCACGGTGAACTTCGGCACCTGCGCACAGGCGACCGCGGTCACCATTTTGGCGCCGTCCTTCGCGATGCCGCCGGATTCGTACTTCCTGCCGACCATGAAACCGGTGATGTTCTGCAGGAACACCAGCGGAATGCCGCGCTGCGCGCACAGCTCGATGAAATGCGCGCCCTTGAGCGCGGACTCGGAGAACAGGATGCCGTTGTTGGCGACGATGCCGACAGGGTAGCCATGAATGTGCGCGAACCCGGTCACCAGCGTGCTTCCGTACAGAGGCTTGAACTCGTCCAGCTCGCTCGCATCCACGATGCGCGCAATCACTTCGCGCACATCGAACGGCTTGCGGGCATCCACCGGAATGACGCCGTGCAGCTCGTCCGGGCTGTAAGCCGGCTCGTGTGGTTCGCGCCGTTCCAGCTGGATCTCCTTGCGCATATTGAGGTGCGAGACGATGCGACGGGCGATTTCAAGCGCATGCTCGTCGTTCAGCGCGTAGTGGTCGGCAACACCGGAGGTACGCGCGTGCACATCGGCGCCGCCGAGCTCCTCCGCGCTCACCACTTCACCGGTTGCCGCCTTAACCAACGGCGGGCCGCCAAGAAAGATGGTGCCCTGGTTCTTTACGATGATCGCCTCGTCCGCCATTGCCGGCATGTATGCGCCGCCGGCAGTGCACGATCCCATTACGCAGGCGATCTGCGGAATGCCCATCGCCGACATGTTCGCCTGGTTGTAGAAGATCCGCCCAAAGTGCTCGCGATCGGGGAACACGTCGTCCTGGTTCGGCAGGTTGGCGCCGCCCGAGTCGACCAGATAAATGCACGGCAACCGGTTCTGCTGCGCGATCTCCTGCGCCCGCAAGTGCTTCTTGACCGTGATCGGGTAGTAGGTGCCGCCCTTCACCGTGGCGTCGTTGGCGACGATCACGCATTCGCGGCCGGAGACGCGGCCTACGCCGGTGATGATCCCGGCGGCAGGGACCTGGTTGTCGTACATGTTCCAGGCCGCAAGCTGGGAGAACTCGAGGAAAGGCGAACCGACATCGAGCAGGCGCCGCACGCGCTCGCGCGGCGGCAATTTCCCGCGCGCCAGATGTTTTTCGCGCGCGGCTTCGCCGCCGCCCTGCCCGATCAGCGCCACCTTGTCGCGCAGGTCGGAAACCTGCGGTGCCATCGCGTCGGCATTCGCCTTGAACTCCAAGGAACGGGGATTGAGTTTGCTCTGGATGACGGACATTCCGGTTCAGTTCCTGTTTGCCGGGAGCGGTTGCCCCGGCATCAGTTGGTAAGGATGCTTCCAGCGCGGCATGGAACGTATCCGCGAGAGCCAGGCATCGATGTTCGGGAACAGCTTCCAGTCCACGCCCAGCTCATCATCCCAGAACAGATACCCGCACAGCGACAGATCTGCGATGGTCATGTGATTGCCGACCACGAACTGCCGCCCGTGCAGATGCGCGTCCAGCACCTTCCACGCAGTCTGCGCGCGCTGCAGAAAAGCGTTCATCACGCTTTTGTCCGGATCAGGCGTGAAGCGGCGCATGAAGCGGTAGGTCGCGGTGTAGCTGGTCAGTTTGTGATTGTCCCAGAGCAGCCAGCGCAGGATTTCCCGTTTCTCCACCGGATCCGCGCTGCCGAACACGCGGAGCTGCTCGGACAGGTAATCGAGAATCGCGCCGGACTGCGACAGGCGCAACCCCCAGTGTTCCAGCACCGGCACTTCGCCCATGACGTTGATCTGGCGATAGGCCGGGCTTCTGGTCTCGCCCTGGAAAAAGTCCACGAACCGCGGCGTCCAGTCTGCAGCAGCCAGTTCGAGACAGATTGCCGCCTTGTAGGCGTTTCCGGACTGCGCAAAGCAGTAGAGCGTGTATTCCGCCATGTTTTCGCTTCGGGATGCCCGGTCGTGGCCCGTCGATTCACCACCCTCCGGTTGCCAGCCAGCGACTCACATGATCGAAGCGGTCGGTGCCCCAGAACGGCTCGCCGTCGACGATCACGAACGGTGAACCGCACACACCTTTCTTGAGCGCCGCGTCTACCTCGTTCTTGAAACGTTCCTTGACCCCGGCGTCCTGCGTGGCGGCAAGCGCCGCGTCGCGGTCGATGCCGACGGATGTCACCACATCCGCCGCCACCTCGGGTGACGAAATGTCCAGGCCATCGACGAAATAGGCGCAATAGAGCGCGAGCACGGCAGCCCCCTGTTTGCCGGGATCGGTCTGTCCCAGCCAGCTCACGATACGCGAGGGTGCCTGGCCGGCGATCGGAAACTTGGTCGGTATCTTGAACGGCACGCCCCATAGCCGCGCAACCCGCTCGACATCGCGCTTGCTGTAGTCGCCCTTCAGCGGCACCGAGGGCAGCGGCGCAGCCCCGGTCGCCTTGAACACCACGCCAAGCAGGATCGGTTTCCACGCCACCGTCCGGCCGTGCTTCGCCGCCAGCGCCGATATCCGCGTCGCGCCCAGATAACCGTAGGTCGAGGAAAAATCGAAGTAGAACTCAATCGGCTCGGCCACTTTTCTCTTCTCCCTTCAAATCGCGCATGCGTCGCGCACAAGTTCGATTGAAAAAAACAGAATGTAAAGTCGAACCACCAAGAGCACCCGAAAACCCGTGATTCTTCATTGAGCTTTCCCGGTGTCCTTGGTGTTCTTGGTGGTTCGCTGTTGTTTCAGGATTCCAACTTGAAACAAATTCAGTTAGGCGGAAACGCGACACCGTTCAGTTTCACCTGCGC
>DATKEK010000101.1:0-4344 GCA_035512195.1 Burkholderiales bacterium
ATTCGCACATGACGACATGGTTGAGGTAGAGCATTTCTCCGGATCGAAGCGCCTCCTCAACGAGCCGGTTCGCTTTCTTCGACTGGGCTGGATCGTCCTGGGTAAGGTACCGAACCAGCACGTTGGAATCCAGACCGATCATTTTCTCGCCCGCATTGCGCCTTCCGCGATAGCCCGATCCATCTGCTCCAACGACACGGGCTTGCCCTTCTTCCCGCGCAACAGGCCTTTCAGTTCACTCACATGCAAGGTAGCGGGCCGCAGGACGACGCGTCCATCCTCCTCGACCACGAAATCGAGCTTGTCGCCGGGCGACAGCCCGAGCCGCTCGCGAATCTCCTTGGGTATCGTGGTTTGGCCCTTGCTGGTCAGGGTCGCAACGGCCATGGATCGCCTTTCATCTCGTGATAATCCTTACTTCAGTGTAAGGAGCTCGCCCGTCATGGTCAAGCGCGCCAGAGACCCGCACTGGAGCGCGCGGCGATTACAGAGGCCCGACATCGCACCGTTCGGCTCGACCGGTGGACCGATCCGTCTCCGCAGACTCTCCGAACGTGCGAAAGCTGCTTCCGGAGTGCCGGCGAAGACCTTGCGAAGGCGGGGGCGCCTTCGTTATTACCTCTTCGGCCGTTCCATCCTGCAGGTGGTCGGCAGGACGATGTCTTTCGCGTCGATGCGCACGTCGGTGCGCCAGCCGAAGCCGGTGTCGTCGGCGTCGTGTTTGACGCCGCGCGCGCCGGCTCGGGTAAAGGTGGAGACGAATACGGTTTCCATCAGCTGGTGATCGTCGGCGCGCATCCACACTTCGCCGGCCACCCCCTGGAAGCGCATGTCCTCGAGCGCGAAGGCGACCTGATTCGGGTCGGCGGAGCCGGCCTTGTCGAGTGCCGCGGCCCAGAGGTCGACGGTGTACTTGATCGGCAGGAAACCCCAGTCCTCTCCGAAGCGCTTCTTGTAATCGAGATAGATCTGCTCGCCGGGATGCCCTTCGATATTCGGATGCCAGCTCATCAGTGTCTTCACGCGGTCCGCGCCGGACGGGCCCATCGCGCGCGGCGTGCCGACGAGATACGCGTAGTTGGTATAGAACTGCGCGGTCAGGCCCGCATCCGCGGCTGCGCGTACCAGCAGCGAAAGGTCCGAACCCCAGTTACCGGTGAGCACCGCATCCGCGCCGCTTGCGCGGACCTTGGTGATGTACGGTGCGAAGTCTTTTACCCTGCCGGTGGGATGCAGCTCGTCGGCGACGATCTCGATGTCGGGCCGCTTCTTCGCAATCATCTCGCGCGCGGCCTTGGCGACCGAGTGGCCGTAGGCGTAGTCCTGGTTGATCAGATAGAGCTGTTTGATGTTCCTGTCCGCCGCGATCACGGAAGTGAGCGCGTCGATCTTCATGTCGACGTTGGCGTCGAAACGGAAATGCCAGAAGTGGCACTTCTCGTTGGTCAGCGGTGGATCGATCGCGGCGTGATTCAGGAACAGGATCTCACGGCCCGGGTTGCGCTGATTGTGCCGTAGCACCGCATCGGTTAGCGCGTGCGCGACGTGCGAGCCGTTGCCCTGGGTGATGTAGCGGATGCCCTGGTCGACCACACGGCGCAGCATGACCAGGCTTTCCTGCGGGCTGGACTTGTTGTCGAAGGCCACGAGTTCGAGCTTCGTGCCGCCGAGCACGCCGCCGCGCGCGTTGATCTCGTCGATCGCCATCTGCAAATGGCGGTTGCCCATCTGCCCCTGGTGCGCAAACGGCCCGCTCTGCGGATCGATGTGCGCGATGCGGATGGTGTTCGCCGCGGCGCCGCCGCTTCCCGCAACAAGCAGCGCGAACAGCGCCAGCAGGCTTGCCATACGTCCGGTCATGTGTCTCTCCTCCTCCTCGTATTTTTCGGGCTCATTCGCGCGCTACCTTGTTGCGGTACAGCAAATCGGCAACGCACGATCGACCCTCGAAGCATACACCGCGGTGAGCCGGCGGGACGCCCCGGCACCGCACCGTACGCTACTGCAGATAGCCGTAATCGCGCCACAACGCGTAATTCGCGCGGAATGCCAAGTAGGAGTCGTAGACGCGTTTGAAGTTCGGGTTCGCCGCGGACTCTTCCGCGACCACCTCGGCCCAGGCTTTCTCCAGCGCCGCCATGATCTCCGGCGACCAGCGTTTTATCTGTACGCCGTGCTGGTCGCGCATCGCCTGCATGGCTTCCCACTGCATCGACTCGCCTTCGGCCGCCGTGTAACGAACCATGTCGCCGCAGGCCATCTCCAGCAGCGCGCGCTGCGACTCGGGCAGCGCGCTCCAGCGATCCTTGTTGAAGAACAGCGCGCCAAAGGTGGCCTGCTGGTGCCAGCCCGGAAAGTAGTAGTACTTGGCCACCTGATGGAACCCGAGCGTGCGGTCGAGCGCCGGCAGCGAAAACTCGGTGGCGTCAATCGTTCCGAGTTGCAATGCCTGGAAGATGTCGCCGGGCGCGAGCAGTTGCGTGGCGACGCCGAGTTTCTCCATCACCTTGGCGCCCAGGCCGAAGAAGCGCATCTTCAGGCCCCGCAAGTCCTCTACGGTGCGGATCTCGCGACGGAACCAGCCTGACGCCTCCGGCGGGATGAGCGTGCACGGAATCGCGTACAGGTCGTAGGCAGCGAGCAGCTCGTTCTGCAGTTCGAGGCCGCCGCCGAAGTACATCCATGCGAGATACTCCGGAATGTCGGGACCGAATGGAATCGCGCTGAAGATGCTGAATGCCGAATCGGTGCCGGAGAAGAATCCGGTCGCCGACCATGCTGCGTCCACCGAGCCGCGCGCGGCTGCCTGGATCGCCTCCATGCCCGGCACCAGCGCACCCGGCTCGTAGACGCGGATGTCGATGCTGCCCGCGGAAGCCCGGCGCACGTTGTCCGCCAGCCGTGGCGCAGCCTCGCCGAGCAGCGTGAGACTCGTGGGGTATGCGCTGGCGAGATTGATGCGCAGCGGCTGCACCGCCGTCGGCTCCGCAACCGTTCGCGTCTCGGGATCGCCACCGCCGCCGCAGCCGGCAAGACCAACAACCGTTGCGGCGACAGCCGCAGTCATAATGCGATTGAAACGGATCACCTCTTGCCTCCTCCGGATGCGTAAAACTTCGATTCGTGCACGCCCGGCGAGGCAGCGCGCCCGCCGGATCTCCTGCAGGCGGAGTTTATAGTGAACCGGCGATGGCAGCCGATCGAACATACGCGCGCCGATGCAAGCGGCTTGTACACGCGATACATTCACGCCTGTCGCGGCGCGCAATGCGATCCACGCTACTGAAAGGAATCTGAATGGCGGAGCACAATTGCGCCGACAGGATCGACGCGTTGCCTTCCGGGGCACTGGACGGAACGCGGGTGGTGGACCTGTCGCGCTATATCGCGGGGCCCTACTGCGCCATGCTGCTGGGAGACATGGGCGCAGACGTGGTCAAGGTGGAGCCGCCGGGGCGCGGCGAGAACAGTCGCGGATTCGGCCCGTTCGTCGAAGGCGAGAGCCTCTACACCATGGTATTCAATCGCAACAAGCGAAGCCTTGCGCTCGATCTGCGCACGGACGAGGGCAAGGAACTCCTGCGTGGTCTGCTGCGCGAAGCGGATGTGCTGGTCGAGAACTTCGTGCCCGGGACGCTGGAGTCGATGGGATTCGACCGGGACACGCTGCAGGCGCTGAACCCGCGTCTGATCGTCACCCGCATCTCCGGTTTCGGTCAGAACGGCCCCTTGTCGCGCAAGCCCTGCTTCGACGTGATCGCGCAGAGCATGAGCGGACTGATGGACATCACCGGCGAGCCGGACGGACGCCCCACCATGTCCGGCACCTATGTCGTGGACTACGCGACCGGGATGTACGCGGTGATCGGCACGCTGGGCGCATTGCAGGCGAGGCACGGCACCGGCAACGGACAGGTTGTGGACGTGGCATTGCTGGACTCCGCGCTGTCGATGCTGATGACCGCGATCCCGGAGCGGGTGCTGCTGGGCCGCAGCATGACCCGCAGAGGCAATCGCGACCGGTACGGCGCGCCGGCGAACACGTTTCCCACGCGCGACGGCGCCTGGGTGCATCTTGCGGTCGCGGGCGAGCCGATGTTCCGCGCGCTTGCAAATGCGATGGGCCGTCCGGAACTCGGCGAGGATCCGCGGTTCAGCGATAACACCGCAAGAATGGACAACGTGGACGAACTCGAAATACTCGTTTCCGGCTGGACGGAGTCGCTGACCGCAAGCGAACTGCTCGGCCGCCTGCAGGCGATCGGCGTGCCCTGTGCGAAAGTCGCCTCGGTTTCCGAACTCGTCGACAATCCCGATCTCGCCGACAGCCGGCGGATTCTCGAC
>DATKEK010000102.1:0-10143 GCA_035512195.1 Burkholderiales bacterium
AGGCTGCGGAGAAGATGCCGCCGTCGCGCAATTGCTGACGCAATGACCATGGCCGGGCTCCGGCTCCCAGCACGATGAACATCAACAGGCAGGCGGCGAGGGTAACCGCCAGCACTTGCGGTGACCACCAGCCGACGACGACGAATCCGGTCGACCACGCCAGAAAGAACGCCATCGTCTTCGCGTGTGTCCCGGGTGGCGGATGGCCGAAGCGTTCGACGTGGCGGCGGCGCGAATAGCGCGCGAAAGTCCACAGCGCCAGTGCGACCAGAAGCACCACGGTGACTCTTATAACGAAGCTCATCGGCGGCTGCTGCCCATGTCGATGCGGCGCCGGACATTCTGCTCCGGCACGAACTTCCCGAAACCGAAGCTCACGTCGCCTGCAGCCGCCCGATGAAATCGACCGGCGGTTCAGCGCGCACCAAGGTCACCGGCACCGACGACAGGTGCAGAACCTTGGTTGACACGGATCCGAGCAGAAGTCCGGCCAGCCTGCCCATGCCGTGGGTCCCCATCAGGATGCTGTCGGCCTGCAGTTCGTTAGCCTTCTTCACGATGGTCTCCGCCACCGGCCCCACGCTGCGGTGGCTTTTGAAACCGATGCTCGCTTCCTTCAGCAGTTTCTCGGCGGGCTCCAGCGCCTTCGATCCCTGCTCGTAGAAATACGTGTCCATCGCGGCGGTATCGAGATAGACCTGCGCCTCGGCGGGGAAGATGCGCGACTGCACGTTCAGCAGGTGGATGTCCATCTGTCCCTGCTTTTGCACCATCTTGACGATCGCGTCGATTGCCTTGAGGGAGCACTTCGAGGCGTCCACCGGCACGAGTATGGTTTGCATGGTCCTCTCCTCACTTCGTTATTCTGCGGCCGGAGTCGCCGCCGGACGGTTGCTGCCGGCTCGCGGTGCGTGGCGACGATCCTGCCTGCGGTCCCGTGTGCGGATCTGACGGGGGTCAAGCCGACGGTGCCAGGACCCTGCCGGTTCAGGCGCCGGTTACCGTCACCGGCTTGTCCGTAGCCACGTAGATGACCGAGTCCTCCAGCGCGACCAGTTCATGTTCCTCGCCGGCCTCGGTGAACAGGTAGTCGCCTTCGCCGAGTTCATGGTCGTCGATCCGTATTTTTCCGGACAGCACCAGCACGTCTTCTCCGGCGGCGTGTCGATGCCGCGGCGCTTGCGCGCCCGCCTTGAGGCGCACGATCAACGTGCGTCCCTCGGAGCGGCTGATGCGCAGAATGGACCGCTTGCCGCCTTCGTACCCGGCGGGACTCCATTCCCGTCCCTGGCTTCGCTTGACCAGCATCGCAAGACTCCTTGTCGTGGTTTTCCTGGAACACCGCAATGGTAGCGGATAGCTGCGAGCGCCGTTGATCCAGGTCAATCGCGCGCGGCCCGGCACGGCTAGCATTTGCCGGCATCGCAATCTTCCCCGGAGGACACCATGAAAACCAACGTAGGAAACGTCGACCGTATCGTCCGTATCGTGGCAGGTCTGCTGATCCTGAGCCTGCTCTTTCTCCTCGATGGCCCGGCTCGCTGGTGGGGGCTGATCGGTATCGTGCTGCTGGTCACCGGATTCGTGCGCTTCTGCCCGGCGTACTCCTTCCTCGGCATGAACACCTGCGACTCGCAACAAAAGGGTTCCTGATTCTCGAATCAGGATATCAGAAGAAGAAAAAGTTTCACCACGGAGGACACGGAGAACACAGAGGAACAGAGGAACAGCCTAAAGAGAAGCTTGACGCAAAGCTCGCAAAGAGCCATCAGCGTTTTCTTCGTGCCTCCGTGTCCTCCGCGTCCTCCGTGGTGAATCGTTTTTCTCTCGCAAGGCAGCGAGCCTCGGGTAACATAGCCCGGAATTTCTCATTGAGCGTCTGATGTCTTCCGGTTCGATTGCCGTCGCGGCTGGTGCGGCGGACAAGCTCTGCTATCACTGCGGACTGCCGGTTCCTTCCGGCGTCAATCTGTCGGTGCAAATCGGCGGCGAAGCGCGTGCGATGTGCTGCGCAGGTTGCGAAGCGGTGGCCGGCGCGATCGTTACCGCCGGGCTCGACGGTTACTATGAGAGGCGCGACCGCTTCCCGGATTCCCCGCGCGAAGCGCTGCCGGATATGGTGCAGGATCTCAGGGTGTTCGACCGGCCCGAGGTGCAGGCGGGATTCGTCACCGCGCCGTCCGAGCACGAACGCGAGGCATCCCTGATTCTGGAGGGCATCACCTGTCCCGCGTGTATCTGGCTGAACGAAACGCACGTGGCGAAGCAGCCGGGCGTGACCGCGATCAACATCAACTACACCACACGCCGCGCGCGCGTCCGCTGGGATACGCGCAGTACCGGCCTTTCCGCCATCCTCGCCGCGATCCACGCGATCGGCTATCGCGCTTACCCGTACGACCCCAAATCGCTGGAGGCGGCGCAGAAGCGCGAAGCGCGCAACCTGCTCACCCGGCTGGCGATCGCCGGACTCGGCATGATGCAGGTGATGATGTACGCGGTGCCGACCTATTTTGCGGAAGACGGCACCATGACCCGCGACATCGAGGACCTGATGCGCTGGGCCAGCCTGCTGCTCACCGTGCCGGTGATGCTGTATTCCGCAATGCCGTTCTACCGCTCCGCGCTGCGCGACATGCTGGCGCGGCGAGTCGGCATGGATGTGCCGGTTGCGCTGGCGATCATCGCCGCCTTCATCGCGTCGGCATGGGCCACCTGGACCGGCGAAGGCGAGGTGTATTTCGATTCGGTGGTGATGTTCGTATTCCTGCTGCTCGGCGCGCGCTATATCGAACTGCGCGCGCGGCAGAAGGCTGCGGCGCACTTGGAGGTGTTGTCGCGGACGGTGCCGGCGACGGCGAACCGGCTGCTGAATTTTCCGCTCTGCCTGAACACCGAAACCGTGACCGCCGGCTCGCTCGGCGTCCACGACCAGGTGCTGGTACGGCCTGGCGAGACCTTCCCGGTCGACGGCAGGATCGAGCAGGGCGACACCGATGTCGATGAGTCTCTGCTCTCCGGCGAGAGCCGGCCGCTGGCGAAGAAGGAAGGCGACCGCGTGGTTGGCGGCTCGGTCAATCGCGGCCACCCGGTGGTGGTGCAGGTGGAGCGTGTCGGCGAACACACCACGCTGTCGGCGATCGTGCGGCTGATGGAGCGCGCGGCGCATTCGCGCCCGCGGCTGCAGGAAATCACCGACCGGGTCGCTGCGCATTTCGTCACGGCCGTACTCGCAGTTGCCGCCGCAACCGCGCTGTTCTGGTATCTGCGCGATGCACAGCAGGTGTTGCCGATCGTGGTGGCGGTGCTGATCGTCACCTGCCCGTGTGCGCTGTCGATGGCGACCCCTATGGCGCTCGCAGTGGCTACCAGCCGCGCGGCGAAGCAGGGGTTGCTTGTCACGCGCGGGCATGCGATCGAGACCCTCGCGCGGGCGACGCATTTCGTGCTCGACAAGACTGGCACGCTGACCGAGGGGCGGCCGGTGCTGCGCAACGTAACGGTGACCGCGCTCTCGCGGCAGGAGGCATTGCGGCTGGCGGCTGCGGTCGAGCGCGGTTCCGAACATCCACTGGCGCGCGCAATCTGCGAAGCGGCGCCCGCGAGCGTTCCGCCGGCCGAATCGGTGCGCAATTTTCCCGGTCATGGAATCGAGGCCCTGGTGGAATGGCGTCGCCTGAGGGTCGGCAATTTCGACTTCGCCTGCGAGCTGTCGCAACGAAACCCGCAGGAGCCGCCACAGGGCGCCGGTACGGTGTGGCTCGCGGAAGAGAACGGTCTGCTTGCCGCGTTCGGATTCCACGACGCACT
Source organism: Burkholderiales bacterium (assembly GCA_035512195.1). Classification (GTDB taxonomy): domain Bacteria; phylum Pseudomonadota; class Gammaproteobacteria; order Burkholderiales; family Eutrophovitaceae; genus DATKEK01. The sequence continues at coordinate 3,811 of DATKEK010000102.1, forward strand.
GCGAGCGGATGCCGTTCGTCTGGTACAGGCGATCCGGGCGAACGGCGGGCAACCGATCCTGCTTTCAGGCGACAACCAGACAATTGTGAGGCAGGCAGCCGAGACGCTGGGCATACGCGAGTGGCGTGCCGAAATGTCACCTGAAGACAAGCAGGATTACGTCAAGCGTCTGCAGGCGCAGGGCGCGGTGGTGGCGATGATCGGCGATGGCGTGAACGACGCACCGGTGCTTGCGCAGGCGCAGGTCTCGGTGGCGATGATGAGCGGCGCCGCACTTGCGCAGGGTGCGGCCGACATGGTGCTGCTCTCGGGCCGCCTGACAGATCTTGCCGAAGGCATCGCCTATACGCGGCGCACGCTGTCGATCGTCCGGCAGAACCTGGCCTGGGCAATTGGCTACAACGTGATCGCGCTGCCGTTGGCGGTCGCCGGATACGTCACACCCTGGTTCGCCGGTATCGGCATGGCAGGCAGCTCGATGCTGGTGGTACTGAATGCGATGCGGCTTGCGAGCGAGCGGCGCGTACGTCCACTGATTGCAGTTGGAGACTGACGAAATGAGCAAGCGCCCGGTGCCCAGGGTCCATTACCCGGAGAGTTCCGGACGCCCTGTGTCTGCGAAGCTTTTCTGCCGGGCTCTTTAATAGTCGTGGATATCCTCTACCTCCTGATCCCGCTCTCCGTGGTGCTGGTGTTCCTGATCGGCATCGTATTCTGGTGGGCAGTACGCAGCGGGCAGTTCGACGATCTCGAAGGTCCTGCGCACCGAATCCTGGAAGACGACGACCGCGCCGAGCCGGATAAAAGGGAAAAGCGTTAAAGCTCACCACCAAGGCACCAAGGCACCAAGGACCATCGAAAACAAATCGACGCACGGAAGCGCAAAGACTGCAAAGAGTGCGCGCGATAGCTTGTTAAGGCTACGGCTTCTGCCCGGGCAATCAAGGTCATGCCGAAGGCAATCTAAACCGGGTTTCTCTTGGTGCCTTGGTGGTGAAGACGGCTTTCAAGTCGTTAAGCTAGTAATTGAACATCAGCGTCAGCCAGACCTTTCGCGTGTCGACCTTGCCTGAGCCTGCATCGCCGGCGCGGTAGTCGGCGTATTCGACCCGCCCGAGCAGTTTTGGCATCAGGGGATATGTCACGCCGATGTCGAATTCGTTGCCGAAGTCGATCCCGTCGATATCCGACTTGAGCCAGTGGTATTCGGCGACGATCTGAAATTTCTCGATCTTTGCACTGCCACTGACGAAGGTGTCACGGATGCCCTGCCTGGGCGTGACCAGAAACTGGTCGGCCCAGCCCTGGAACAGGTGATTGGTGCCGAGCGGCGTCTGGAACGCGTAGAGGCCGTCATTGCTGCTCAGCACCTCGCGGTCGATGCGCAGTGCGTAGTCGTTCCGCCGGGCACCTGCACCGAGCCGAAGGTAGTGCGCATCGATTCGCGGATCGCCGCCGGCGTAATCGTCCTGCTTCGCGTACTCCGCGGTGTAGAGCAGCTTCCACGGTTCGTTCAGCGGGTGCGCGCCGTCGGCGCGCAGTCCGAGGATGCGGTTCGAGGTGTCGGTGGGCGCAGGGCCGGAGAAACCGGCCGCAGGGATCGCGTTCCATTGGTCCTGGAAGTAGCCGTAGCCGGTTAGCGCGCCGGTCGGCGCCAGCGCGTAGCGCGCATTCAGCAGTACGGTGTCCGTCTGATGCTGCCGGGTGTTGATGGTCTTCAGCCGCCCGAGATATCCGGCGTACAGGCGTGTGTTCGGCAGGCTGGTGTTCTCGACCGTGACGCCGTTGAACACCTGCATCACCTGGCGGAACTCGACATTGCCGACGAAGCGCACATTGTCCAGCTTGATCGACTGGCGGCCCGCGCGGACGTTGGTCGAGGGCAGGCCATTCCAGTCGAGGTACAGCTGGTTGATGTCGGTGTTGTCGGGATCGGCGATGACCGGGTACTGCGCCTTGCCATTCTGGCCGTCGTTGTAGTCGTCGTTCAGCCGGCCGACGTCGATCAGTTCGATCGTGCCCGACAGCGTGTTCCAGCTGCCGGTCTTCCATCCGACCAGCGAGCGCAGCGTGTAGGCTTCGCCTGTCTGCAGCCCCGGCTGACTCTGATCGACGTTCTCGTAGCGCGGCCGCAGGTTCAGAATGGGCGTCCCCGACACGATGGCTTCTGCGGTCGTGGCGGCTGAAACTTCCGCAGCCTGGAGCTGCGCGGGAACAGCCATCCCGATGATTGCGATTCCGATAGTGCGCCACATGGCGATCTCCCGATGAGAAAACTGCGCTAAGGGTTCGACGTTTGACGCAAATCATGGTCCCCGCGGGCCCGCCGTGCCATTGTGCAAAAGCATGAGACAAGTTAAAAAAAGACCTAGTCCGGTTAGACCGGATGGGCTAGGGCACAGCGAAGGAGGCGAACATGGCTGGATTTGGCGAGGGGGTGCTGAACATGCCGCAGGTGCTGGCGACCGCGCCCCGCAAACTGGGATCGAAGCTGGTGGCGGTCGTCGTCGGGTTCACTCTGTGCGCGCTGGTGGCGATCGGCTTTACGCTGCTGTTGTCATGGCAACTCGAGGGGGGCGCTGCGGCGGTGAACCAGGCGGGCAGCGAACGCATGCGCGCCTATCGCATCGCCATGCTGCTTTCGCAGGCCGAGCTGCCCCGCGCGGACCGTCAGGCCCTGTATACGGCGATCGACGAGGAAGTCGCGGTTTTCGAGAGCAGCATGCGGCTGCTGGAGACCGGCGATCCGGGCCGGCCGATGTTCCTGCCGGGCAATGCCCGTATCCAGGCGGACTTTTCCAGGCTGCGGCAGACTTGGTACGGCGACATGAAGCCGGCGATTGCCGGGGTGATGACTTCGCCCGACCAGGCACTTCGCGAGCGGCTCCTGTTCGAGTACCGGCAGATGACCGAGGCATTCGTTGGCGCAACCGACCGCCTGGTGCATGCCATCGAAAAGGATATCTCCAGCAAGACCAGCCTGCTCCGGACAGCGCAGCTCGGGCTGATCTGGATGGCGATCATCGGCACCGTGGCGCTGATCTACCTGATGTACTTGCTGGTGGTGCGTCCGGTGAACCGTCTCGAGGAAGGCATCCAGGCGATGGAAGCGGGCGACTTCGACACGCGTCTTCCGGTCGAAAGCCGCGATGAGTTCGGCGTGCTGGCGGCGGCGTTCAACCGGATGGCGGCACGACTGAAGGATCTCTACCGCAACCTCGAAGCCAAGGTTGCGGAGAAAACGCAGTCGCTCGAGCTTCAGAATCGCGAACTGGGCACGCTGTACGAAGTTGCCGCGCTGCTGAATCGTCCGGGCACGCTGGAAGACCTGTGCCGCGATTTCCTGCGCAAGCTGATGAAGACGCTCGGCGCCGATGGCGGCGCGGTGCGCCTGATCGAGGAGAAAACCGGGGAGATCCACCTCTACCTGCAGGAAGATCTTTCGCCGGGCTTCGCCCGGGACGAAGCCTGTCTCCTCACGGGGGAGTGCCTTTGCGGCGAGGCGGCAAAGCAGCGCATTTCCGTGGTCAAGCTGTTCTCGCGAAACGAATCGCCCGGGACCGATCGCCGCTGTCATCGCGAGGGCTACGCCGCCGTATCAGTGTTCAGCATCCAGTTCAAAAACCAGGTGCTCGGCGTGTTCAACCTGTTCTTCTACAAGGCGCGCGAATTCGGCGAATCCGAACGGCTGATGCTGGAAGCGCTCGGCAGGCATCTCGGCGTGGCGATCGAGAACCAGCGCCTGGTGGCGCGCGAGAAGGAAATGGCGGTTTCGGAAGAGCGCAATCTGCTGGCGCAGGAGCTGCACGACAGCATCGCGCAGTCGCTGGCCTTTCTCAACCTGCAGGCGCAGATGCTGGACGGTGCGCTGCGCCGGAACGACCTGCCTGCGGCGAGTGAAGGCCTGGGCCAGATGCGGGAAGGCATCCAGGAAAGCTACGACGACGTACGCGAACTGCTGGTGCATTTCCGCACGCGATTCGGCCAGTCTGACGTGGAGACCGCGGTGCGCAGGCTGCTCGACCGTTTCGAATCCGATACCGGCATCGAAACGGCGTTCAGGCAGTCCGGGACCGGCGTGGCGCTGTCGCCGGAGATCCAGATCCAGGCGCTGCACATCGTGCAGGAGTGCCTGTCCAACGCGCGCAAGCATTCCGGCGCGAAGAAAGTCGCGGTGGAACTCGATCGCGGCCCGGTTTACGTGTTCCGGGTGATTGACGACGGCTGTGGCTTCGAGGCGACGGAGGAGAAGCAGGGACATGTCGGGCTCGCAATCATGCGCGAGCGCGCCCAGCGGATCGGCGGCCGTGTCGCAGTCGAATCGCAGCCGGGCGCCGGCACCCGGATTACCCTGATCATGCCGATGATGCAGGAGGAGGCGGCATGAGCAGGAAGCAGGGATCGCCGTCGCGTGGAAGAGGGGCCCCGCGCTTGCGCGGGGATCTGACCGCAGAGGCGATCGTCAGCGGCCGGCGATTCCACGCGCCCGTCTCGGGTCGCATCCCCATCGCACGCGATGTGGCCCCTGCTCCACCTCGCCGGTCGCCCCATTGTCTTGCAATGGGGATGCGACCGTCCGCGAATGCCGCCAGTTGCCGACGCGATGACCTCAGTTTAACCGTACGGACGGAGGAGGCAGCCCGATGAGCGCGATCCGCGTTCTGCTGGTGGATGATCACACTTTGTTCCGCAGCGGTGTCAAGGCGCTGCTGCAGGGCGAGGCGGGGTTTCAGGTCGTGGGGGAAGCTGCGGAGAGTTTCGATGGCGTGAAGAAAGCTGCCGATCTGACACCGGACGTGGTCTTGCTCGACCTGCACATGCCGGGCATTTCCGGGAAGGATGCGGTCTCGCAGTTTCGCGAGGCCGCGCCGGGGGCGCGCATCGTCATGTTGACCGTGTCCGAGGACGCTGACGACCTGGTCGATTCGCTGCGTGCGGGCGCCTGCGGTTACCTGCTGAAGAAGATCGAGACCGGGACCCTGCTCGATGCGATTCGCCGTGCGGCCGACGGCGACTCGGTCATTTCTGCGGAGATGACCGGCAAGCTGGTCCGCGGCCTGCAATCATCGCGCGAGCCGGCGACTTCGCCGGAGAAGGACTCGCTGACGCCGCGCGAGCGCGAAATCCTGGTGCATCTGGCGCGGGGCGGGAGCAACAAGGAGATCGCGCGTAGCCTCGACCTGGCCGAGAGCACGGTGAAGATCCACGTGCAGAACATCCTGCGCAAACTCAACCTTTCCAGCCGCGTGCAAGCAGCCGTGTACGCGATCGAGCACGGCCTGGCATTAGGCTGATTTCCGACTTCCCCGGCCGGTAACTGCGTGGCGTCGGACACCGGCTTGATTTCGATCAATGCCGTTCGATGCGATGCTGAAACACTGCAAGTGTTGATGACCCTGATGCATGGAGGGAAATGTGTGCCATCTTAATTCGGGAAAGATGATAGGAATCGAAATTTTTCCGGAATGCCGGCGTATGATTAACGCATCGGCGTTCGGGAGGAAAGCCGAATGAATGGGCATTTCGCTCGATTCTACGAAGACGACGAGTCCTACTCGGAGGTCCTGATCGGCTATCTGGGCAATGGCCTCGAGGACGGGGAATCGTGCATCGTTATCGGGACGCCGGATCACCGTGAGATTCTCGACAAGCGGCTGCGCGGGCGGATCAGGCTCAAGAGCGCAAGCACGAATTATGGCGGCCGGTACTTCCTGCTCGATGCGGCCGAGACCCTGTCCCGTATCATGGTCGACGGTTGGCCGGACAGGGAGCGTTTTACCGAGGTGATCGGTGGGCAGATCGCCCAGGCGCGGAAAGTCGGCAACGGGCAGGTGCGGGTCTTCGGCGAGATGGTCAATCTGCTGTTCGCGGCCGGCGAAGCGGAGAAAGCAGTCCGCCTCGAAGAGCTCTGGAACGGCCTCGGCGCACAGCAGAATTTCTTTGTTTTCTGTTCCTACTCCACGCTCACGCCTCACTTCGAGAAAAACCGCGAATCGCTTGGCGACATCTGCAAGTTGCACTCGGCGATCTGCGTACCCAGCACATCCTCGTTCTCCGGCATCCAGCGACCACGTTTCTTCTAGCCGTCGCTGAATCGACTTACCGCTGGCGGCACCTCAAGAAGGAAAGCGCTCAACGCAGACGGCGCAGAGGAAAATCGCTTGCCTGGTGAAAGTCCCGAGCTCCCGGTCGGTCGACAGCTCATGTAGATGGCATTCTTAATTACAATCTCTGGAGTTGCTCTGCATCCTCTGCGTCCTCCGCGTTGAGCGCGTTGTTCCAGGTTTGTCACGGGCTGGTATCCTTGGGGCGATGCAGTTCCAGATTCCCGAT
>DATKEK010000103.1:0-4303 GCA_035512195.1 Burkholderiales bacterium
CTGCATTGGAAATGATGTTCCTGAAGATCTGCTGCAGACGGCCGCTGTCGGCCGCGACATACAGGGGTGCGCCGGCATCGGCGAACTCCAGGCGGATTGCCTTGTTGTCGATGTCTTCCGAGCTCGTCTCCAGAGCTGCAAGCACGCACGGCGCCAGTTCCACAACCTTGAGATCGAGCTTTACCATTCCGCGCGTGGTCAGATTCATGTCCAGCAGATCGTCGATCAGGCGCTTCTGCTGCAGGACATTGCGTTCGATGATGCCGGCCGCCCGGCGCACCTGCTCCGGGTCCTGGTTTTTCTTCAGCACGCCGGCCCATCCCAGGATCGGTGTCAGCGGGGTGCGCAACTCGTGCGAAATCACCGCCAGAAACTCGTCCTTCGCCGCGATCGCCGCCTGCAGTTTCCCCACCGCGTCTACGTACTGCCGGGTGCGGTGGTTTTCGCGAAGCAGCGCATCGCCGAGAACCTGAAGCAGCTCGCCATGCAGAAGCAGGCGCCGTTCGGGCATCGGCGGCAGTTGCCGGGCGATATTCCACAGCGAACTGAACGGCACGCCGGCGGAGCGGGCCCAGCGCTGTACTCTGTCCACCTGTGAGAATCCAGTGAATGCGTAGCCTGCCACCGCGGCGCCGACGATCGCGCCTTCGAGCATCAGCGAAGTGCCGACCACGGTCAGGCCGTGCTCCTCGGAAACGACGACCGCGGTGCGATCGATGGTTTTCCCCAGACTGCGGTGCGCGCATTCGGCGAACAATCCCGGATCGAATTGATGTTTCCGGAACAGCTCGACGATCGGCGTGGGGTGCGAGGATGCCAGAACCAGCTGCCCGTCTCTGGCGAACAGTTCGATGCTCAACCCGGTTACCGCGGCGTACCTGTCCAGCGTCGTATGCCAGATGTCCGGGGCGAACAGGCTGGCGGGCATGCGGTTTCTAACGTGCGTCTTCCGGCAGCGAAGGCAGATATTCGGACCGCCGCTCGGGAGAACGGGAAATCAGGCTGTGATAGCTGGAGAATGCGCTCTTGGGCATGGCGACGGGCAGTTGCCGCGGCAGCACCCGCATGCCTTTACCGTTCACGACCTCGCATTCATGGGTCGAGTGATCCACCGGGTTCGAACGCATCTTTGCCACCGTCAACCCGCGCCGGAAGGTGTCCCCGAGTTCGATGAAATTCAGCAGCACGATGTTGTCGACCAGCGAACTCATATGGAATACGCCCATCATCGAGGACATGCCGAGCATCTCCGGATTCTCGAGGTTGTAGACGGCCGCGACCTGGTGCTCTTTCATCAACGCGACCAGCGCATGGAAGAAATCGCGGAACAGGCGGCCCTTCGTGCCGAGACTCACGCCGTAAGTGGACAGGCTGTCGATCTGCACCCGCTTCGGCTTGAATTCCTCGACCAGCCGCTCGATTCTGTTGAAATGCTGGTCGATGTCGATTTCCTGCGGCGAATGGTATTCCGCGATTACGATGCCGCGATCGATGTCTTGCTGCAGATCGATGCCGATGCTGGACGCGTTGCGCAACAGCTGGGGCACCTGTTCGTCCAGCGACATCAGAAGGCTGCGCTCGCCGAGGCGCGCCCCTTCGGCGATGTAATGCAGGCCCATGACGGTCTTGCCGATGCCCGATATTCCGGCCATCACCGTCGTGCTGCCCAGGAAATATCCGCCGTTGACCAGTGCGTCGAGCCCGGGGACGCCGGTGGTCACCCGCGAAGTCGAATCGAACGCCGATGCCAGGTCGCGGCCAGGGTGTCGCGGCGCCTGCACCCGCCGGAACACTTCGATGCCCCGGCCGTCGACGATCCGGAAGGAGTGACGCCCCATCTGGAATTCGTGTCCGCGCGACTTCACGATTTCGAGCGACCGCGCCGACGCGCGGTAAACGTCCTCTTTTCTGAGCATGATGACGGTATCGGCGATCGATTCCTCATGCAGAGCGGGCATACCCTCGGCGCTCAGCGATGCCGCCTCCAGCGCCAGCATCGCGGTCAGGTTCTCGCGTTGCAGGCCCTGCAGCAGGATGTGGAAAGTCTCGCGCGCGTCCTCTCCGGAACCGGGCGGGAGCAGGGCCGCACCGTCGATGAAGATCCGCCTGGCGCCGATCCGGTTGGCTTCTTCGATCAGCAGGCTGTCCGTCTGTTGCAACTCCTGCCGGAACACGTCACGTGTGGTGTAGATGGTCTTCAGCTTCTGGCTGCGCTCCAGCGCCGCCAGATCGAAGCCGAGAGTCATGGCATCGCGCGCCAGCTTGTCGGGCGACACCTCGAACACCACGATGACGCCGGGCTCTTCGAATGCCTCGATGCCGTGGAAGATGAATTCCACGCCCATCGTCGTCTTGCCGGTGCCGATTGCACCTTCGAGCAGGATGACGTTGCCGCGCGGAATTCCACCGTCGAGAATCGCGTCGAGCCCGTTGATGCCGGTCATGACGCGGGGGGATTCAGGCGCGGCCATGGATCCTGCCTCTGTGTTCATGCCGCCTGAAGTCCGGCGCCGGAGGCGCGGTCGGGTTGCAGAAACCGCCTCACGTGCAGGCGGCCCTCGCGCGTGGCAGCGGTATTCAGCAGGGGCGGGAGCCACTCGCCCGCAACGCCGTGCAGCGCCAGCACGTGCAGGCGCGCCGCGTGCGACGGCTTGTGCGACCGCTGCAGGAGGCCCTGCCCGATCAGGCCGTCGAGAGACCTTTCGATCTGCCCGGGGTCGTATCCGAGGTGGGCGGCCAACTGCTCGACGCCCAACAACGCGCAGGGGTGCCGCCAGAAGAACATCAGCAGATCGAGATCGCAGACATGGCGAATGGCCGGTATGCGATCGAGTGTCGAACGCAGTTCCCGCGTGTCCATTGAATCTCCGTTGTTTGCCGTCCTGAACGAAAATCCCGGTCCTGCGTTTCTTGCGTCTCTGCAAGCAGAGGCGACGCAGGGCCGGGTCGGATCGTGTCCTTTAGTTCTTGATGCTCATTTCGTTGTCGACCTGCGTCACGCCCGAGACCTTGTTGGCGATGGCGATCGCCTGGTCGATCTGATGCTGGTTATCGACGAAACCGCTGAGCTGGACTTCGCCCTGATGGGTCGCGACGGCGATATCGAAGCTCTTGACGTCCGAGTCCGCAAGCAATCCTGCCTTCACCTTGGCGGTGATCATGCTGTCTTCAACCTTGCCGCCTACCGTCGTGCTGCCGCTAATCAGGCTGATGTTGTTCTCCACGCTCCTGACGCCTTCCACATCGCGAGTGGCTGCGACGGCGCGGTCGATCTGGGTCTGGTTGTCGACGAAGCCGCTGAGCTGGACTACGCCTTTGCGGGTTTCGACTTTTACATCCAGGCCCTTGATATCCGAATCGGCAAGCAGCGCCGTTTTCACTTTTGTCGTGACCAGCGTGTCGTTCAGATCTGTTCCTGCAGTGGTGCTTGCAGAGGGGCTGTACGCATCGTCCTGACGATTGTCGCAGCCGGCGAGCGGGACAGACACTGCCGCAAGGGTTGCGGCTGCGATGAGAAATTTACGATTGATTCGCATGGTGATGTTCTCCGTGATTTTGGTCGAAGAACATCATCGGGCCGGCAGACACTGCGGTCGGTGCGTTGTCGCGCTTAGAGCGGTGGTTCGGGCAACGCGGGCTTGTCGGCGACCCTGTGCCCGGCTGCAGGCTCCGCAGGCGGGAATCATAGCCCTCCTGGAAGGGCGTTCTGTGCGCTGGCGTACATACGGCGTATGACGACCGTTCTACTCTCTCATCCGTCGCCAACCGACGACAAAGACATACCCGCAATCCGAAACAACCGGTCCACCATGTCCGTGCCGCAGGTTTCAACGCAAATCCGCTCGAAGCAGAAGGATCGCCCATGCGACGTGGCAGGATTCTTGTTAGGGTTTGGCGGTCGATATCGTGCGTGACGAAGATCTGCCATCCCGCATGGCGCCGGCCGACGCATCCGCGGCGAGGCAATCGAAGCCCGGGCGTGCGAGGCAGGTCAAGCGCCGCGCTTCCCCGGAGAACCATCTGCTGGCCAACGTCATCGGCAAGCAGCGCCGGCAACTGTCCGGCCTGCTCGAACCGGTCACGCTGATGTTCGGCGAGGTGCTCTACGAGCCGGGCGATACCATCAGCCATGTTTACTTTCCCGGCGCCTCGCTGGTGTCGTTGCTGACGCTGGCCGACGGGCACCTGGCGCTGGAAGTGGGGCTGATCGGACTCGAAGGCATGGTCGGCATTCCGCTGGTGCTGGGACACCGGGAGTCCGCGGTGCGCGCCCTGGTGCAGGGCGGGGGCAGCGCCATGCGCA
>DATKEK010000104.1:0-2601 GCA_035512195.1 Burkholderiales bacterium
GCCCAGAACGCGTCCGCATCACCATCGAGAAAACCGCCGTGATACACCTCGACCGCCCGTTCGGCGAGCGCGGGGTAGTCGGGCGCGGCCTTATGGCGCGCATCCTCCGCCTGCCTGCAGGCCTCCTCGAACGCGAACGCATCGATCCACACGAGCCGTGTGTTGATCGACAGTTTGCCGGCTTTCTGCGCGATCGCCTCAGGGTCACCGAGAAGCTTGCGCAGGCGGTGCAGCGCCGTGTTGAACGACTGGTGTGCGGCGTCACCGTCTTCATCCTTCCAAAGGGCGTCGGTCAGCCTCTCCTCCGGCACATCCTGGCCGCCGAACGCGATCAGGCACTTGAGCAGCGCAAGCAGTTTTTTCGGCACCTTTCCGCCGAATGCGAGCGGCTCGCCGTCGCGGACGACCCTGAACGCACCGAGCGTGTACACGCGCAACGGCCAGGGCCAACGCTCGATATGCCGTCCCGGCGCATCGACCCGGTATTCCCGGATGTAGTCACAGACGTTGGCGACCTGAATGTCCGATGCAAGCGCCTCCGCGCAAAGCTGCGGCATCCAGTTCCTCGACCACATCGTGGAGAAGCCGTAACCCATCGAGCGCGGCCGCGGGTGTGCGAACAGGGCTTCGAGTTTCTCGCGCAGCAGGTTTCGGTTGCCACGGCGATAGGCGATCCACGCCTCGAATACCAGCGGTCCCCACGCTTGCCACTCCATGTGCTGCCCGGGCTGAATCGCGCGTGATGCATGGATCAGTTTTTCCGCTTCTTCGAACTGTCCCATTTCGACGTGCGCCCAGATCACCACGTTGTACATGATCAGTCGGTGCGGGAGCGAACCGGTCCGGTCATAGCGCCTGACCAGTTCGTCTCCGACCGCAAGCGCCAGATCCGGTTGCCCGGCAAATAGTCCGAAATAGCTTTTCATGCCCAGGATCGATGCCGCCTCGTAGGGTGCCGACGGAATGAGAATCTGCTCGAAGCGCCGAATGCGCGCCTGCGCGGAGCCAAAATCGCCTCGCCGGAAGTCCAGATAACAAGCAATTACACAGGCAAACCGATGTGCGAGATGCAGATTCTCCTCGCGCCCGAGCGCTTCGATGCGCTCGGTAATGCGACGGCCCTCGTCGAAGTCCTCCAGATGCACACAGGTCCATATGCCGACTCCCATCACGAATGCCTTTGTCAGAGACGTGACATCAGGATGATCGAGCAGCGGCTGCACCAGGCGGTGCGTCGCCCAGGCGATGTCGAGCCGTCCGCACATTCCGCCGTACAGTTCCAGAAAGGCGCCGCTGAAGGCACGCAAGTTGACGTCGACTCCCGTATGCAGCAACTCGAGGCACCGCGATGCGAACCTTGCAAGTTCCGGGTGCCCCGCCTGCCTGTACGTCAGTGCGATGACCATCGCGGAGAGCGCACGCAACTCGGACTCCAGCGTTGGGAAGCGGTAATCCGGATCGGCAATCTGCTCCAGCACCTCGATCCATCGGTCGATCGGCGCGAAATCCGCGTACTCCATCATGTAGGTTTCGACGAAACCTGCAGCCGACTGCACTTCGCAGATGCGGTCATCGATCTCGAGCGATTTGAGATAACACCGCTCCAGATAGACACGCGCCTTCGGCGGATCGACCGCGATCCACGCAGTACCGAGCCAATGCAGCAGCCAGCAGTTCTCCGAGAGGATTTCGCCGGGAAGCCGCTCGATCCAGTCCACCACGATGCGCCAGCGGCCCTGTGCGATCAGCCGCGGCGCGTGCGTCAGAATCAGTGCCTGTGCCGCCGGCCAGTCCTGCGCGGCGAAGCGCAATGCCATCGCATGTTCGATCTCCCCCGCGCCTTCGAGCAGTTGCGCCGCCTGCCGTGCGATCGTGTGCTGCTGCGCGAGGCTCAGTTCGTTCGTCGCGCGATGCTGCAGGAAGGCGCGGAACAGCGCATGAAACTGATAGACCGGCTCGGCTGCCTTGCGCCGGTCGGTGAACAGGTGCCGGCGGTAAAGCTGGTCGAGCAGCCGCGGAGCGGCCGCATTGCCGGTAAGCGCCTCGGCCATCGAAGCGGGAACCGCGGGCGGATAGGAGAGATGCAACAGCATGCGCTGCGTCTCGGCGTCAGAGCGTTCGAAGAGCTGTCCCGCGAAATAGGCGAATACGTCCTGCAGCGAATCGGGGCCTTCGATGTCCTCGACATCGGCGCCGCGCCGCAGCCGCTCGGCGAGCAGGATCAGTCCGGCGGCCCATCCCCCGGCGCGTTCATGCAACTTTTCGAGTACCGCCTCCTCCAGCGCGAGATGCGCACCCGCGATGCTGCGCGATTCATCGCGATTGAGCTTCAGCGTTTCCCAGTCGATGAGTACAAGCGTGCGGTTGGCACTGAACGGCGCGTAGGGCTGGGGCGGTTCGAGGCGACTGGCAACGAGTACGTTGACGCCCGCGGGAACGTTTTCCAGCGCGGCGACGATCGCCTGATGGAATGCGGGCTCGTCGCCGGCTTCCTGGAAATTGTCGAACACCAGTGTCGCGCCCGGGCCGAGCCGCGCAAAGAGCTCGCGAAAGAACCGTCGCGCGAACCCTTCGAGGTCGGCCATGTGCTCGGGCGTGAAC
>DATKEK010000105.1:0-6359 GCA_035512195.1 Burkholderiales bacterium
AAGAAGTGTGGATCGAGTACTACCAGGCGATGCGCCGCAAGGGCGTGTCGCCTGACGATGCCCAAGTACATGTACGCCAGTCCACTACGCTGATCGGTGCGATGCTGCTGCGCCGCGGCGATGCGGACGCATTGCTGTGCGGTACCTTCGGACGCCACAAGGATCACCTGCGGCATATTGGCAACGTGATCGGCCTGAAACCGAACGCCAGCATCTTCGCCGCCATGAACGTGCTGCTGCTGCCGAAGCGCACGCTGTTCGTAACCGACACCTACGTGAACGAAGATCCGAGCGCAGAACAGCTCACCGAGATCACGCTGATGGCGGCAGACGAAGTACGCCGCTTCGGCGTCGCGCCCAAGGTCGCGCTGCTATCGCATTCCAATTTCGGCACCGACGACGCGCCGTCCGCACTGAAGATGGCGCGGGCGCTGGACCTGATCGGGAAAGCCGCGCCCGACCTCGAGATCGACGGCGAAATGCACGGCGATGCGGCGATGTCGGAAACGATCCGCAATCACGTCAATCCGGACAGCAAACTCAGGGGCGAAGCGAACCTGTTGATCATGCCGAACCTGGACGCGGCGAACATCGCGTTCAACCTGCTGAAGATGATCGGCGGCGAGGGCATCACGGTCGGCCCGATTCTGCTCGGCGCAGCACGACCGGTGCACATCCTCACCCCGACCACCACCGTACGCAGACTGGTCAACATGACCGCGCTGTGCGTAGTCGACGCAAACGCGGAGCAGCGCTCGTTGTTCTGACCGGCGCCGGACGCGAAGAACTCAACGCCCGGGACGCACGCGTTCCCAGATGTAGCGGTCCAGGGCAAGCCTGCCCGGACCGCTGAGGATCAGCGGGATCAACATCACCAGGAAGATCAACGGCAGCTTGTAGCCGTTCTGGCACACGTTGTAGCCGTGACTGGCATGCACGCTCATCCACGCAACGGCGGTCAGAACTGCCAGCGATAACGCGAAGAAACGCGTGAACAACCCTACCACCAATGCAACCGCGCCGATCAGTTCGAACCAGGTGGCGAAAAACCAGCTGATCTGCACCGGAACTGTGTTCAACGGAAAAGGGAAATCGTCCTTGACGTGTGCGAACCAGTTGCTCCCTCTGAGTTTCTCCGCGCCGGCTTCGCCGAACTCGTAGGCGAGCAGCAGACGGATCCCGAGCAGGCCGAAGTATTCCCCCGCCTTGTTGGCGAGCGGGAGCAGCCGGTCGACGATGCTGATCGTGATACTGACTACCGCTCCCATGGCATGTCCTCCTCGCCTACTTGAGAATGAACTCGACGAGCTCGATCGTCTCGCTCCCCGTATTGATGACCGTGGTGACGGTCGATTCCGGCCGGAATAAAAACTGCGCAGGCGCCAGATCGAAGATCGCATCGTGAGATCCGTCGGTCTTCTCGTTGATGCGGCCACCGGTCATCGCCACGCGGATGCTTGGCCCGTGGATCGTCACCGGTCCGGCGAATTCTCCGGGCTCGAGTTTCAGGCGATAGGCGCGCACGCGCTCGTTGTCCAGCGCGGTGATGTACCCGCTTGCAGCCGCCAGCGGAGCAATCACCTCGGCCGGCGGTTGCATCGGCTGGAGCAGTTCGATGCCGATCGCGCGGAAAGTGCCCGGACCCTGGTTGATGAAACGATGCGTGTACGTGCCCTGGGTGGAAGCGCGATAGTAGCCGATCGCGCCGCGCTCGACTTTGATCTCGACCCGATCCTGACCGTAGACCTGGTTTCTCAAAGTCACGTCGCTGATCATCAGGTACGGATAGTCGAGAGAATGCGCGTGATACATCGTCTGCTCGCCTTCGGGGATCTCGACGTCGATGAAGCGGATCCATTCGTTCTCAAATTTGGTAACGTGCCGCGGTTCTTCGTGGGCAGGCACGACGCGGTCGTCCGCGACCGCGGCAGTGGCGACGATTGCGACCGCCGCCAACGCAATGACAGTTATGTGCATCGATAACTCTCCGTTTCCTGACGATGACGTTTGTTGTGCGCCGGAGTGCCCTGCAGGGTCCGGTGTCCGGCTGCACTCTAAGCCTCCCGGGTGCTCCGCTGTCAAGTCCGCGGGTGCGCGTTTTCACGCGGTTTTCACGCCCGTAAGTACGATGATCTCACGCCCGCGCGCATAGACTGCACGCAAATTCACTACATCCGAAGAGGGCCCCGGGCATGCATGAGCCGCAGACACCATCGCCGCGTAACGCGCAACCTCCTGATGAAACGATCAGCGCATGCAAACTTGCCGAAACCATCGAGATTTCCGCCTGGCGCGATATCGCGGCGGCGATTACGCCGGACCTGCGCCGCAACACCCGGTTCGAGGCAATCGATATCGGCGGCACGCTGGTGCTGCGCGCCCCGCGGCTGGGCAACCTGCTGTTCAATCGCGCCATCGGGCTCGGACTGACCGGCATAACGGATGACGCGCATGTCCTGGAGGTGCTGGCCGCATTTCGCCGCGCCAGCATCGAAGGCTTCTGGGTGCACGTCTCCCCGGCCGCACAACGCGGAAACCTGGGGGCGCGGTTGCAGGCCCACGGTCTGAGCGCCTACCGGCGATCATGGACGAAGTTTACCCGCGGTACGCAGACGTCTCCTGCCACGCACTGCGACCTCGCGATTCGAAAAGCCGTTCACGCGGACGCGGGGCCTGCGGCGGCGATTCTCGCGCCAGCCTTCGACATGCCCGCTGCGGGCGGGAGGCTGCTTGCCGCGGTCATCGGACGGCCGCGCTGGCACGTGTACGTGGTTCGCCATGGCAAACAGGCGGTCGCGGTCGGCGGGCATGTTCGTTGACGGCCCACTCGCCTACCTTGCGTTCGCGGCAACAAGTCCCGCGTTCCGCCGTCGCGGCGCGCAGGGCGCGCTGATGCAGAAGCGTATCGACACTGCGCTCGCGCTCGGCTGCACGCTGATCGCCACCGAAACGGGCACGCCACTGCATGCTGCCGAACCCAATCCCTCGTACCAGAACATGCTGCGCTTCGGGTTCGTCCCCGCCGGCATCCGCGAGAACTATGGTCCGCCGGGCACGCAGTGGAACCGCGGATAAGGACCGACAAGCCGTGCATTGATGCGAGGACAGGGAACTTCGCACGCAGTCCTGATTTTCCCCGGCTGGCGCGCTTTATGCCTTCTCCGCTGGTGCCTGCCTACTTCATTCAGTGGTGTTACGGGCGCGCGTTGGTTGCCGACTGCGTTATGCTTGTGACTTCGAGCCTCACACTCGAATCTGGTTTTTCCTCATCCATTTGTGGATCATGCCGAAATTTCACACTTACGAGACTGTTGTCACCTGGACCGGCAACCAGGGTGGAGGCACGAGCGACTACAAGACTTACAGCCGCAGTCACGAAATCTGCGGCAAGAACAAACCCGCCATCCCCGGTTCTTCGGACCCGGCGTTCCGGGGCGATCCCGAGCGCTATAACCCGGAAGAACTGCTGGTTGCCTCGCTCGCGAGCTGCCACATGCTGTGGTATCTGCATCTCGCCGCCGTGAACAGCGTCGTGGTGGTCGATTACCACGATGAGTCGGTTGGCTTCATGGAGGAAGAGGAGGACGGCGGCGGCAAGTTCAAGAAAGTCACGCTGCGCCCGGTCGTCAGCATCACCCGGGATTCCGACCTTGAAACGGCGCTCAGCCTGCACCAGTCGGCGCACCGAAAGTGCTTCATTGCCAACTCGGTTAGTTTCACCGTCGGCGTCGAGCCCACCATCCAGCGCGCCTGACAGCCATCCGCGCCGACGCACTCGCTGCGACACCGCAGTCGCGTTCAGATCACGGCAATTCCGAACAGCCAGGCATGCGCGTACAGAAATAGCGCATAAACGATCAGACCCGCGATCACGACCGTTACATCCCGGCTTAACGCGCGCACTGTATCCGCGGGTGCGGCCCCGCGTTGCGACTGCGCCCACATTGCATACAGAGAGTAGATCAGTAAAGTGCCGAACAGCAGCATCGAGGCGAAGTCGCCGTTCGCCAGCAGGTGCAGTGCCGCCCACAGCGTGATGCCCCACAACATGGGATGTGCGGTAAGGCGTTTAAGATTGCTGGGAATGAACGCGCCCGCCAGGAGAATGAACGCAAGCGGCATGATCCACAACGCGACGTCGCGGCCCCACGCGGGGGGCGCCCACACCGGTACGAAATCGGCGACTTTCATACCCCATACGATCAGCACGAAGCCGCCAACGGAGAACAGGGAAAATACCCCCTTATAGGCGCCTTCTCCGTAACGTGCGATCAGTGCCGAGCGGGTCACCCGGAAGCTCGCGATCAAATGCACTGCGACAAAAACCGCCAAACCAAGCGCCAGCAAACCCATGACGATCTCCCCGGTGCCGAACGGAACAGCCCGGCGCCATGATGCCCGTGCCACCATTCGTTGTGAAGCCCGACGCGGTTGTGTAACGATGGGCGGAACCTGTTGCGGTTGAATTGGCGTCATGAGAAGAAAGCAAACTGCGTCTCCGGCGCGAACGCGCGGCCTCCGGCGCCCGGCTTCCTCCCGCTCTGGTCGGCCGGCCCGCGACGCCGCCAGCCTGACCGACCGCGCATACGCTCACCTGGAGGAACTGATCGTCACGCTGAAGATTCCGCCGGGCACACCGGTATCCGAAGCGGCGCTCTCAAAAAAACTGGCGATCGGCCGCACGCCGATCCGGGAGGCGCTGCAACGCCTGGCGCGCGAGCGCCTGGTCAATATCCTTCCTCGGCGCGGCATCATCGTTTCCGGGATCAACATTCCCGCGCAGCTGCGGCTGCTGGAAGTGCGCAGGGTACTGGAACGGCTGGTGGCACGATCTGCCTCGCGCCGGGCAACCGCGGAAGAACGGGCACAATTCTCGGAACTCGCGGCCACGTTCGAGCACGCGGCCGCCACCGGCGATGAAACCGGATTCATGCGTACCGACCGCGCATTCAACGAACTCTGCCTCGTCGCGGCGCGAAACGAATTCGCGGCCGGCGCAATGAGCCTGATGAATTCGCTGTCGCGTCGGTTCTGGTTTCTCCACTACCGACAGGCGGCCGACATGCCGCTCGCCGGAAAACTGCATGCGGCGGTTGCCCATGCGATCGCCGAAGGGAATGCATCCGCCGCCGCAAAGGCCTCGGACGCGCTGATCGACTATATCGAGGCATTTACCCGGACCTCCGAAGCACCCTGACACAGGCGCCGATGACCGCTGTTGACCGTGCAATGGCGCCCGGCGCATACTTCGCGTCACTGATATATCAGCTGTCGCGTACACGGAGGAGACCCATGACAGCAGACGCAATGACGCCAAAACAGGCGGCCTTCCGCGAAGAATACAAGGCCAACATCGCTCCCTGGTACAACGGCTGGGGTCATTTCGCCTCGATCTTCATCCCGGGAATCGCCGTTATCTGGTACTGCGTTTCGCAGATCCACAACCCCACCGTGTGGGATCTGCTATTGGCGATCCCGGTGCTGGTGTTCTACAACTTCAATGAGTGGTGGTTGCACAAGAACGCGATGCATCGTCCGATCAAGGGAATGGGTGGGATCCTGATGCCGGTATATCACCGCCATACGCACCAGCATCATCAGTACTTCACCGCGAAGCGCATGACCTACGATTCCAATCGCGAGTGGCGCATCGTGCTGTTTCCACCGTATGCGCTGCTGATATTCATGCTGCTGACGCTGCCGCCGGCGCTTGCGGTCGGCTACCTCTGGTCGGCGAACGCCGGCTACATCCTCATGTTGCTGACACCACTTTACTATCTGAACTACGAAATCTTTCACCTGTGCTGTCACGTGCACGACAATTGGTTCGTGCGTAACTGCCCTCTGGTGAATACCATTCGCCGCCATCACGCGGCGCACCACAGCCAACCGATCATGATGGAACGCAACATGAACTTGACCTATCCGGTCGCCGACTGGTTCATGGACACCAGCGATCTGGATCGCGGATTAGTTGGTCATCTTTTCAACGGCTACAGCACGAAGCATGTAAAAAAGGAATTCGTCGAGGACCAGGGAAAAGACCTCGACGCACGCGCCCAGACGGCGTAGTCTTCCGGGACTCGCAAAACCGAGGGACAAGTTCGCCCAACGGGGAGGGGGAGAAAGCCGTCTCAGAGCGGCAGGGAGGAGACCCACGAAGCAGTCGCTTCGTGGGTCTCACCATTTCCGGGGTTCGAAACCGCGGTCGCGCAACAAGGTATAAGCGCCCGCTGACGCGAAGCACCCCGCCGCACCCAACCACAACCTCAGGCCGCCTGCGCAAGCCGCGCCTGCCCGCCGGCCGCTTCCGCCTCCAGCGTCACAGCGGCCGCGTGCACCACCGCGGCGATGCGTAC
>DATKEK010000106.1:0-14879 GCA_035512195.1 Burkholderiales bacterium
CGGGCGCTATGGCGCGCTGACCAGTCGCATGCGCGCGAAAATGGTCGCGCTGCGCCGTTCCAGCAGCGGCGTCGACCGCACGCGATCGTAGAACCGCGGCCGTGGCACCATGGCCGCCAGGCGCGCGGCCTGTTCCGGCGACAGGTCGGCCGCCGGGATTCCGTAGTAGTGGCGTGCCGCCGCTTCGGCGCCGAACACGCCATTGCCCCATTCGATCACGTTCAGATAGATCTCGAGGATGCGGCGCTTCGACATCACGGTTTCGATCATGAACGTGATCGAGGCTTCTTGCAGTTTGCGCCACGGCGTGCGGCGGCCTGAAAGAAACAGGTTCTTCGCCAGTTGCTGGCTGATGGTGGAGCCGCCGGCAATCACCCGCCCGCGTTGCAGGTTGCGCTCGGCGGCGCGCTGCATCGCCTCCCAGTCGAAGCCGGAGTGATCCAGGAACTTGGCGTCCTCCGCTGCAATGATTGCACGCTTGAGGTGGACCGATATCCGCGCGTACGGCACCCATTGATGACGCAGCCTCGCCTGCGGATTGTCCTCCCGCATCAGCTCCAGGCGGGTCTGCATGAACGCAGTGTTTCCCGGATCGAAGCGCGCGTACCAGACGACGTGGCCGAAGATCCAGAACTGGTAGACGAACAGCGCCGCAAACGCCAGCAGCAGAATCCGCCAGACCAGGCGGCGCAGAAGTTTCATGGCTTCAGTCGCCGCGCAAGCGGCCGATCACCGGGCGCGTTTGCGGACGCACACCACGCCACAACAGGAACGCCTCTGCCGCCTGTTCCACCAGCATGCCCAGCCCGTCCGCAAACTGTTGCGCGCCCTGTTCGCGCGCGAACGTCAGGAACGGTGTCAGTCCCTTGCCATACATCAGGTCGTATGCCGCCGCGCCCTGGGCAAACACGCCCGTGGGCAGCGGCGGCAGCGCGCCGGCAAGGCTGCTCGCCGTGGCATTGATGATCAGGTCGAAATGCCGGCCGGCCAGATCCTCGTAACTGCTGCCGGAGACCACCGTGTGCTTCGAGGAGGCGTGATGGCGGCAGCTTTCCGCCAGTCGCAGGGCCTTGTCCACCGTGCGGTTGGCGATCGACAGGATTGCCGCCTGCTGCTCCAGCAGCGGCACCAGCACGCCTTGCGCCGCGCCGCCCGCACCCATCAGCAGCACGCGCTTGTCCGCGATCGCAATTCCCAGATTGAGCGTGATGTCGCGTACCAGACCCACGCCGTCGGTGTTGTCCGCGAGCGCATGCCCGGACTCAAAGCGCAGGCAGTTGGCTGCGCGTGCGTCCTTCGCGCGCGCGGTCACTTCGTCCGCGTAGTTGTAGGCTTCGAGCTTGAACGGGATGGTGACGCTCGCGCCGCAGCCGCCCTCGGCGCGGAACGCGTCGACGCTGGCACGCAAGCCATCCAGCGGTGCGGCCAGGCGCACGAACTCGATGTCCTGCCCGGTCTGGCGGGCAAACGCGGTGTGGATCTGCGGGGATTTGCTGTGCTCGACCGGATTGCCGATCACCGCATACCGGTCGGTCATGGGGAAACGGTGATCTCGAGATCGCTGCGTGTAAAGGACCAGCTGCGGGTGATCGAGAGCACATCATACTGCGCGCGAATCGCGTCTGGAAACGGAGAAAATGGTCCCGCGAGATCGACGATCCGCGTGGCGGCCGTGTCCAGCACGCGGTGCCCGGACGAACGCTCGATTTCGACTTTCTCCACGCTGCCGTCCGCATTGATCGATACGGTGAGCAGCAGCGTGCCATAGAGCTGGCGGCGGCGCGCCTCGTCCGGAAAGTTCTCGGTGCCCACTTTCTCGATCTTCCGCCGCCACCCGTCCACGTACTCGGCATAGACCACGCCCTCGGCTCGCGCGCCGATGAACTTGCGCCGCGGGAGTTTCTGATAGGCCTCCCACTCCCTGGCGATCTCGGCTTCCAGGCGCGCGATCATCAACTGCTGCTGGTCGAGCACGGGATCGTCTACCCGCTCCGGCACCGGATCCCTGCGCGCCGGGTCCTGCCGCGCGGCGACTGCGCTCTGCGCGCCCGCGAGCTCCAGCAGTCGGCGCGCCTCCTCCTCCAGCTGCTCGACACGGCGCGCCGACAACTGCACTGCCGCCGCCGCATCCATGTCCCGCACCACCGGCAGGGTGGATTTCGCGCGCCGATCGGCCTCGACATTGCCGCCGCCATCGACGTTCGCCTGCGCCAGCACGTCCGCCGTCACCGGGCGTGCAGCAGACTTGGTGTTGACCAGCACCACGTCGAGCTGGGGCGTGAACTTGCCGGCCGGCACATTTGGCGGGGTGAAAGTGATCAGCAGAATGAATGCGTGCGCGACGATGGAGATCGCCATCGTCACCGGCAGCACTTCGGAGGACGCCGGTTGGCGGGGTATTCGTTTCCGGGCGGCAGTTCGCGGCCGCACCGTCATCGCGCTTGAGGTCTGTTCCGGCAAAAGCGGGGGCGCGTCGTTTCGACGCGAACAAGTCTAGGGTGTTGAAAAACCTGTTGCAACAAAATACCGGGCAATCTGCCAGCCGTCCGCTTGCCGTTTCGGCAACTTCTTCGCGCCTCCGTTCCCTGGAAAATACCCCGCTACGCCGCGCCACCCGCCGGCGGCTGGCCTCAGTCCAGGATCGCGTCAGTCTCCCGCACGCGCTGGAACTCGCAGTGCAGCGTCAGCTCCAGCAGATCGATCTGCGAAACCGCGAGCTCGACGCGCGCACCCGTAGGCAGCTGCGGCACCGAGGGCACGCGGACCACTAGCGGAAGGCCGTCCAGCCGCACGAGGTCGTCGCGCAGAATCTCGCCGGTGACGGAATCGCGCTTTTCCTGCAGCAGCCAGCGCAGGCACCAGTAACGTTCCATCTGTCGCTGGAATTCGGCGTACGCATCGTAGGCCAGCTCGAAATCCCGCATCGCCGTCAACAGCGCCTCGTCGGCCCTGGCGAAGGCGGGCGCTTCGCCGCGCGCCAGCGACACGATCTGCCGCTGATTGATCAGGTCGGCGTAACGGCGCAGCGGGCTGCTCGCCCACACGTACTGCTCCACGCCCAGTCCCTGATGCGGCGCCGGCGCCGTGGACATCCTGACCTTGCCGTTGGTCTGCGCCCGGAACAGCGCCGGCAGCTGCGCATCCTTCAGCATGCGCGCCCATTCGGAATTGGCCAAGATCATCATCTCCGATACCACCTTGTCGATCGGCGCGCCGCGCTTGCGCGGCACGATGCGCACGCGGTCGTTGTCGACATGGAAATTGTAGTCCAACCGCGTCATGCCGTTGTCCGCCTTGCCCCGCGCACGCTCGAGCGCGCCGGCCAGCCGGTGCAGAAACAGCAATGCTTCGCCCTGCGCGAAATCCGCACGCCCCGCGGCAATCGCCTCGTCGTTGAAGATGATCTCGAGCGTGTCGTGGCGCAGATTGGCGACAATCCGCACCTGCTCGACTTCCGTGCGCAGCGCGATCACCTGCAGCTCCGGCGTGACTTCCACATACATCGATACCGCCGCACACTGCTTCGCTTCCGCCAGCGTGAAGCGGTCGACCACCGGCTCGGGCAGCATGGTGATCTTGCAGCCGGGGAAATACACCGTCGACATTCGCTTCGCCGCTTCCCGGTCGAGCGCGGATCCCGGTTCGATACCGAGCGCCGGCGCGGCGATATGGATTCCGACCGAGAAATTGCCGTTGTCGAGGCGGGTCAGGGAAAACGCGTCATCGATCTCGGTGGTCTCGGCGTCGTCCATGCTGAAGGCCTCGACTGCCGACAGCGGCAGCGATGTCGGGTCGCTCGCCGCCAGAGCCGCATCGAAACCGGTTCCGGCGGGGAAGTACTCGAACAGGAAGCGCCCGAGGTGATAGTCGTGCGTGGACGGCAACGCGCCACACTGGTCCAAGAGCTTCAGCGGTACCAGCTTGAGTTCCGCGCAGGCTGCCTCCAGCGCCTTGTATTCGATCGCGTTGCGGTTGGGCTTATAGAGCAACTGCGGCAGCATCGGCCGGAACGCGTCCGGCAGCGCGAACCGCTGCAGTTCCTCGACATAGCGGGCCTGCTGTTCGGCCTGCAGCCGTTTGCGCTCGATCGAAGCCAGCGCAGCTTTGAGCGCGTCGGTCGGTGCCGGCTTGTAACGTCCCTTGCCCTTCTTGTAGAAGTGCGTCGGCGTGGCATGCAGCTTCATCAGCAGACCGGCCGATTCCTCGGGCAGCGGCGGACGGCCGAAGTATTCCTTCGCCAGGCTCTCGAACGAAAACTCGTTCTGGCCGCACACCTCCCACAGGAATCCGGGATCGATCGCCTCGGACGCCGCGTGCGCGGACTCCATGAACTGGTTCAACGAATGGTGCTCGAAGCGCAGCAGCACCGAGGCGGCCTTCACTTTTGCGCGCTTGCCGTGCTGGGTCTCCACCTGCAGCGAGGTGTTGTTGTCGGCGAGAACGGTGCCGGCCTTGAAGCCGCCATCCTCTTCGTAGAAAACGTTCATGTGCTGCGCTGGAAGATGTGCGAGGAGCCGGCCGCAAATCCGGGCCAGGCGGAAGAGGACGCGATTATACGCGAGCGTTCGCGAACTCCAGCACCGCTTCGATGTAGTCGCCGAATTCGGCGAACCCGTGATCGCTGCCCTTCACCACGATCTGCCGGCATCCGCGATAGCGGTCGACGGCAATGCGCCAGTCGAGCAGCTCGTCGCCAGTGGTATGCATGAGCAGGTACTTGTTCATGCGCAGCGGTCTCTCTGTATAGAGTTCTGCAAGCTGCGCCAGATGCACCTCGGTGAACGCGTATCCCTCGCCGGTGTAGAGGTTCTTCTGCGTGCCGAGATACGCGCGCAAACCCTCGTGCGGCGTGATCGCCGGGTTCACCAGCACCGAGCGGCAGCCGGTCTGCTCCGTCAGCCAGGTCGCGTAGAAACCGCCGAGAGAACTGCCGATAAGCGTGGTGCGCTCCGCGCCGGCCTGTTCTACGGTGCGTGCTAGCGTCGCCATGGCTTCTCGCGGCAGGTGCGGCAGCGCAGGGCAAGCGAATTCCGGCTCGCGTCCGAGCGACTGCAGGCGCTGACGAAGCTGATTCGCCTTGTGAGATGCCGGAGAACTGTTGAATCCGTGGACGTAGACAAGCATCGATATCGGAGTTGTCGTGTAACGCAGGCGCGACAGGGCGCTGCCCGTCGCCATCCCTCGAAGTTACATGCGCCGGCCGATCGCGTCGAGCAGTCTGGCGTGGATGCCGCCGAACCCGCCGTTGCTCATAATCAGCACATGATCGCCCGCGCGGGACGCCCGCGCGACCGCCTGCACCAGCGCGTCCAGATTGTCGTGACACTCGGCACGCTTGCCCAACGGGCCCAGCACCTGCGCCGCATCCCACTGCAGACCGTCGGTGTAACAGAACACCTGGTCGGCTGCTGCCAGGCTGTCCGGCAGGGCGTTCTTCATCGCGCCGAGTTTCATCGTGTTCGAGCGCGGTTCCAGCACCGCAAGAATGCGTGCATCTCCAACTTTTTGCCGCAATCCCGCAATGGTGGTCTCGATCGCGGTCGGGTGATGCGCGAAATCGTCGTACACGGTCACGCCAGCCACCGTGCCGAGCACTTCCATGCGCCGCCGCACATTGCGGAACCCGCCAAGCGCGGCGATGCCCTGCGCAAGCGGCACGCCGGCATGGCGCGCAGCCGCCAGCGCCGCCAGCGCATTCATGCGGTTGTGCTCGCCGAGCAGATCCCAACACACGCGGCCCTGCGGCTCGCCCGCCAGCAGCACTTCGAAGGAGCCGTCGTCCGCCGGTTCGCCGGCGCGCCAGCCCGCCTCGCGCCCGAGCCACTCCACCGGCGTCCAGCAGCCGCGGTCGATCACCCGCTGCAGGCTTTGTTCACGGCCATTCGCCACGATCAGCCCGCTGCCGGGAATGGTGCGCAGCAGGTGGTGAAACTGGGTCTCGATCGCCGCCAGGTCGGGAAAGATGTCGGCATGGTCGAACTCGAGGTTGTTCAGCACCGCGGTGCGCGGACGGTAGTGCACGAACTTCGAGCGCTTGTCGAAGAATGCGGTGTCGTACTCGTCGGCCTCGATGACGAAGAAATGCGATGCACTTGCGCGCGCCGACGCGCCGAAGTTGACCGGCATGCCGCCAATCAGAAACCCCGGTTCGAGCCCGGCGTCTTCGAGAATCCACGCCAGCATCGACGCTGTGGTGGTCTTGCCGTGGGTGCCGGCAACCGCAAGCGTCCACTTGCCCGGCAGCACATTCTCGGCGAGCCACTGCGGGCCGGAGATATACGGCAGCCCGCGGTTCAGGATCGTCTCCATCAGCGGATTGCCGCGCGACACCACGTTGCCGATGACGAACAGGTCGGGCTCGAGTTCGGTCTGCTGCGGATTCCAGCCCTCGATCAGGCCGATGCCCAGTGCTTCGAGCTGCGTGCTCATCGGCGGATATACGTTCGCGTCGCAGCCGGTCACGTGATGTCCCGCCTGCCGCGCAATCGCCGCAATGCCGCCCATGAACGTGCCGCAGATGCCGAGAATGTGGATGTGCAACTGGATACTCCGGAAAGCCTATATTCTTCCAACACGAAGGGCACGAAGGTTACACCAAGGAGAAACGCAACGGCATCGCCGCCCGAACCAGTCGCTTTGAAACTCTCCCCGAACGACTTTCCTTCGTGCTGCTTCGTGTGGCCTTCGTGATCCTTCGTGTTGAGAGAGTTGCTCCTGACTCTCAGTCGCCGAGGAAATGCGCCAGCGCGGAGGCGGCAATTCTACCGCCCCATTCTGGAGTGAAGTGACCGGCGTCGGGGAGCTCCATCGGCGCGGGGCAGCCGCGGATCGAGTTCCTGAGCGCATGCATCACCGGCGCGCCGAGCACCGGGTCCTTCATGCCGATCGCCATGAAACTGGCGCCGTTCCAAAGCGACGACCAGTAATCGCGTGCGGCGCGCGAGGCCGCCGCACCCGGCGCATCGGGCCGGGCCGGTACCAGCTGGGGGAAGCGCCGCACGCCCGCCTTGAAACGTGCGTCCGGAAAAGGCGCGTCGTAGGCGGCGCACTCGGCCTCGGTCAGATGCGGGCAGGCGCGGCCGAGCAGTTTGCCGACCGCCATGTCCGGATGCGCCGCGGCCCAGTCGCGCCAGGCAAGGAAACCTTCGGGCAATGGCACGTCGCCCGTAGCGAGTAGCGTATTCATCACCAGCAGCCGCGCGAACCTCTGCGGCATGTCCATCGGCAACGTCAGCCCGAGCACGCCACCCCAGTCCTGGCACACCAAAGTGATGCGCTGCAGGTCCAGCCGCTCGATGAATGCGATGAGCATGTTGCGGTGAAAGTCGAAAGTGTAAACCGCGTCGTCCACCGGTTTGTCGCTGCGGCCGAAACCGAACAGGTCAGGCGCCACCGCGCGGAAACCGGCCTGCGTGAACACCGGGATCATTTTTCGATACAGATAACACCAGGTCGGTTCGCCGTGCAGGCACAGAAACACCTCGGCGTCGCGCGGACCCTGGTCCACGTAATGCAGACGCAGCCCGTCGAAACCCGGCAGATCGTCCGCGTATTGCGCAGGGAAGTCGAAATCCGGCAGACGCGCGAAACGTGCATCCGGGGTGCGCAGCACATCGGTCATAGCAGCCTCGATTTGTCGCCGGCGCGAAATCCGCGCAACGGCATTTGCATGCCGCGGGTGAGTGCGATCGCCTTGAACAGTTCACCCATCTCCGCCGGTGACAGCAGTTTCTGCGCCCCGGCAACAGCCGGCAGGTATGCCCCCGTGCGCGCGGGATCGGCCGCCAGCAGCAGTTCGGTGATGCCGCAGTTGATCAGGAACTGTGCCTGCGTGGTGTAGCCGGCGAGCCGGGTGCCGGCGTCGATACCGGCCTCGGCGATCGCGGTGAAATCGACGTGCGCGGTGATGTCCTGCAGTCCGGGGAGAAAAAACGGGTCAGCATGCGCGCGATGGCAGTAATGGCACATCAGCGTGCCGGAGGAACGCTGCGGATGATAATACTCGTGCCGGCCGAAACCGTAGTCGATGAACAGCAGCAGCCCATGTTCGAGCCGCTCTGCCAATGTCGCGACCAGCGCGCGCGCCTGCATTGCGATCTCGCTCAGGTAGGGCGGCTGTAGCGCGAGTGCTTTCGCCGTGTCATGCAGGACGCCGCGCACGAGCGAGCGGTCCGACCACTCGAAACCCGTGGTACCGCACACCACTCCGCGCTCGGCGATCCCGTCCTCGTGCCACACGACCAGGTGCACCGGCAATGCGTCCAGCACTTCGTTCGCCACCACTGCGCCGCGGATGCGTTCTGGCAGCGCGCCGACCCACTCGACGCGGGAGACATGCTCCGGCGCCTCCCGCTCCAGGCAATCGCGCTGGCGGTCGGCGAGATCGGCACTGACTTCCAGGATGCGATAACGCGCAGGCAAGCGCCCGAGAGCGGCTAATTCGTTCAGCAGGCCGGCCGCCAGCCGTCCGGTTCCCGCGCCGAGTTCGATGACATCGTCGCCGGTGGCCTCGATCGCCTCGCCAATCTGCCGGGCGAGTGCACGCGCGAATAACGGGGAGATTTCGGGGGCAGTGGTGAAATCGCCTTCCGCGCCGAGTTTACGCGCGCCCGCGGCGTAGTACCCGAGCCCGGGCTGGTACAGCGCGAGCTCCATGTAGCGCGCAAACGGAATCCACCCGCCGGCAGCGGCGATCTCGCGCGCGATGCAGGCCGTCACCTCGCGGCTGTGCGCGGCCGCTATCTCATCCGGCAGCGGCAGGTCGGTGTTCGGGGAAGTCGCAGGCAAAGCAGGCTGGCGAGGGCGTTGGGCTAGAATCCGCATTCTTCCTCAACGCTGCGGCATACCGCAACACACTCTCGTCATGAACCAATCCGGGCGCCAGGGCAGGGCCGCGCTTGTCACCGGTGGCGCGCGCCGCATCGGCCGCGCGATCGCGCACGCGCTCGCCGAGGACGGCTGGGATGTCGCGGTGCATTACCGCAGTTCGCGCGAGGATGCGGAATCGCTGGTACGCGAGCTTCGCGCGCATGGCGTGCATGCGATGGCCGTTTCCTGCGACCTGGAAGATGCGGCCGCGGTGGCGGAACTGGTGCCGCAGTGCGTTCGCAAGCTCGGCGCGCTGTCGTTGCTGGTGAACAATGCTTCGCTGTTCGAATACGACGACATCGCCTCCTTCGAACCGGCGCTGTGGGACCGCCACAGCGCGGTGAACCTGCGCGCGCCGCTGATGCTTTCGCAGGCGCTGCAGAAACAGCTCCCGGATGGCGTGGCCGGCTGCATCATCAACATGCTCGACCAGAAGATCTTCAATCTGAATCCGGACTTTCTGTCGTACACCGTCACCCGCATGGGGCTGGAAGGCGCCACCCGTGCGCTCGCCATGGCGCTGGCGCCGCAGGTGCGCGTATGCGGCATCGCGCCCGGCCTCACGCTGGCGCCCGCTACCCAGTCCGAGGAAAGCTTTCGCCGCGCGCACCGGCTGGCACCCCTGGGCAAGAGCTCCGAGGTCGAGGACATCGTGCAGGCGGTGCGCTATCTCGCGAACGCCAAAGCCGTAACCGGCGTCACCATCGCGGTCGATGGCGGACAGCATCTGCTGCCGCTCAAGCGCGACATCCAGTTCGAGGTGCGATAGATGACCGCAGAAACGATGCGCGCAAAGGGCGCGGCACAGGCAGGCGCCGCGCTGGACCTGAAGCAGACCAGGCGCGTGTTCCTGAAGAATCTCGTCGCGCAGGTGTCGATGGGCATCTACGACCACGAGAAGATCGCCAGGCAGCCGCTGATCGTGAACCTCGACGTCTACCTCGACCCGGACGCCAGGATCGAGCGCGACTCTATCCGGGAGACCATCGACTACAACACGTTGCGCAACGACATCCTGCGCATCGCCGACAGTGGGCATTTTCATCTGCAGGAGACGTTCTGCGAGCAGATTCTCGCGGTCTGCCTGCAAAAGCCGGGGGTGGTCGCGGTACGCGTGTCCAGCGAAAAGCCGGCAATCTACCCGGACTGCGAGTCGGTGGGCTTCGAGATCTTCGCGCTCAAGTAAGATAGCGTTCTATGGGCGATCTGCAAGCACAGCTCTACGAGGGCAACAAGCTGGCCAAGCGGCTGCGCCGCCAGGCCGGCGAGGCGATCGCGGATTTCGACATGATCCGCGACGGCGACAAGGTCATGGTGTGCCTGTCCGGCGGCAAGGACAGCTACGCGCTGCTCGACGTGCTGCTCAGCCTGCAGCGGCATGCACCGGTGCGTTTCGAACTGGTCGCGGTAAATCTCGACCAAAAGCATCCCGGCTTTCCCGGGCATGTCCTCCCGGACTACCTGTCGTCGCTCGGGGTGCCGTTCCGCATCGTCGAGCAGGATACCTACAGCGTGGTCAAGCGCGTGGTTGCCGAGGGCAAGACCATGTGCGGGCTGTGCTCACGGCTGCGGCGCGGCGTGCTCTACCGGGTCGCCGCGGAACTCGGCGCCACCAGGATCGCGCTCGGACACCACCGCGACGACATTCTGGAAACCTTTTTCCTGAATCTTTTCCATGGCGGCCGGCTAAAGGCGATGCCGCCGAAGCTGATGTCCGATGACGGACGGCATATGGTCATCCGCCCGCTCGCCTACTGCCGCGAGAAAGACCTCGCGGCGTATGCCGAACTCAAGCAGTTTCCGATCATCCCGTGCAATCTCTGCGGCTCGCAGGACAATCTGCAACGCCAGGTGGTGAAGGAGATGCTGCGTGACTGGGAACGCCGCTTTCCAGGCCGCATCGAAACCATGTTTTCCGCCCTGCAGCGGGTTTCGCCCTCGCACCTGCTCGACCCGAAGCTGTTCGACTTCCTCGGCCTGAAAACCCAGGACAACGCCTATCTCGACGGCGATATCGCCTTCGACGAAGAGGACTTCTCGGCCAGGCTGATCCAGCTTCCGGTCGCGCGCAAGGTCGAAAACTCGTGACGGTCGTCGATTTCACCCCGGTGTCCGCACTGATCGGCGGCGCGATGATCGGTCTGGCTGCCGCCGGCATGTGGTGGCTGCTCGGGCGCCTCGCCGGCGTATCGAGCATTCTCGGCGCGGCGATCACCACGCGCAACGAAGACTCCGGCTGGCGGCTCGCCTTTCTCGCCGGGCTGCTTGCCGCCGGCCTGCTGGCGATACTGGCATTCCCGCAAAGCGTGCAGTTCCGCCTCGAAGCCGGCTACGGGCAAGTGATTTTGGCCGGCCTGTTGGTCGGCCTCGGCACCCAGCTTGGCAGCGGCTGCACCAGTGGCCACGGCGTTTGCGGCGTGTCGCGCCTGTCGCTGCGCTCGATCATCGCCACCCTCGCTTTCATGGCGGCAGGTTTCGTCGCGGTCTACGTCGTCAGGCATCTGTTATGAATCGTGCGCTGATCGCATTCTTCTGCGGGTTGCTGTTCGGCGCGGGCCTGGTGGTCTCGCAGATGAGCAATCCGGCCAAAGTGATCGGCTTTCTCGACATCAGCGGAAACTGGGATCCGAGCCTGGCGTTGGTAATGGCCGGCGCGGTGGGCGTGTTTTCAGTGTGCTACCGGCTGGCGCTGCGCCGGCAGCAGCCGCTGTTCGGCCGGCGTTACTTCCTGCCCGAGAAGATCGAGCTCGACCGGCCGCTCGTTGGCGGCGCGCTGATTTTCGGTATCGGCTGGGGGCTGGGCGGCTTCTGCCCCGGCCCGGCGATCGTCAGCAGCGCCTTCGGCGACCCGCGGGTGTGGGCTTTCGTCGCCGCGATGGTCGCCGGCATCCTGCTGGTCCGCATCGGCCTGCGCCGTCAGATTTCCTGAGCTCGCTTTCGCCGTTCCTCCACAGCCCGTAGACTGCGCCGCTTTGCGCCGGCGCGCGCCGGCATTCCTCAGGAAACCAGCGAATGAACAAGCAGTCAGACAGGAAGTTCGGCTCCTTCTATCCCCCGCAGCGCACCCTGTTGGGCCCCGGCCCCTCCGAGATTCACCCGCGGGTATTTTCGGCGATGGGACGCCCGACCATCGGCTATCTCGATCCGGTTTTCGTCGAGATGATGGAAGAACTCAAGGAACTCCTGCGCTACGCATTCGCGACGCGCTTATTGAAGTTTCTCGGTGCCTTGGTAGTTAAGCAGTCGTGGCGACAGGACTCACAACCCGAGACGTTGCCAGATAGTGGTAGTCGGGCCGGCCTGGTTGAGGGTGTAGAAGTGCAGGCCAGGGGCGCCGTGGCGCAGCAGGCGTTCGCAGAGCTGGGTCACCACGTCCAGGCCGAAGGCCTTGATCGAGGCCGCATCGTCGCCGTAGCTCTCGAGGCGCCTGCGGATCCAGCGCGGGATCTCCGCGCCGCAGGCATCGGAAAAGCGGGCGAGCTGATGGAAGCGGTTGATCGGCATGATGCCGGGCACGATCGGAATACCGACGCCCATCGCCGCGCATTCGTCGCGGAACTGGTAATACGCGTCCGGGTTGAAGAAGTACTGCGTGATCGCCGTATCGGCGCCGGCCTCGACTTTGCGCTTGAACGCGGCAAGGTCGTCGCGCGCGCTGCGCGCCTGCGGATGGGTTTCCGGATAACACGCCACTTCGATGTGAAACCAGTCGCCGAATTCGCTGCGCATGAAGGCGACCAGCTCGGAGGCAAAGCGGAACTCGCCGGCCTGCGCCATGCCGGAGGGCAGGTCGCCGCGCAGCGCCACCACCCGCCGGATGTCGTGCTGTTTGTAGTGTTCCAGCATTGCCCGCAGGCTGTCGCGTGTGGAGCCGATGCAGGACACGTGCGGCGCGACCCGATACCCCTCCGCCTTGATCTCGAGCACGATGTCGCGCGTGCGGTCGCGCGTCGAACCGCCGGCGCCGAACGTCACCGAGAAGTACTCCGGTTCCAGGTGCGCGAGCTGCTGTCGGGTGATGCGAAGTTTGTCCACGCCTTCCGGCGTCTGCGGCGGGAACAGCTCGAAGCTGAAGCTGCGTTTGTCGGCTGGCTGCATGACAGGACGTCAGCGGGGCCGGCACGCGACGGCGGGCAGGCTCATTTCACCGACACCACTTCGACCTTGTCATCGTAGATTTCCTTGCGCTTGTCGTACAGCGGGATGGTGGTGCCGTTGATGCGGTTTTCACTCAGGGTTTCGAGGTCGAGGTCGGCAATGATGATCTGCTCGACGTTCGGCGTGCCCTCGGCGGCGATGCCGTCGCGCGCGAAGGGGAAATCCGAAGGCGTGATGATGCTTGCCTGACCGTAGTGCAGCGCGAGACCCTCGACCGGCAAGTTGCCCACGGTGCTGGTCATCGCCACGAAGACCTGGTTCTCGATTGCGCGCGCATGGCAGCAGTAGCGTACCCGCAGGTAGCCCTGGCGATCGTCGGTGCAGGAAGGCACGAACAGGATATCCGCGTTCTCCTCGCATACCCGCCTTGCCAGCTCGGGAAACTCGATGTCGTAACAGATAAGGATCGCGATCTTGCCATGCGGCGTATCGAACAGGTGCAGAAGATCCCCCGCCGAGGTGTGCCATTTCTCGCGCTCCCAGCGGGTGCGATGGATCTTGTCCTGCTCGTAGACGCCGCCGCTCGGGGTGAAAAGGTAGGCGGTATTCAGCAACTTGTCGCCGCGCATGGTCGGGTGGCTGCCGCCGACGATGTGCACTTTCCACTCCTGCGCCAGGCTGCGCATCAGATCGACGTAGCGCGGGGTGTAGTCATGCATGTTGCGCAGTGCCGCCGGCAAGTCGCGCGTGTCCATGAACGACAGCAGCTGCGTGGTGAAAATCTCGGGCAGCATGACGAACTGCGGCCGGTATTCTCCCGCCGCCTTCATCACGAAGCGGACCTGGTTTTCGAAACCGGCCCAGTCATGGATCGATCGCAGCAGGTACTGAACAGCGGCTATGCGTACATTCACAAAACGTCTCCCTCGGGAATTCGTGTCGGCTGCCTGGGATCGAACTCGGGGTTCAGCCAGACGATCAGCGACGCATAGCCGCCGGATTCCTTGTCCTCCGGCAGGTAGTCCTGGATCACGGTGCAGTAGCGAAATCCCTCGCGCAGCTGGAAACCCAGCACCGGATCGGAGAGATCGCCCCACACCACTTTCATCGCGTACAGATCCGCGCTCATTTCATTGGCGTGCGCCGCATACCCGGGCACTCTGCCACAGGCGATGATGCGCTTCAGATTCAGGCGCCGGCAGATTTCCCGCCGCGCCTCGTACAGCGCGTGACCCAGCCCGTAGCCGCGCAGGTTCGGATCGACGAACACCTCGGCGCCATACAGCGTGCGGCCCTGCGGGTTATGCGTATCGAAGGTGCCCGCCGCGGTGATGTCGCTCCAGTTGTGCTCGACCGGCCAGTCGTCCCACGACAGGATCAGCCCGCTCGCGCAGCCGACGATCTCGTCGTCGATCTCCGCCGTGATCTGTCCCTGCGGAAACGCCTCGATCTGCTGCAGAAACTTTCTTTCCGACCACGGCGGAATGCCCGGATACACCTGGTGCTGCAACGCGATCAGCGCCGGCAGATCCTCCCTGCGCGTATGCCGGATTGTAAGACCCGATGTGTCGGTCATTCCGTGCGTCAGTAGCGATACTGATCCGGCTTGTACGGACCGGCCTTGTCGACGCCGATGTAGCGCGCCTGCGCGTCGGTCAGTTCCGTGAGTTGCGCACCGAGCTTGGAGAGCTGCAGGCGGGCCACTTTCTCGTCCAGATGCTTGGGCAGCACGTAGACACCGACCGGGTACTTGTCCGGATTGTTGAACAGCTCGATCTGCG
Organism: Burkholderiales bacterium; assembly: GCA_035512195.1. Classification (GTDB taxonomy): domain Bacteria; phylum Pseudomonadota; class Gammaproteobacteria; order Burkholderiales; family Eutrophovitaceae; genus DATKEK01. The sequence continues at coordinate 14,748 of DATKEK010000106.1, forward strand.
CAATCGTCTGGTTGGCGAAGGATGAGCTCATGACGAAGCTCGGGTGGCCGGTTGCGCAGCCGAGGTTGACGAGGCGGCCTTCGGCGAGCACCAGGATGCAGTGGCCATCGGGGAAAATCCACTTGTCCACCT
>DATKEK010000107.1:0-4702 GCA_035512195.1 Burkholderiales bacterium
TGACGTCACGCAGCACCGCGACGCCGCCCGTGACATCGCCCTCCACTGCGTACAGGGGCCGGCCGTGCACGTTAACCGCCACGCCTTCCGGGTTCGCCTTGTTGCGGATCACCACTTCCACGCCATCGGTCGCCTGCCCGCGCAGCGCCAGCGCGAGCGGCAGCTCGTCGGCCCCATACGGCGTCTTGCCGTCGGGACCGAATATGCCGAGATGCTCGGGCCAGCCGTTCAGCGGCACGCCCTGCGGATAGGCCTGGCCCACGATGCGCCGCGCCGCCGGATTCGCCATCACCAGCTGCCCGTCGCCATCGACCACCACCACGCCGTCCGCGATACCGTCCAGCACCGACTGCATCAGGCCGGTCTGGTCGCGCAACCGCTTCTCGGTATGCTGGCGTTCCAGCTCGCTGGCCGCGCGCGCCGCGAATATGTGCAAAGTGGACTCGATCTTCTCCGGATCTTCCAGCGGCTCCCCGAACATCGCGCCCAGCAGGCCGATCGGCTCGCGATCGGAACCGAGCAGCGGCACGCCTGAATAGCTTTCGACATCCATCGTGTCGAACATGCGATCGTCGGGAAAACGCGCCTTGAGGTCCGCTACCACCGTGAACGGCTCTGCCTCCATCACGTTCTGGCAAGGGGTGCCGTGCAAGGCGTAGCGTATGCCCTCTTTCATCTCGCCCTTGGCGTTCAACGCGACGATGCGGATCGCGTCCTTCGCCGCACCATCGATCTCGCCGACGAACACATAGCTCGCGTTCAGCAACCCGGCCAGCTCGCTGACCAGCGTCTTGAAGAAGTCGCGCCCGGTTTCGATGGTCGCACCGCGCGCGATCTCCAGGATTGCCTGCTCCGCCGCCTGCCGCTGCATCGCGCTGCCGAGCGTGGTGGCGAGCAATTGCACCAGCTGCTGGGTCTGCTCGGTGAAGGCGTGCGGCTCTCCGGAAAAAACCGTCAGTACGCCCGCCGCCTTGCGTTCTCGATAGAACGGCGCGACCACCATCGAGCGCATGCCCAGCCGCGACGTTTCTTCGCGGTTCACGCGCGGATCCGCCTGCGTCTCGTTACAGCGCAGCGCCTTGCCTTCCCGGATCGAGGTGCCCGGCAGGCTGCCATCCAGCGGAAACGACAGGCCGAGCTTCGCAAGAATGTCGTCGGTGCCCGCACGATAAACCAGCCTGTCGCCTTCCACCATCTCGATCGCCGCGCCGCGCGCGCCGGTGATCTGTCGGGCGCGCACCACGATCATGCGCATCAGGCGTTCGAGATCGGGTGCGCTCACCGCGATGTCCTGCTGCATGCTGATGATCGCGGTCAGCCCGGCAACGTAAGTTTGCAGTTCCTGGCCGACGCGCTTGCGGTCGGTGACGTCCTCGCAGATCACCGTGATCATCGGCGGCGAACCGTCCGCGTGGAACTGATACGTGGCGCGGTTCAGAAACGTGGAACCGTCCTTGCGCCGGCATTGCGCCTCCACGTCGACCGACCGGCGTGCGCCGGTGCGTAGCAGCTTGATGTCGCGTTCCAGCGTTTCGCGTTCCAGTTCGGGATAGAGCGAGGCGTAGTCCAGTTGCTGCAACTCGGTGAGCGAGTATCCAGTCTGCGCGAGTGCGCCCTGGTTTGCGTAGACACAGCGCAGCGTCTGCGGATCCAGCAGGTACAACTGGCTGGCTGACTTGTCCAGCAGTTCGCCGAGCCTAACCGCCGCCAGCCGCTCGGCCTCGTTCTCCGGCGTTTTCGGCTTTGCCCAGCCGGTTTCCACATCGATCGTCGTCATCTGCTTCCCTGCCAGAACTGCACCGATGTTAGCATGCCGCCCGCACCCCAAATCCACAAGATTTTCAATAAAAAACAGCAACAAACAACAGCTTTCTGTAAGGCAATCGAAGGTGCCGAAAGTTGCTCCCCCGGCAGCAAAACGGCCCTCCTCGCGGCCTGCCGGTCTGGAGCCCGGGCACCGTGCGGGATACAATGCGCGCGCGATGTAGACGCCGTCCACTTCCCATCCCGACCCGGGCCCACGCGCCCGTGCCCCTGCCCGAATACCCGCGGCACACGTTGCCGCACCCGAAGTGGAATCAGCAATGGAACAGTCAGTTCTCTCTCCCGCCGCATCCGGCAACATCGCGAAAGAAGCCGCGCGGCGGCGTACCTTCGCCATCATCTCCCACCCGGACGCCGGCAAGACCACGCTCACCGAGAAGCTGCTGCTGTTCGGCGGTGCGATCCAGGCAGCCGGAACCGTGAAGGCCAGAAAAAGCGGCAAGTACGCCACCTCCGACTGGATGGCGATCGAGAAAGAGCGCGGCATTTCGGTCGCCAGCTCGGTGATGCAGTTCGAATACCAGGACTGCGTGATCAACCTGCTGGATACGCCGGGCCACCGCGACTTCTCCGAGGACACCTACCGCGTGCTCACCGCGGTGGATGCCGCGCTGATGGTGATCGACGGCACCAAGGGTGTGGAGGCGCAGACCATCAAGCTGCTGGAAGTCTGCCGAAACCGCGGCACGCCGATCATCACCTTCATCAACAAGCTCGACCGCGAAGGCCGCCACCCGCTCGAACTGATCGACGAGATCGAAGACATCCTGAAAATCCACTGCGCGCCGCTCACCTGGCCGGTGGGCATGGGCAAGCGCTTCGCCGGCGTCTACGATCTGCGCTCCGACCGCACCCTGCTCTACGCCGCGGCCGACGATCGCGACCAGCGCGCGGTGGAAGCGTTGCCGGGACTCGACCACCCGCGCGTGGCGCAACGCTTTGCCGCCGAAGTCGCGGACGCGCAGGAAGAAGTCGGCCTGATCCGCGCGGACATGCGCGAATTCGACCGCGAGCATTTTCTCGAAGGCGAACTCACCCCGGTGTTCTTCGGCTCCGCGATCAACAACTTCGGTGTCGACCAGGTGCTGGACATGCTGGTCGCCGAGGCGCCGCCGCCGAGCGTACGCCCCGCGGTGCAGCGCGAGGTGCGCGCAGACGAACCGAAGTTCTCCGCCTTCGTGTTCAAGATCCAGGCCAATATGGATCCGCAGCATCGCGACCGCATCGCGTTCCTGCGTATCTGTTCCGGGCGCTTCGAGCGCGGCATGCGGCTGTTCCACACCCGCACCGGCAAGGAATTGCGCGCCAGCCAGGTGGTGGCGTTCCTGTCGCAGCGCCGCGAGATCGTGGAAGACGCCTGGCCCGGCGACATCATCGGCCTGCTCAATCACGGCAGCATCGACATCGGCGACACGTTCACCGAAGGCGAGATGCTGACCTTCACCGGCATCCCGTACTTCGCGCCGGAAATGTTCCGCCTCGTCACCATCGCCAACCCGATGCGCGCCAAGCAGCTCTCGAAGGGTCTGCAGCAGCTCGGCGAGGAAGGCGCAATCCAGGTATTCCGTCCGCTGGTGGGCAACGACATGATCCTCGGCGCGGTCGGCCAGCTGCAGTTCGAGGTCACCGCGCACCGGCTGCAGGCGGAGTACGGCGTCGATGCCCGGCTGCATCCGCTGTCCTTCTACGGCGCGCGCTGGATCAGCAGCGACAACCCGCGCAAGCTCGCCGAGTTCGAATCGCACATGGCCGCCCAGCTCGCGCACGACGCGTCCGGCAGCCTGACCTTCCTCGCGACCTCGCGGCCCAACCTCGAACTCACCCGGGAGCGCTGGCCCGACATCCAGTTCCACGCCCTGCGCGAACACGCGCTGTCCTTCGCGGATACGTCCAGCAGGTAAAGAGAAAAGCTTTCACCACGGAGGACACGGAGGAAGAACGGGAACGGAACTGCGGTCAGAAACAAGGCGAAACGCGCCTGGAGAATCCAGTAAAACGTTTTGGTTTTCTTGGTGCCCTTGGTGCCCTTGGTGATCTTGGTGGTTCGCTTTCTTCAGACTTTGTCGTTCCTCCGTGTCCTCCGCGTCCTCCGTGGTGAGATTTTTTTGGCTGGGCGATGGCATGGGGTACGTGGCAGGGGCTAGGGTTAAGCAAGCGTTTTGGCTATAATGCGCGCTCGTTTTCGCGCCCGTAGCTCAGTTGGATAGAGTATCTGGCTACGAACCAGGGGGTCGGGAGTTCGAATCTCTCCGGGCGCGCCACAGATTTCAGTTTTCGCACAAGCGGTTAGATGAAATTTGATCTAACCGCTTTTGTTTTGATCAGAGTCAGTGCCGGAGTTTTGCCGGAATCTCCAGCGCAAACCCGATTCGCCGCCTCGATCAATTCGTACAGCTCAGGTGCCGAGTAATGGCTGGTGATGTCGCCGGTGGTGTGACCCAGCAACACCTTGCGCGTCTCGAGCGACACGCCAGCGGCTCTGAGCCGCCTACCGAACGTGTGCTTGAGATCGTGCACCCGGATGTTGCGGAAACCCTCCGGTGCCGGCTCGCCGAATTCGGCCTGATATTTCTCGGCCGCCCTCGCTCGCGCCGCCTGCCAGCCACTGTTGTGCATCGTCTCGACCGGGCTGCCTCGGTAGGTGAAGACATAGTCCGGGTGGATGTCCCGTACTTCGTCAATCACCCGCCTGGAAACCTCGTTCAAGACCACGACCCGATCTTCCCGAATCTTCACGAACTTCCCCGGGATGAGAAAGAGGCTCGTTTCCAGCTCCGGGATGCGAATTTCCCAATCCCAGCGCAGGCCACACACCTCCTGATCCCGTGTCCCCGTATTCACCTTGAAGAGCGCCATCCTGGTCAAGTGCGCCGGCAAC
>DATKEK010000108.1:0-11717 GCA_035512195.1 Burkholderiales bacterium
ACATGAATGCGTCTTCGACAGGGTCGCACCGCGGCCGGTGCAGAAAGTATCAGCCTATTAGGAACAGCGGCTGGCCGTACTCCACAGGCTGCCCGTTATCCACCAGGATCGCCTTGACAGTGCCACTCGCGTCCGCCTCGATCTCGTTCAGCAACTTCATCGCTTCGATGATGCAGAGCGTTTCGCCGGCAGTCACCGTCTGCCCCACCTCGACGAACACCTTGGCGCCGGGAGACGGGGACCGATAGAAGGTGCCGACCATCGGCGACTTGACCACATGCCCTTCGGGCTGCGGCTCTGCGGCCGGCGCCGCCGGCGCGGCCTCCGCCGCCACCGGTGCCGCCGCCATCGGCGCGGGCTGATGCGCCCCGCTTACGGCGGTCTGCACGCCGCCGCCACTGCGGCTGATGCGGACTTTTTCCTCGCCTTCGGTGATCTCCAGTTCAGCGATCCCGGATTCCTGCACCAGGTCGATCAACTTCTTGAGTTTCCTCAAGTCCATTTAGCTCATTTCCTTTCCTGAAAGCCAAGCGCGAACTCGAGCGCGAAGTCGTATCCGCGGGAACCCAGCCCGCAGATCACGCCGACCGCCACGTCGCTGAAATAGGAATGCCGGCGGAACGGCTCGCGTGCATGCACATTCGTCAGATGCACCTCGAGGAACGGAATCGCCACCGCCGCCAGCGCGTCCCGCAGGGCCACGCTGGTGTGCGTGCAGCCGGCCGGATTGATAATGATGAAATCGATCGCCTCGGCGCGCGCGCGGTGCACACGATCGATCAACTCGCCCTCGAAGTTGCTCTGGAAAGTTGCGATCTTCGCACCCGCCTGTTTGGCCCGCGCCAGCAGACGGCGATCAATCGCGGCAAGCGTTTCCGAGCCGTAGAGTTCGGGCTCTCGGGTCCCGAGCAGATTCAGGTTCGGACCATGCAGAACCAGCAGGCTTCGTGTGGGCTTGAGGCGGGTTGCCACCGCCTTTCCGCCAGACCGGGCAGGTTTCATGGCGGCGAGTTTGCCGCAGTTAGCGGCATTTTGTCCAGAATTCGCTTCAGGTTGCTGCGTCTAAATACCGATCAGTCCGGTATTCTCTGACTCTGGCGCCGCCCTGTTGGCCGCTCCGCCCCGGGTCGGCAGTGGCCTGAATTCCAGGCAGTGATTTCCCGGCGAACCGCCCGGAACAACCTGGCGTTTCAACCGAAAATAACAATAGATCGACACAAATCAAAGCGCAGGCAAGATGATCGACTCGAGTTTTTCCTCGGTAAGCGCGCCGTAGTGGGTACTCAGTATATGTCCCGCACGGTCGAAGACCAGCGTATACGGCAAGCCGCCGCGCGCGTTGCCAGCCAAGTCAGACAGCGCCATGGCATCGGCCTGACCGACCAGGGTCGGATAGTTCATCCGCTGCTGCTCGACAAACGCGCGCACTTTTTCCGGGTCGTCAATGGCAATGCCGACGAACTGCAGGCCCCGCTCGCCCAGCCGGTCCTGCGTGCGGATGAATATCGGGATCTCTTCCAGGCAGGGCGGGCACCAAGTAGCCCAGAAGTTCACCACCAGCATCCGGCCGGACCATTCATCCAGGGTGCGCGGATTGCCCTGCAGGTCGGCCAGCGGGGTGGCGAGGACCGCTGCCGCATCGATATCTCTTACGCTCTCGCGGGTGACCGGGTTCAGATAGAAGCCGGCGGCAACCGTCAGCGCGGCGACCGCAAGGAACAGGGCCGCCTGCCGCAGCTGATTCATGGCGGGGATGTCCCCAGTCCCGGCAGTCCTCCCGCGCGCAGTTCTGCCGACTGCTCGATCGGCAAGAAGCAGACGCCCGCATCGGCGCAACCCTGGGAAACCGCGACCAGACGGAAGCGGCGATGCTCCGCCGCTCCGGATACCGGGATATGCACCGTCAGGCGATCGCGGTAAATCTCACTGCGCCCGAAGAACTCGTCCTCGTGCCAAAGCCCGGCAGGAAACTGCGGCTCGCCGGAGTGCAATGACGGTTCCAGGCGAAATGCCAGCTTGTCCCGATAGAGGTAGTACCCCGGCGCAATACGATATGTGACCTCGATCAGGCTCTCGGACAACAGACGCGCAGACAACCTGAAGGCCTGCTCCGGTTCCAGCAGCACGTCCGCGGCGCGTGCCGGCGTTGTGCAAAGCGCCAGCACGATCAATCCGGCGGCTGCGGCGCGCATCGCGTTTCCTGGATATTGCCGGCGATTCATAAGGCGAGGGAAGAACATTGACAACTAGATGGCAGCGGTTTCCGTCAGCACCCATGTGATATAGGCCGGCAGCCCGTCATGCACGGCAAGTGCGACGATCTCCGGCACTGCATACGGGTGAGCGCCGCATATCGCATCCTGCAGTCGCGCAAACAGTTCGCGCCGGGTCTTGATCAGGACCGGCACTTCGCGCGCGGTTTCGATCGCGTCCTGCCAGCGGTAGACCGAAGTACAGCCGTCCAGCACGTTCACGCAGGCCGCAAGCCGCTGCTCCACCAGCAAACGCGCGAGTTTCTCGGCGCTCTCGCGATCCGGCAGATTGGTGAGTACCACCAGAACCTCGTCGCCCTCGCCAGGCGGTGCCTTTGCCGGCATCGCACTAGCTTACGTTCGCAGGCGCAACCACGCCCTGCGCCACCGACGGATAGCGCAGGCGGATACGCAGTTCTTTTTTCATGCGCCCGTTCACCAGCCTGCGCGATTCGCGCATGAAAGACAGCAGTGTCTCCGGAACGGCGCCGCGCGCCTGTTCCATGGTGACACGCGGCGGACAGGGCAGACCGAAGCGGCCGGCCACCAGGTCGAAGTATTCGCCCATGCGCAGCGACGAGTCGTCCGATGCGTTGTACGCGCGCCCGGCGCGGCCGCGAGTCAGTGCCGCGACCACGATGCGCGCGAGATCGTCGGCGTGGATGTGATTGGTGTAGGGATCGTGCTCCGGCGCAAGCGTCGGCGTGCCCGATCGCAACCGCGCGAGAGGCAGCCGCTCGGGCGCGTAGATTCCGGGCGCGCGCAGGATCGACACATGCGCCCCGGACTCGGCGCCCCATGCGCGCAGGATCCGCTCGGCATCGACGCGGCGTTTAGCGCGGTCGGTCATCGGCCGCGTCGGGCGCGTTTCGTCCACCATGGCGCCGCCGCAATCGCCGTACACGCCGCTGGTGCTGATGTACACCAGTCGTTGTGGTATGCTCCCGGCCCTCGTCAGGGCCCTGACCAGATTCGCCGTTCGCGGATCACGCGTGCCCGCCGCGGGCGGCGGCGCGAGATGAATCACGTCCTGCGCGATTCCCGCAAGCCGTTCGAGCGTTTCCGGACGATCGAGATCGCCGGCCACCGGAACGACCCCGACCGAGCGCAGCAAACCATGGCGCTGTTCAGAGCGCGTCAGGGCGTAGACGCGCCAGCGGCGCTGCAGCGCACGCGCCACGCGCAGTCCGATGTCGCCGCAACCGATGATCAACAGTCTTCGCATGCAGCTATTGTAAGGTAACGAACGCGGGCCGTTGCCCGCGAAACTTCGCCCAGCAGAGAGTCGCCGATGCCGCACAAAGTCACGATCAAGCCCAGCAACCATACGTTCGCCGTCAACGATGGCGAAACCGTGCTCGCCGCCGCGCAGCGCGAGGGCTTCACGCTGCCCTACGGCTGCCGCAACGGCGCCTGCGGATCATGCAAGGGGAAAATCCTGGAAGGCCGCGTGGATTACGGCAATCCGCAGCCTTACGTGCTCGCTGAATTCGAAAAGAAGGCCGGACTTGCGCTGTTCTGCCAGGCCAAGCCGCTGAGCGACCTGGTCATCGAGGCGCGAGAAATCGCCGGCGTCGGACAGCTGGAAATCCGCAAGCTGCCCTGTCGCGTGCAGTCCCTGGTCAGAGCCGCGCCCGACGTGATGGTGCTGAAGCTCAAGCTGCCGGCAAACGAGAGACTGCAGTTCCTCGCCGGGCAGTACATCGACATCCTGCTGAAAGAGGGCAAACGCCGCAGTTATTCCATGGGCAACCCGCCCCACAACGACGAGTACATCGAACTGCATGTGCGCAACATGCCGCACGGCGCCTTTACCGAGTACGTGTTCACCCGCATGAAAGAGAAAGACATCCTGCGCTTCGAAGGGCCGCTCGGCACGTTCTTCCTGCGCGAGGACTCCGACAAGCCGATCATCTTCGTGGCAAGCGGCACCGGCTTCGCGCCGATCAAGAGCGTCATCGAACATGCGTTCCAACTCGGACTCAAGCGGCAGATGGTGCTGTATTGGGGCGGCCGGCGCCCGGCCGACCTTTACATGGCGGAGCGCTGCGGCAGTTGGCAGCAGCAGCACGACGACTTCAGCTTTATCCCGGTGGTCTCCGACGCGCTGCCAGAAGACGGCTGGCAGGGCCGCACGGGACTGGTGCACCAGGCGGTCATGGAAGATTTCCCGGACATGTCCGGCTACCAGGTCTATGCCTGCGGCGCGCCGGTGATGGTCGAGGCAGCGCACCGTGATTTCACCTCTCAGTGCAGCCTGCCCGAAGACGAGTTCTACTCCGACGCGTTTACACCCTCGGTCGACCCCAGCCCGGCGTCTGTTTAAGCCTCAGTACTGCTTTACCGCAGAAGCGCGGAGGCGCTGAGCAACGTGGAGAAAGTCAGGACAAGAATAACTGGGCGAGACACCCCAGGCTCGCGGGCACGCCGGTTTGCAACGCGGATTTCGCACTTCTTTGCATTTTCTCTCAGCGCCTCCGCGCCTGCGCGGTAAAGTTCTCTCCTATCCGCTGTTGCGCAGACCCGCTGCAACGCCATTGATAGTCAGCAGGATCGCACGCCGCAGGCGCTCGTGCGTCTCGCCCTTGCGGTAGCGTCGCAGCAACTCCACCTGCAGGTGGTTCAGCGGATCGATGTAGGGTGAGCGGTTGCGGAAGCTGCGCGCGAGTACCGGGTTGGTTTCCAGCAGTTCGCGCTGACCGGTAATTGCCAGCAGTCCATTCACCGTGCGCTGCCACTCCTGCTGGATCGCACCGAAAACCCGCTCGCGCAGCCCGGCATCCTCCACCAGCTCGGCATATCTCGACGCGATGCTGATGTCGGTCTTGGACAGCACCATGTCCATATTCGACAGCAGCGTGCGAAAGAACGGCCAGGTGCCGTACATGTCCCTGAGGAGGTCCAGCCCTTCGTCGCCATGCCGTTTCTGCCAAGCCTGCACCGCCGTGCCGAATCCGTACCATCCGGGCAGCATGACCCGCGACAACGACCACGAAAACACCCACGGTATCGCACGAAGATCCTCGATGCGGTCGGATTTCTTCCTTGACGCCGGACGGCTGCCGACATGCAGGTCGGCAATCTCTGCTATCGGCGTTGCCGCCCGGAAGAACTGCACGAACCCCGGCGTCTCGTAGACCAGCGCACGGTAGGCGCGAAAGGCGCTCTCGCTCATCTCTTCCATCGCCTCGTAATAACCCGCGCGCTCGGCGCTGCGGTCGCTGGACGGAAGCAGGCTGGCTTCCAGGGTTGCCGCCACCAGGGTCTCCAGATTGCGCCGGCCGATCTCCGGATCGGAATACTTGCTGGCAATGACCTCGCCCTGCTCAGTAATGCGGATCTGGCCGGCGACGCTGCCGGGCGGTTGCGCAAGAATCGCCTGGTAGCTCGGCCCGCCGCCACGCCCGACGGTGCCGCCGCGGCCGTGAAACAGGCGCAGGCGCACACCGTGTATTGCGAACACCTTGACCAGCGTGACTTCGGCCTTGTACAGCTCCCAGCTCGCAGTCAGAAAACCGCCGTCCTTGTTGCTGTCGGAGTAACCGAGCATGACCTCCTGCAGGTTGCCACGGCTTGGCAACAGGCTGCGGTATGACGGTTCCGACAGCAGTTCATCCATCACCTCCCCACAGCCGCGCAGGTCGGCGATGGTCTCGAACAGCGGAATGATGTTCACATCCAGCCTGCGCTGTTCGCCAGAATGCAGCATGCCGGCCTCCTTCAGCAGCAGCGCCGCCTCCAGCATGTCGCTCAGGTCGTCGGTATTGGAAATGATGTAGTTCGGCAGCGCGCGCGTACCGAAACGCCTTTGCAGCGCGGCAGCGGTATCCAGGATGGCGAGTTCCTTGCGCGTCTGTTCGCTGTACTCCAGGAAAGGCGAGCGCAGCAGCCGCGGCATGCTGAGCTCCTCCAGCAGCCAACGGCGTTTGTCCGCCTCGTCCAGTTCTGCGTAACCCGTGCGGCGCGCGCCGGCCTCGAACAGTTCGCCAACCACCGCTTCATGCACGCCACTGTGCTGGCGCATTCCCAGTGGCGCCAGGTGAAACCCGAACACCTGTACCGCGCGCAGCAGGTGCCGCAGGCGTCCGCGCGCCACGCGCTCGCTGCCGTTCTTCTGCAACGAATCCGCCAGCACCGCGAGCTCCGCGGCGAACTCGGCAGCATCGCGGTAGGGCTGCGCGTGACCAACCGCGCGCCGTTCTGGCAGATGGTGGTCCAGTTCCCGCGAGGTCTCGGCGAGCCGGCTGTAAATGCCGATCAGCGCACGCCGATAGAGCTCATCGCGCCGATGCTCCGAAGCGTCCGGCGAGCGCGCAGCAAGCGCCTCCAGTTCCGGCGTGACCTCCACCAGCCGGATCGACAGCGACAGCTCCGCGCCAAGCCTGTGCAATTCCTCGAAATAGAAGTCCATGGCCGCGGAAGACTGGCTGCGCAGCGCGTGGCGCATCACCTCGTCGGTGACGAACGGGTTGCCGTCGCGATCTCCCCCGATCCAGCTGCCAATGCGCAGAAATACGCCGACCTGGGCGGGGTCGCCGCCGGCGGCAGTCAGCAAGTCCTCGATCTGCGCATACAGGCGCGGCACCTGGGCGAAGAACGTGTAGCGGTAGTACGACAACGCATTCTCGATTTCGTCGTTCACCGTCAGGCGCAGTTCGCGCAACGCACGCGTCTGCCACAGGGTCAACACCACGCGGCGCAATGCTTCCTCGTTGCGGTCGCGTTCGTCCGGTGTCAGGCGGATGCGGTCGCGCTCGGTGAGCAGCCTGGCGATTTCCACCTGGCAGTCGAGAATGCTTTTGCGCTGCACTTCGGTCGGATGCGCGGTCAGCACCGGCGCGATCAGCGCGTCGCGGAAGAATGCTTCGATCCGCTGCACCGTAACGCCCGCTTCCCTGACCCGCTCCAGGGCAAGCCGCGCCGAGCCGTCCTGCGGCCGCGAGCCCGCCAGCTGATGCGCGCGCCGGCGGCGGATGTGATGCTGGTCCTCTGCAATGTTGGCGAGCAACGAGAAGAAGCTGAACGCACGCACCACCAGGATCGCATCGGCGGGATCGAGATGGTTCAGCGTCCTTTCGAGTTCGTGCCGGGCGTCCGGGTCGCGATCGCGGCGGAATCCGATCGCATTCTGGCGGGTGAGCTCGATCAGGTCGAAGATCTCGTCGCCTTCCTGCTCGCGTATGGTGTCGCCGAGGATACGGCCGAGCAACCGTATGTCCTCGCGCAACGGCAGTTCCTTGTCGGCGGCGTCGGCTGGCTGGTCTGGAAAGTTCATGGGATCAGGAAATCGGCTTCGATGCGGAAATGGTTTCGTGGAACAGGCCGCGCGCCCGCGGCCGCGGAAACGGCTAAAGCGCAGGTCGCCGGCGACCGCCGGCAAGCTGCTTCAGTTGTGCGAGCGTGAGATCGAGCGCCTCGCGATACTGCTCGGCGGCGGATTCCGGCTTGCCGGTCCGTTCCAGCAGCCGGGCAATTTCGATATGCGCAGTATGCGTCGGCTCGATCGACAGGCTGGCGTCGAGGTAGCTGCGCGCCTTGCCCCACAGTTCCTGATGCGCACACAGACGTCCGAGCACCAGCAGCAAAACCGGATCGCGCGGGTGCAATTGCAGCCAGGACTCCGCACGCTGCAGCTGCTCCATCACGTTCGGGCCCAGGCATTCTGCATACAGCGCGAGCAGCCCGGGATCCCATTGCGCAGCGAGCGCCGACTCGATGATGCGGGTCGGCTCCGCGCAGTCGCCGAGCGCGGCGAAGCTCTGTGCGGCCGTGGCCGCTATTCGCGGTTCGCGCTTCAGCTCGGCGGAAAGCTTGTTCCAGAACTCGCGCAGGCTGGCGGCATCCAGCGCCTTGCGTTTCAGGTTCTCGATGACCGCCTGGCGCCGGAGCTGCGCAACCACCGGCGACTCGAACACCTTGCGCTTTTCCAGCAGCGGTAGCAGCGCCAGCACCTGGTCCCAGTTGCGGGCAAGCTGTTGCGCGCGCAGTTCCAGCCGCAACGCCGCGGTATGTTTCTCCGGCAGCTGGCGCAGAACCTCGAGGGTGTCGTGATAGCGGCGCTCGTCGAGCAGCATTTCCGCCTGCGCCATCAACCGCACGCCGGCATCCTCCGGCGCGACCTCCGCAGAACGGGCCAGATAGTCGTCGCGTGCCGAATACGCCCGCATGCCGTGGGCGGCACGCGCCGCCAGCACTGCGGACAGACCCGGCGATTCGCCCATCTGCATGGCGATTTCCGCGGATCGCTGAGCCTTGCCAAAGCGCCCTTCGAAATAGTTGCGCAGGGCGCCGGCGAACGCCGCGCGCGCTTTCTTCTGTGCGCGGCGCTGATGAAAGGCGCGCACCCGGCCCGGCATGCTCAGAATAAGCGCCAGCGCGCGCACCGCGATGTACGCCGCGACCGCCGTCGCCAGTACCGTCAGGATCGCCACGTTCAGCGACAGTTCGATGCGATGTGGCGGCAGCACCAGCAATACGTAGCCGTCGCTCATGCGCGCGGTCAGCACGACGGTGACGGCAACCGCGAACAGCCCAACCAGCCAGATCAACCCGCGCATTCCGGCCCCTTATCGCAACGTGCGCTCGCGTACGAGGCGATAGTTGCGCACCGCCTCCAAGCTGGCGTTTATGTCCGGCAGCTCGATTTCGATCTCGGAAGCGGCCAGCCGCTCCAGCGCGGACAACGTCGCGATTACCCGCGCCGAGCCCGGATCGAAGTAGCGCTTCATCCACTCCATGCTTGCCGCGACATCCATCCTGAACGTAGCCTGGTCCCGTGCCAGCAGCGCCAGCCTCGCGCTCAGCAGCCTGAGCTTGAGGTTCTCGCGCAAGAAGAAAGCCTGCTCCGGCGCCAGCAGCGGCGGATCGAAACTCTGCATGTTCTGCACCCGGATCAGCGCGCGCAGATCGCGCAGCAGCTCCTGCCACAACGCGCGCCAGTAGCCCGCCGGCGGCTCCTCGAAACGGGCTGCCGTCGGCACCGGTCTGCCATCCATCGCGAGCGGCAGTTCGTCGATCGAGTTGATCACGTTCTCCAGCCGCAATCCCATGCCGGTGATATCCGCGTGCGGCGCTGCCTTCAGCCGCTCGATGTCCTGTGCGAGCACACGCCGCAGCTGTGTCAGCTGCGGCCGGTCCGAGCGCGCGAGCCGGGCATCCGCCGATTCCAGCGCGATCAGCGCCGCCTTGACGTTGCCCGCCAGCTGCAGCTGCTGGTTGGCGATCAGCATGATCTGCTCGATCTCGGCAAGCGTCCACTCGTCGCGCGAGCGTGACAGCTCCTGGTACAGCGTTTCCAGCGCAAAGCGCTGCTGCTGCGTTTCGACCACGCGCACCTCGAGCTGGCCGAGCCGCGTCTGCACTTCACGCACGCTGTCGCGGGTATCCGCCGCCAGGCTGCGCGACTCGCGGCTGGCGGCGTCGATCTCCGTCACGCGTTTCGCCAGTTCCGTCTCCAGATCGGCAAGCACGCCGCGCGTTTCGTGCCACTGCCAGGCAGCGACACCCGCAGCGCCGAGCGCAACCAGCAACGCGAGAATCGCCACGCCGGAGGTACGACGGGGCGGCACGGGCGCCGCGGACGGGGAGTCGGGCTGTTCCGGGGGAGTTTGTTCGCTCATGATCAATCGCGTCGAGTCAGGGTCGCAGATTGCAGAACCACGTCAGAATACCTTCCAGCAGCCCGGCGTCGCCCGGACCGGAAACAAACACCGTTCTCACGCCGAGGGCGAATGCCCGGCCGGCGATGCGCGGATGGGTGACGAACAGCGGTGTGCCCAGCAAACATGTACGCCCTTCCTCGCCCGCCAGATTAAACAGATTGTCCACGATTTCCACACTGGTCGCCGTCCATGCCGCGAATGCGCCGTCCCGCCACAGCGGCCGCAGGCCGGCTGCGTCCCGGGCCGGCCGCAGCCGCCGGTAGCACTCGATAAACCTTACGTCGATGCCGCGGCTGCGCAGCGTCCGTGCCAGCAGCTCGCGCCCGCCCTCACCGCGAACGATTACGGCCCGCGTCCCTGCGCCAAGCGCCTCGATCTCCGGGCATTCCAGCAGCGCTTCGGTATCGCTGCCGAGCCGGGGCGCGATGATCTCCCGCACACCCTGCTTTTTCAACTCTCGTGCGGTACCCGCGCCGACCGCGGCAACGCGCGCATGCGCGGGCAGCATGGCGGCGTCGGCAAGCGCTGCCAGCGCAATCCGCGCTGCATTCGGGCTCACGAACACCAGCAGATCCGCATCCGCTGCCGCAGCGAACCCGGCGCAGATCTCCGTTGCGCTTTTCTCTACTATTTCTATTCCCGGCAGCAGCACCGCCTCGCCGCCGGCGGCACCAATTTTCCGCGCCAGTACGCTGGCCTGGCTTGCAGAACGCGTGACCAGTACGCGCAATCCTTGCAATTGCGCGCTCATGCGTCCAGCGCGGACAGAATCTCTCGCGCACCCAGGGCCACGAGCTTCTGCGCCAGCTTTGTGCCGAGGGCTTCGCTGCCGATCTGCCGCCGGTCTGCCTGCACCTCATCGATTGCCACCCGGCTGCCGTCCGGACTGGCGACGAAGCCCCGCAGGCGCGCGGTGTTGCCTTGAATGGTGGCGAAAGCGCCGAGCGGGACATTGCAACTGCCTGCCAGCGCCCTGGAAAGCGCCCTTTCGGCGTCGACGCACCAGTGCGTCTCATCATGGTTCAACGGCGCGAGCGCCTGTCGCAAATCCTCGCGGTCGGCACGACATTCGATTCCAAGCGCACCCTGGCCGACCGCGGGAATGCTTTCCTCGGGCTCCAGCAGCCGGGTGATACGCTGTTCCAGACCCAGCCTCTGCAGGCCGGCGGCCGCGAGGATCACTGCGGCGTAACCGCCCTCGTCGAGCTTGCGCAATCGCGTCTGCACATTGCCGCGCAGCGGCTGTACGTCCAGTTGCGGAAAACGCGCGCGCAGCTGGCTTTCACGCCTGAGACTGGAGGTGCCGACCCGGCTGCCGGCGGGCAGTTCCGCGAGCTGCCGGTGTGTGTTCGAGACGAAGGCGTCGCGCGGATCGCCGCGCTCGGTGATTGCCGCAAGCGCAAACCCCTCCGGCAGCAGCATCGGCACGTCCTTCATCGAATGCACTGCGATGTCCGCGCGGCCCTCGGCCAGCGCCTGCTCCAGCTCCTTGACGAACAGGCCCTTGCCGCCGATCTTCGCCAGTGACGTGCCCAGCTTGAGATCGCCCTCGGTGGTCATGCCGAGCAGCTGCGTCCGCAGGCCCGGATACAGCGAGCGAAGTCGCTCCTCTATATGGCGCGCCTGCCACAGGGCAAGCGCGCTTTCGCGCGTGGCGATAACGATGCTGGAGGGGATATTCTTCAATTCGAAATTCGCAACAGTTCGCCGCTCCCGCAGCTTGCGGGGCAGCGCACCGATAGTCTAGCAGCCCGCCGCACATCCTCATGCGCTGCGGCAGGCCGGCAGGCCGTGTGCCATTGCC
>DATKEK010000109.1:0-4069 GCA_035512195.1 Burkholderiales bacterium
GCCCAAGCCATTCCAAATCACCGCGCTCGCCTCGCGCGACTGGACGCTCGTTTCAGACTGGTTCCGGTGGACGGTGATGCGATGAACAGCTTGTGGCGTTCGCTCAGGAAATCGCTGCTGTCGCGGGGCATGCGCTTCCTCGTGGCGCTGGTGCTCGGTCTCGGCGGGCTGATGCTCTATCTGCTGTCCACCGCCAGCGCAAACACCGCATTGTTCGCTGAGGATCTGCCGATCCTGCTCGGCCTCGGTGTCGGCCTGGTCGTCGTGCTGATGCTGCTGGTCGGTTACCAGCTGCTGCTGTTGCGGCGCCGGTTGAAGGCACGTGTTTTCGGCTCGAAACTGACGGTCCGGATGGTCCTGCTGTTCTCCCTGGTCGCAGTCCTTCCGGGCGCGCTGGTGTACGCGGTGTCGGTGCAGTTCCTTGCGCGGTCGATCGAATCGTGGTTCGACGTGCGGGTGGACAAGGCGCTCGAGGGCGGGCTGAGCCTGGCGCGTACGAATCTGGATTCGACCCTGCGCGAACTGCGTCGTAAGGCGGAGACGATCGCGATCGGCCTCGACGACCGTATCGCCTCGCGCCAGGTTGCCGCGCTGAACCATCTGCGCGAGCAGACTTCGGTTCATGAAGCGGCGCTGATCGATTCCGACGGTAAGATTCTCGCGTTCGCCAGCGTCGACGCCGGCGCACTGATGCCCACGCTCCCGGCGCCCTCGGTGCTGCGCCAGGTGTGGATGCAGCAACCCTACAGTGCGATCGAGGAGATGCCCGAGGGCGGGCTGCAGTTGCGCGTACTGGTGCCGGTCAACCAGCCGGCCGGCGGCACCGCGGTGCTGCAGCTGATCGAGCCGGTACCGTCGCAGCTGGCGCGCGATGCGGCGATGGTGCAGGAGGCCTACCGCGACTACCAGGAACTTTCGCTTTCCCGGGAAGGCCTGACGCGGCTATACGCGCTCACGCTGACCCTGTCGCTGTTGCTGGCCCTGCTGTCGGCGCTGCTCCTGGCCATTTTGTTCAGCGAACGGCTGTCGGCGCCGCTCGGGTTTCTTGCGGCGGGCACGCGCGCAGTTGCGCAAGGCGATTTCTCCCAGCGGCATCCGGTCCGCACCCATGACGAACTCGGCGTGTTGACCGAATCATTCAATGCGATGACGCGCCAGCTTTCCGAAGCGCAGGCGTCCGCGCAGAGTCACCAGGAAGCACTGGCCGCCGCCAAGGGTTACCTTGAAAGCGTGCTTGCCAATCTGTCTGCCGGGGTCATTTCGTTCGATCCCGGCTACGGCTTGCGCTCGGTGAATCGCAGCGCGGAGCGCATCCTCGGGGTTGCGCTTACGCCGCTGATCGGTGCGACCAGGGACGAATGGGATACGCACGCGCCGCGCCTGGCGCGCATCGCCGCCGCCGCTCGCGAGGCGTTTGCCGGAAGCGACGGGCAGGCCTGGGAGAGACAGGTGGAAGTCGACACGCAGACCGGCAAGCAGGTACTGCTGTTGCGCGGCTCCGAAGTCAGCACCGGCGAGGACAGCGGGTTGGTGGTTGTTTTCGACGACATCACGCACCTGCTGCAGGCGCAGCGTTACGCGGCATGGGGAGAAGTCGCACGCCGCCTCGCGCACGAGATCAAGAATCCGCTGACGCCGATCCAGCTGTCTGCCGAGCGCCTGCAGCATCGGCTTGCCGGCAAGCTGGAGCCGGCCGAAACCGACATCCTGCAGCGCTCGACCCAGACCATCGTCAACCAGGTTGCGGCGCTGAAGGCGATGGTCGATGCGTTCAGCCAATACGCGCGTTCGCCCGAGCCCGATCTGCACCCGGTCGATCTGAACGTGCTGGTGCGGGAAGTACTCGACCTGTACGCGGCGTCGCGCTCGGCGATGACGCTGGAACTGGCGCAGTCGCTGCCGCCGATCTCCGGTGATTCCGCAAAGCTGCGCCAGGTAATCCATAACCTGTTGCAGAACGCCGAGCACGCGGTGAGCGAGGTCACGCGGCCGCGAATCGTGATCGGCACCGACGCGATCGCAGGCGGCGCACGTCTGACCATCCGGGATAATGGGCCGGGATTTCCGGAGCAGACGATGGGGCGCGTGTTCGAACCCTATGTCACCACCAAGTCGCGCGGTACGGGGCTGGGGCTGGCGATCGTGAAGAAGATCATCGAAGAGCATAACGGCACCATCTCAATCGCCAATCCACCGGAAGGCGGAGCTGCGATCGAAGTGATCCTGCCGCGCGCCACGCGGCCGGCGGCGGCCGAAGTGAAAGTCATCAATCGCTAGAAGCCATGAGCCAGATACTGGTCGTAGACGACGAAGTCGGAATCCGCGAACTGCTTTCGGAGATCCTGCGCGAAGAAGGTTACCAGGTGCGTCTCGCGCAGAATGCCTCCGAAGCGCGGCAGATTCGTGGCCGCGCGCGCCCCGACCTGGTGCTGCTGGATATCTGGATGCCGGACACGGACGGCATCACCCTGCTGAAGGAATGGGCCACCACCGGGCAGCTCACCATGCCGGTGATCATGATGTCGGGGCATGGCACCATCGACAGCGCAGTGGAAGCCACCCGCATCGGCGCATACAGTTTCCTGGAGAAGCCGATCGCGCTGCAGAAACTGCTGGCAACCGTCGGCACCGCATTGAAACAGGGGGTGGCGAGCGCGCAACCGACACCGGCGCTGGCAACCATCGGCAGAACGGCCGCGGTCGAGCAGCTGCGAGAACAACTGGAGCGATTGCAGAGTCTGCGCACTTCGGTGCTGTTTGTGGGCGAGCCGGGAACCGGAAGCGAGCAGTGCGCGCGGTTTCTGCATCAGCCGCACACTCCATGGCTTGCGCCCGAGGACTTTTCACCGCTCGACCAGGTTGCGGGCGAGTTTCCCGATGCCGTGGCGCAGGGTGTGCTGTTCATGCGTGCCGTGGAGACGCTCACTGCGACCCAGCAACGCCATCTTCTTGCGCAGGCAGGGAAGCTTGAACGCGCCCAGGCGCGCATGCTTTCATCCACCTCGGTGTCGTTGCCGGAGCGCATTGCCACCGGCGATTTCGATCCCAGGCTGTATGCGGTACTGGCCGGCACCATTCTGCGGGTTCCGGCGCTGCGGGAACGGCCGGAGGATGTGCCCGAGCTGGCCAGCCTGGTGCTTGCACGCGCGATCGAAGCGCGGGAGGTGCCGGCCCGCAGCCTGAACACCGCGGCCTTGAACGCGCTGCGCAATTACCACTGGCCGGGAAACCTGGTGCAGCTTGAAAGCGTGGTCAAGAGCTGCGCGCAGCTCGCGCGCGGCGCCGAGATCGGTGTCGCCGACGTAACCAATGCGCTGGCTTCGCTCGAGGCGCCGTTGCCCAGCCCGATGCATGCCCTGCCGCTAGACCGGGAGTTGCGCGAAGCGCGCGACGCTTTCGAGCGGATCTATTTCGAATACCACCTCAGCCGTGAAGCCGGCAACATGAGCCGCGTAGCCATGCGCGTCGGCCTGGAACGCACCCATCTCTATCGCAAGCTCAAGCAGCTCGGCGTCAAGCTGCCGAGGCGCGCGGAAGAGTAAACATCGTTAAAATACGCGCGCCCAGCGATCCCGGTCTCCGGGATTTTTTGTTTGTCGAAGGGGGAGAAATGGCGACCACAACCGAGCTTGCCAACGCGATACGCGCGCTGGCGATGGACGCGGTGCAAAAGGCGAATTCCGGGCATCCGGGCATGCCGATGGGAATGGCCGAAATCGCGGAAGTGCTGTGGAGGCATCATCTGCGGCACAACCCGGCCAACCCGCAATGGCCGAACCGCGACCGCTTTGTGCTCTCCAACGGTCACGGTTCGATGCTGCTGTATGCGCTGCTGCATCTGACCGGCTACGATCTGCCGCTGGACGAGCTCAAACGCTTCCGCCAGCTCCATTCCAGGACTCCGGGCCACCCGGAATACGGCTGTGCGCCAGGAGTGGAAACCACCACCGGTCCGCTGGGGCAGGGCCTCGCAAATGCGGTCGGCATGGCGATCGCGGAGAAAGTGCTGGCGGCGGAGTTCAATCGCCCGGATCTCGATGTCGTCGACCATCACACCTACGTGTTCGTC
>DATKEK010000110.1:0-3706 GCA_035512195.1 Burkholderiales bacterium
ATGATCAGGCCCGGCTTGATCGTCCGCTGTGCCCAGTCGTCCCATTGGTGAATATGGACGTCGGTGCCGCAGATCGCGGTCTTTTCGAGTTTGATCAGGACTTCGTTGGTACCCGGCTCGGGCACGGCAACGTTTTCCATCCAGATGCCGGGCGCGGCTTCGCGCTTGACGAGCGCGCGCATGGTTTGACTCATGATGACTCCGGTGCGAGTGTGTGCAGCCCGCGCGATTATAGCCAAGTGGGCCCTGGACCCATAGCTGTCAACTGCTGGGGGTTCAAAAGATGGGGGGCAACCCATGGCGATTGCGTGTTTCAGGGTGTATTCTACGCGGTTCTCTGAACCGGCCCGGCCGGTGGGCGTCCCATAAACGAATGTGAAGGACCAAAAGAGCGACACGTGATGAGCGGCAAGTTGTACATCAAAACGCACGGCTGCCAGATGAATGAGTACGATTCCGACAAGATGGCGGACGTGCTGGCGGCTTCGCACGGCCTGGAACTGACCGACAGCGAGTCGGATGCCGACGTCATCCTGATCAATACCTGCTCGATTCGCGATAAGGCCCAGGAAAAGGTGTTTTCGCAGCTTGGCCGCTGGAAGCAGCTCAAGGCCGACCGGCCCAACGTTGTGATCGGCGTGGGTGGTTGCGTGGCCAGCCAGGAGGGTGACGCCATCATCCGGCGCGCGCCGCTGGTCGACATGGTATTTGGTCCGCAGACCCTGCACCGCCTCCCGACGCTGCTCGATTCTGTGCGCAGCACCGGCAAGCCCGCGGTCGATATTTCCTTCCCCGAAATCGAGAAGTTCGACAAGCTGCCGGAGCCTGGCACGGTCGGCCCCACGGCGTTCGTGTCCATCATGGAAGGGTGCAGCAAGTACTGCAGCTTCTGCGTCGTGCCGTACACGCGTGGCGAAGAGGTCAGCCGCCCGCTCGACGATGTCGTGGCGGAGTGTGCCGGTCTTGCGGGCCGCGGCGCGCGGGAAATCAACCTGCTGGGCCAGAACGTCAACGCCTACCGCGGGCCCATGCATGACGGCACCACGGCCGACCTGGCGCTGCTGATCCACTATGTTTCTGTCATCGACGGGATTGAGCGCATCCGCTTTACCACCTCGCACCCTGTGGAATTTTCACAAAGCCTGATCGAGGCTTTCGGCGAAGTGCCCAAGCTGGCCAATTACGTGCATCTGCCGGTGCAAAGCGGCTCCGACCGCGTGCTGGCGATGATGAAGCGCGGTCACACCGTGCTGGAATACAAGCAGAAGATCCGCCGGCTGCGCGAACAGCGCCCGGACATTGCCTTGTCCTCGGATTTCATTGTTGGCTTCCCCGGCGAGACCGAGCACGATTTCGAGCAGACCTTGGCGCTGATCCGCGATCTCGCCTTCGACCACAGTTTCAGTTTCATCTACTCGGCACGCCCGGGTACGCCCGCTGCCGGTTTGCCGGACGACACCCCGCTCGGCGTCAAGAAAGAGCGCCTGATGCGCCTGCAGGACCTGATCAACGAGCAGGCTGCGGGCTACAGCCAGGCCATGGTCGGAACGCGCCAGCGGGTGCTGGTGGAGGGCGCCAGCAAGAAAGACAGCAAGCAGCTCGCCGGTCGCACCGAGAACAACCGCGTCGTGAACTTCGACGGCCACCCGCGGCTGATCGGTGAGTTCGTCGATATTGACATCACCGAATCGCTGAGCCACTCGCTGCGCGGGCGCTTGGCAGAACTCGTACAACGCGCCTCGTGAGCGAACGCATCTCGCTGGAACTCGAGCCGGCCAACAATGAGCGGCTGGCCAACCTCTGCGGCCAGTTCGACGACCACCTCAAGCAGATCGAGTCGCGCCTGGCGGTGGAGATTTTCTGTCGCGGTAACCTGTTCAATATCCAGGGCGAACCGCGCCCGGCAAAAGCGGCCCGGCGCCTGTTGCAGGATCTCTACAAGCTTACCGAGCATGAAGTGCTCACCCCTGAATTGCTCAACCTGCATCTGCAGGAGTCGGGCATCGAGGAAATCCACGCCCCGGGCGATGACGACGACGAGATCGCGGTGCGCACCAAGCGCGGCATGATCCGCGGCCGCGGGCCGAACCAGAAGAAGTACATGCGCGCGATTGCCCGCCACGCGATCAATTTCGGTGTTGGCCCGGCCGGCACCGGCAAGACCTATCTGGCCGTGGCCTGTGCCGTTGCGGCGCTGCAGGAGGACCGTGTCCAGCGCATCGTGCTGGTGCGCCCGGCGGTTGAAGCCGGCGAGCGCCTGGGGTTCCTGCCCGGCGACATGGCGCAGAAGGTCGACCCCTACCTTCGCCCCCTGTACGACGCCTTGTACGAGATGCTCGGTTTCGAGCGGGTGGCGACCCTGATCGAGCGCAACGTCATCGAGGTCGCGCCACTGGCCTTCATGCGCGGGCGCACGCTCAACGACGCCTTCGTGATCCTCGACGAGGCTCAGAACACCACCCGCGAGCAGATGAAGATGTTCCTGACCCGCATCGGCTTCGGCTCCACCGCGGTGGTGACGGGCGACGTCACGCAGATCGACCTGCCGCGCAAGGCCGCTTCGGGCCTCAAGAGCGCCCTGAAAATTCTGGCCGACGTGCCCGGCGTCAGTTTTACCTGGTTCGCGGCCGGCGACGTCGTGCGTCATCCGATGGTGCAGCGCATCGTCGAAGCGTATGACCGGGACGCCAGGCGGAACAAAGGTGATCGCGCCGATCAAGACGATGACGATTGATTTCGAGCTGCAGGACGTCTCGGGAGCGAAAACAGTTCCCGACGTCGAGCAGTTCAGATCCTGGCTGGCAACCGTCCTCGCCGAGCGCGGTGACGTCAGTCTTGCCGTGCGGGTGGTCGACGCAGAAGAAATGGAGGCACTGAACACACGCTACCGCGGGCGCAAGGAGCCGACCAACGTCCTTTCGTTTCCCGCCGATCTGCCGGAGGCCGTTCGCGGCGCGCTTGAATCCGATCCCCTCGGCGATATCGTGATCTGCGCCCCGGTGGTGGAAGCCGAGGCATTGAGCCAGGACAAGCCCGCCACCAGCCACTGGGCGCACCTCACCATCCACGGCGCACTGCATTTGCTCGGTTACGATCACCAGGCCGAAGCCGCGGCCAAGGAGATGGAAGCGTTGGAAGTCCGCTGCCTTTCCGCCCTGGGTATCCCGGATCCATATCGCGAATAGCTTGAATTGATGGCGATCGCGGCCCTATATTGAGCGTGGCGCGAATCGCGCTATGACCCGAGTCGACATGAGCGACGATCAATCGAGTAACGGTTCCGGGCGGCAGACCCTGGTCGAGAGAATCGGCAAGGCGTTCGCGCCGCAGCCCCGGGACCGCAAAGAACTCAAAGCCACGCTGAGAACCGCCTGCGCCGCCGGCATCGTTGATGCCGACGCGCTTGCCATGATGGAAGGCGCGCTCGAGGTTTCCGAGACCCAGGTTCGCGACGCAATGATTCCGCGCGCGCAAATGGTGGTGGTGAACCTCGACGCCGCGCTCGATGACTTTCTTCCGAAACTGATCGAATCCGGTCACTCGCGGTTCCCCGTTATAGGCGAGGACAAGGACCAGGTGGAGGGCATCCTGCTGGCCAAGGACCTGCTCCCGCACCTGGCGCAGGGCCGCTGGAGCTTCGACATGGCGTCGATGATTCGCCCGGCTATGATCATTCCCGAGAGCAAGCGGCTGAACATGCTGCTGC
>DATKEK010000111.1:0-3213 GCA_035512195.1 Burkholderiales bacterium
AGCGTGACGTGCAGCGGCACGGCAGATTGTGTGTGGCAGGAAGCGGCCGGCGCCCGGGCAGGCGACGCGTCTGCCATGAGCCGATCGACTCATCGTGTTGCCAGGGCGCCCGCCAATGGCCTGACGCTTCCTGCGTGTAGATTTTCGCTTGACGCACTCAGCCCCAACACACCGGCATTGTCCCGGCAACAGCTCACTACGATGCTAGGCCATTCACGAACGGAAAAGCGCTTCCCGTCCCACCGGCGACCCTGTCCCCCGGCAGCGCCCGCGGTTGCGCAGTTCGCGGAGCCGTTCACCATCGGCGCGGTTGAGATCGTGACGACCCGGCTGGATGCGGAACCCGAAACCGTGCGCGCGCTGGCCCGGTGGCTGTCGGCCGGGGAGCAGCAGCGGGCGGATCGCTATGTGCTCGAACGCGACCGCCGGCGCTTCATCGTTGCGCGTGCGCGGCTGCGCCAGTTGCTTGCGGCGCGGCTGAGTACCAGGCCGCAGCTCGTCGAGCTGGTTTACGGCGAGCACGGCAAGCCCGCGCTTGCGCCGCAGTCAGGCGACACCGACTGGCGATTCAGCGTGTCGCACTCGGATGAGTTGGCGGTCTTTGCTTTCGCCAGGGAGCAGGAAGTCGGAATCGACATCGAAGCGATCCGCGAGATCCCCGACGCGGATGCGATCGTATTCGGCTTCTTCTCCCCCCGCGAAAGGCAGGCGTACCTGGCACTCGGCCCGGAACAGAAAACGCTCGGGTTCTTCAACTGCTGGACCCGCAAGGAGGCGCTCCTCAAGGCGCTCGGCCGCGGACTTTCCGCTGCGCTCGATGATTTCGATGTGTCACTGGCCCCGGATGAGCCGGCGCAAATCCTCAGCCTCGACGATCGACCGGGCTCCGCCTCCGGCTGGTGCCTGGACAGCTTTTCCCCGTCACCGGGTTTCGTCGCCGCGGTGGCCACCCGCTGCCCGCCGGCAGGCGCTGCGGGGCGAATTCCCGCGGGCGGCCCGGTGCGCGACCTCGGGTTCGCCCTCCCTGCCCTGATCGACGACCCGAGATGACGCCTGCCCTGGCCGGTGAATCCCCCTGGATGAACGAGGATCTGCGGATCTTCCGTGCATCGGCGCGGCGCTTCATACAGAACGAGTTCGCGCCGCACCAGGCGCGCTGGCGTCAGCAGCTGCGCCCGGATGCCGACGCCTGGACAAAAGCCGGCGCGGCCGGACTTCTGCTCACCGACATCGCTTCGGAGTACGGCGGAGGCGGCGGAACCTTTGCCCACGAAGCGGTGGTGCAGGAGGAACTCGCTTACGCAGGCGTCCACTTCGGCTGCAGCATTCAAAGCACGGTGGCGCACTACATATCCGCGTATGGCAGCGAACAGCAGAAGCGCAACTGGCTTCCCCGCATGGCGCGCGGCGAACTGGTCGGCGCAATCGCGATGAGCGAGCCTGCCGCCGGCTCCGATCTGCAGGGCATCCTGACCACCGCCCGCCGCGACGGCGATCACTATGTCATCAATGGCTCGAAGACATTCATCACCAACGGCCTGAACGCAGCCATTCTCTGCCTCGCGGTGAAAACCGATGATGCAGCCACCGGCCGGCAGGGCCTCTCGCTGATCATCGTCGAGACCGCCGGCCTTGCCGGGTACCACGCCGGCCAGCCCCTGGAGAAAACCGGCATGCACGCGCAGGACACCTGCGAGCTGTTTTTCGACGAGGTGCGGGTTCCGCTGTCGAACCTGCTCGGTGCCGCCGAGAACCGCGGTTTCTCCCAGATGATGGAGCAGCTTCCCTATGAGCGTCTTGCGGTGGGCGTGAGCGCCGTCGCCACCGCGGAACAGGCGCTGGCAATCACCATCAGCTACGCGAAGGAACGCACCGCGTTCGGCAAACCGTTGAGCGATTTCCAGAACACCCGCTTCATACTCGCCGCATGCAAGACCGAAGCGCATGTCGGCCGGGTGTTCATCGACCGATGCATCGAACAGTTCCTCGGCGGCCGGCTGGATGAAATCACCACCGCCATGGCGAAATACTGGCTCACCGAGCGTGCGTTCCATATCGTCGACGAATGCGTTCAGCTGCACGGCGGCTACGGCTACATGACGGAGTATCCGATCGCCCGCATGTGGGCGGACATCCGCGTGCAGCGCATCTATGCCGGCACCAACGAAATCATGAAAGAGGTGATTGCGTGGTCGCTGTAAGCGCCGGCAAACCCACCGTTCACCGTCTTGCAGCGAAGCACATGGAAACCAGATCATGAACCCGACGAACAGAAACAGCGACGCAGCGGACGAATATGTCTCCAGGCTGCCGATGTCCAGCGGCCCCGGTCACCGGCTGCCTCCCGAGAGCTGGAACGACACCGCGGTTGCGTTCGCCACGGGCGAAACCTGCCTGCATCGCCTGATAGAAGAACAGGCTGCACGCACCCCCGATCTGCCTGCCCTGGTGTTCGAGCAGCAAAGGCTCACATACAGCGAACTCGACCGGCGTGCCAACCGCATCGCCCATCGCCTGCGCAGCCTCGGCGCTGCGCCCGATGTCCTGGTCGGACTGCTGGTCGAGCGCTCTCTCGATATGGTGGTGGGGATGCTCGCCATCCTCAAGTCGGGAGCGGCCTACCTGCCGATCGACGCCGCCAA
Organism: Burkholderiales bacterium; assembly: GCA_035512195.1. Lineage (GTDB taxonomy): Bacteria > Pseudomonadota > Gammaproteobacteria > Burkholderiales > Eutrophovitaceae > DATKEK01. The sequence continues at coordinate 2,643 of DATKEK010000111.1, forward strand.
TCCGCCGGAGCGGACCGCCTTCCTGCTGGAGGATTCCGACGTTCCGCTGCTCCTCACGCAAAGCAGCCTGCTGCCGGCGTTGCCGGCGAGCGCAGCGCAGGTCCTGTCCCTCGACACCTTCGACTGGAACGGCTTCGAGGGATCGGCGCCGGTCGACATTCACGTGCATTCCGGAAACCTCGCCTACGTGATCTACACCAGCGGATCGACCGGGCGCCCCAAGGGCGTCTGCATCGAACACCGCAATATCGTCAACTACGCGCTGGGCGCGGTGCAGCGTCTCGAGATCGAGCCCGGCATGAATCACGCGACGGTATCGACATTCGCAGCCGATCTTGGCAACACGGTCGTGTTTACCTCGCTGATTACCGGCGGCTGCCTGCATGTCATCTCGCAGGAGCGGCTGGAAAACCAGACATTGCTGTCCGAATACTTCGAGCGCGAGCGCATCGATGTGCTGAAGATCGTTCCCTCGCATCTGGCCGCGCTGCAATCCGGGCGCAATCCCGAAAGAGTGATGCCAGCGCGCCGCCTGATACTGGGCGGGGAGGCCTCGCGCAGCGAGTGGATC
>DATKEK010000112.1:0-21387 GCA_035512195.1 Burkholderiales bacterium
TGCGCATGGCGCTGCCCCCGCCCTGCACCAGGGCGCGCACCGCGGACTCCCGGTGTCCCAGCACCAGCGGAATGCCGACCATGCCTTCGAGTCCGATCAGCCCCACTTCCAGCGCCAGGTGCCCGTCGGCCAGCGTCAGCAGCGACACCAGCGAGGCGCCGGGAAAGTAAACATGGCTGATGGTATCGCCCGGCTCGTAGAGCACCTCGCCGAAAGTCAGCGTGACCGGTTCGAGCAGGCCGGACAGTTGCCGGCCCGGCTTGCGGAATACGGCGGCGAGCAAACTGTTCTCGATCGACGCGGAGCGGCCCGCCTGCCGTGTGCTCTCGCGCTGCGATTGGGGGGGCGCGGACCCGTCTGGCGACATGTGAACGGAATCGCTCACGGTCCTGTTCACGAAACCCGGTCGACGACCGCGGCGGGGGAGAACAGCCGGTCGGATTCGCGTTTGACCACCTGGTAGCACTCGCACACCCGTCGTTCCAGCCCAGGACGGTCGAGCACGGTGATCTTGCCGCGGCTGTAATTGATCAGTCCCGCCGACTGCAACCTGCCCGCGGCCGCGGTCACGCCCTCGCGCCGCACGCCCAGCATGTTGGCGATCAGTTCCTGGGTCATGCGCAGCTTGTTCGAGGACAGCCGGTCCAAGCTCAACAGCAGCCAGCGGCACAGTTGCTGCTCCACCGAATGGTGGCGGTTGCACACCGCGGTCTGCGCCATCTGCGTGATCAGCGCCTGCGTGTAGCGCAGCAACAGGTTCTGCAGAGCCGCACCCTGGCGGAATTCGTTCTTCAGCACGGCCCCAGGGAGCCGGAAAGCATCGCCCGCACTCTGCACCACCGCGCGGCTCGGTGTGGTTTCTCCGCCCATGAACAACGCGATGCCGATCACGCCGTCGTTGCCCGCGACCGCGATCTCCGCCGATGAACCGTCCTCCAGCACGTAAAGCAGGGAAACGATGCTGCTGGTGGGGAAGTACACATGACGCTGCGGCCTGCCGGACTCGTTGACCACCCAGCCGAGCGGCAGTGGCACCCGTTCCAGGTGCGGCAGCAGGCGCTCGTAGTCCTTCGCCGGCAGCGCGGCGAGAAGATGGTTCTTTCTGGGATCCTGCTGAGGTAATCGCATAATGATCTGACGTTTTCGCGATCGGATGATGAGCGTATCGCCGCGAACGACGGCAGCCCGCGCGACGCTTAAGAGGCTAGTTCAGATGCCATGCCCGGTATGTTCGACATCGCACAGTAAGCGGATTTTATTGGAGAAGGTGACGGAGCCGAACGGCTTATGGCGCGGCTCAAAGGTCTCCTGACGCAGGCCTGCCCTCCGCAACAGAGTGGCGCGCGCACGTGCCATCCCCGGCGGCATCGGCGCCGGTTGATGTCTGCTGCGGCAAGGTGAAGCTCACCGTCGTGCCCTGCCCCATCCGGCTTACGATGCCGACCCTGCCGCCATGCGCCTCGACCAACGTCCTGACGATGGCGAGACCGAGCCCCAAGCCGCCATCCTTCTCGGGATCGGTCTCCAGTTTGTCGAACACGCGCTCCAGGCGCTCCTGCGGGATACCCTCGCCGTTATCGCTCACGCGGCACTCGACCTCGGCTTCGGGGCCGCCTTCATGCGCATCGATGACCACCTCACCCCGCGGCGTGTATGCAATGGCGTTGGCGATGACGTTCTCGAATACCCGTCTCAGCAGGCCGGCGTCGGCATAGACGACGAGGGCGGCGGGCACGCGGCTGATCAGCCTCGTGCCCGCGTTGCTGGCGAGCGGTTCGAGATCGCGGATCAGTGCCTCGACCAGCGGCCACAAGTCGAACACGCGCCGCTGCAGTCTGGACTGAAGGCCAATCTCTAACAGCAGGCCGCTGTTTTCCTCGATCACCTTGTCCACCAGCGCATCCAGATGCTGCACATTGCGGCGCAGGGTCTTCATGATCTGCTCATTCGCCTCGCCCGTATGGCTCGCCATCGCCCCTCGCTCGAGGACGCTGGCGGCAAGAGATATTGCATTCAGCGGCGTGCGCAGGTCGTGCGCGACGAAGGTGAGATACTCCTCGCGGCGCTGGCGCACCGCCTGCGCCTTCCCGGCGGCGAAGGTCTGCACCGCCAGGCCGATTGCGCCGTCCAGCACCCGGTTCAGGATGTGGAAAGGCTCGCCTTGCAGTGTCAGTCCTCCCGCTTCGGCGAGATCGTGAATGCAGCCGCGCAGGATGTTGTACTCCGCGACCACCTCCTCGATATCGTAGCCGTCCTCGACACGCTGCAAGCCGTGAATCGGCGGACTGGTCGCGTCGAGCGCCTCGGGGATGGTCTCATCGGACCTGGCCTCGAGCGCGCAAGCCAACTCTTCGATCAGCTGCGGAAGATGGTCGTTCAGCGTCGGTGCGTCCAGATGCTGCGCCGAGGACAGCCCTCTTACCTGTTCCCGCCAACGTGACAGCAGGCTTTCGCGCTCGCTGCGGATGAGCATCGCCAGTTGTTCGAGATTACCGATGATGGTTTCTCCATGACGTGGCATTTCACGCACTGCAGCGAGACTAGAGCATCCGCCTCCAGCCGACTGTGCGCTGACGCTCACAAGTCATCCATTGCCTCCCTGCGTGGTCCAGCGAACAGACGCTGCGGCGCGATCGCCCGATGATCGCGTCTCGCCCAACCTTAAGGAGAAACCCTCATGCGCATGAATCCGAAACTGCTCGTCGTCAATGCAGCGCTTGCCGTTGCCATGGCGGCGTTGATCGCCGGCTGCGGCGGCGATCGAAACGAATCAACGGTAATGGAAACGCTGGACACGGATGCCAACACCGCCGCCACCACCGCCGCGGACGCGGATGCGGGCATGTACCCGCAAGATGGTTCGGCCACCGGCACTGGCACCGATGAAATCGCCGCCCTCGACGGCTCCATCGCTTCGCTCGACGATTCGATCGTCATCATCAAGGTCGAGTCCGCCCTGTTCTCCGACCCGAATACCAAAGGTCTGGAAGTGCAGGTCCAGGCCCACGAAGGCACGGTCGAGCTCAGCGGGATTCTCGACACGCAGGCGCAGATCGACAGCGCCGTCGCCACGACACTCGAGGTCGAAGGCGTGAAGAGCGTCGAAAACAAGCTGGCACTGAAGGCTGACAGCCCGCCGACCGGCGAGGTGGCCGACAGGGACGTCATCAGCGCCAACTGATACCGGCTGCAGGCGAAAGGAGCCAGCAAATGATGTATCGGATGGCGGATAAATACGATCGCGCCAAGGACAGGATCGACGCCAATTTCGAGCGGATGCTCACGGACAGCGAAGGTTTTCCGGGGTCCACGGCACCAGCGGCCGGCGGACGTTCCATCGCTGCGCGAACGCAGTTTCGCGCGAAACTGCGGCACGCAAAGGCCGCACTGGCGGATGCGTCGCAACCGGTGTTCGACACGACCAGAAAAACCGCCGCGATCGCGGACCGTTACGTATACCGCAAGCCCTGGACCGCGGTCGGTGTCGCGATCGCGGCAGGCGCCATACTCGGCTTTCTCGCCGGGAAGCGCTAGCAGCCTGTTGCAGAACCGATGCGCGACTCCGAAGGGGGTCGCGCATTTTTTTTGATTTTCCGGGAGAAAATTTCTTTTCGGCCGACCAACCTGTACCCGTGCTGGCTATGCCGCCAGGACCGCGTGCTTCTGCAGGTTCACTTCGACATGGTGCTCGCGGCGATCGTCGACCAGCGCTATGGCCGCGTCCATTTGCATCACGCCATCCACGCTCACTGTCATGGCAGACCCGGCGCCGGGAGATTGGCGAACAGTGATGTGATAAGCGGTATCCCGGTAGCGGTAGTGCAACGCGAACCCCTCCCACTCGGCCGGCAGGCAGGGTGCGATATGCAGGCGACCGGCAGTCAGTCTCAGTCCCAGCAGCGACTCCGTGATCAGCCGGTACATCCATCCGGCGGAACCGGTGTACCAGGTCCAGCCGCCGCGGCCGACGTGCGGCGCCACGGCATAGACGTCGGCTGCGACCACGTACGGTTCGACCTTGTATGTCGCTGTGCCTTCGGGCGACTCGCCGTGATGCAGGGGATTGATCATGCCGAGCAGTTCCCATGCCCGCGCATTGTCGCCGAGCGCGGCAAACGCCATCACCGCCCAGATCGCCGCATGGGTGTACTGACCGCCGTTCTCGCGCACCCCGGGCACATAGCCGCGAATGTAACCCGGATCCACCGCGGATTCGTCGAATGGCGGGTCAAGCAGCTGGATCAGCGCGCTATCCCGGCGCACCAGGCGCCGATCCAGCGCATCCATCGCCAGCCGCGAGCGGGCAGGGTCGCCGGCGGCGGACAGCACCGACCAGCTCTGCGCGATCGAGTCGATACTGCATTCGGCGTTCTCCGCCGAACCCAGCGGCGTGCCGTCGTCGAAGAAGGCGCGGCGATACCAGCCGCCGTCCCACCCGTGAGCCTCGATATTCCTGCGCAGCAGTGCGGCTTCGCTCTCGCACTGCCCGGCGAAGACCGGATCGTCTTCCCCGCGCGCGAGTGCAGCAAACTGGATCAGCACCTGGTACAGAAAGAATCCCAGCCACACGCTCTCGCCCCGGCCCTGCAGTCCCACCAGGTTCATGCCGTCGTTCCAGTCGCCGGAGCCCATCAGCGGCAGCCCGTGCTCGCCGAATCTCAGGCCCAGGCGGATCGCCCGCACGCAGTGCTGGTACAGGCTCGCGGCTTGCGGCGAGCGCAGCGGCAGATCGTAGTACGAGTCCTCTCCGGGGCCGACCGCGCGGCCTTCGAGAAACTGCACCTGCTCCTTCAGGATGGCGCTGTCGCCGGTGCACAGTACGTAGCGGCAGGTCGCCAGCGGCAACCACAGGTAGTCGTCCGAGCAGCGGGTGCGCACGCCGCGGCCGGAGGGCGGATGCCACCAGTGCTGCACGTCGCCCTCCAGAAACTGGCGCGACGCGCACAGCAACAGATGCTCGCGCACCAGCTTCGGAACGGCGTGTACCAGCGCCATGACATCCTGCAACTGGTCGCGGAACCCGAAGGCGCCGCCCGACTGGTAGTGGCCGCTGCGGCCCCACATGCGGCAGGCCATGGTCTGATACACCAGCCAGCCGTTGCACAGCATGTTGAGCGAGCGGTCCGGGGTGTCGATCTGCACTGCGCCAAGCGTGTCAGTCCAGTGCCGGCGCACCGCATCGAGCGCCGCGCGGGCAGTGCCCGATCTGCGCAGGCGCTGCACCAGGTGGCTGGCATCGTCTGCGCCGCGCCCGACGCCGATGCGGAAAATGATCTCGCGCGACGCGCCGTCGGCAAGATCGAACGGGATCTGGATCGCGGCGCAGGGGTCCATGGCTGCGCCGGTTCTTCCGGACAAGTGCGCCCGCGCGAGGGCCGCCGGATTGTGCAGCGTGCCGTTGCGCCCGATGAATTCGGTACGATCGCCACTGATGGTGCGGGTCACATCGTCGACGTCGAAGAAGGCGACGTGACCGGAGAACTCGGGGTTATAGGCGTTGCGCGCCAGCAGTGCACCGCTGTGCGGATCGATCTCGGTAACCACGTGCATGCCCGATTTTGGCCGCAGGTCTCCGAGCACCCATTCCACGTAACCGGTGGCGGAAAGCCGGCGCGGGCGGCCCGAGGCATTGCGTACCCGCAGGACGGCAAACTTCACCGGCAGATCGAGGTCGACATACACCGTCAGCTCCGAGCCGACGCCGTCCTCGGTGTGTTCGAACACGCTGTAACCGAATCCGTGGCGGCTGACGTAACTGCCGGTTCCGCGGCACGGCAGCACGGACGGCGACCAGACCTGCCCGCTTTCCTCGTCGCGCAGGTAGAAGGCCTCGCCGCTTTCGTCGCCGACTGCGTCGTTGTGCCAGGGCGTGAGCCGGAACTCGTGGGCGTTTTCGTTCCAGGTATAGGCCGCACCGCTGTCGGAAATCACGCAGCCGAAATGCGCATTGGCCAGTACGTTTACCCAGGGTGCCGGCGTAGCATCGCGCCCGGTCGTGGTGATCACGTACTCGCGCCCGTCCGCCGTGAAACCGCCGAGCCCGTTGAACAACACCAGCTCCTGCGGCGGCGTTTCCGCAATGCGTGCCGGTACGACGCTGCGTGCGCGCGACGGGACGAAGCGCGGAATCGCCGGCTCAACCGGCGGGCGCCGGTTGACCTGATCCGCAAGGCTGCCGTCGCGATCGGTGAATACGGCGCGCGCCACGGACTGCAACAGTATCCGGTCCTCGGTCGGAATCTGCTCCGCGGATCGCACGAAGATTCCGCCGGGCCGGTCGATCACGTTCGATTCCTGGTCCGCCGTGATCAGACCCATGATCTGATCGTGCAGCAACTGCCGGTAGCCGCCGCGCTCTTCGTTCCAGATCACCAGGTCCACCGCCAGCCCCTTCAGGCGCCAGTAGGCATGCGCCTGGACCAGTTGCCGCACCAGTTCGATGTTCGCCGGGTCCTTCAACTGCACCAGCACGATCGGCAGATCGCCCGAGATCGCGTAGCCCCAAAGGCCGGATTGCCCGCGCCGGTTCTGCGCGATCACGCCCGCATCGATACGCAGGATGGCGCTGGCATAAACGATCGAGCTGGCCAGCCGACCGTAGAGCTGGGCATCGGCCTCGGTGAGATTGATCTGCCGCAGCGCCACCTGGCCTTGCGTCCATGCCATTTCGAACGCTCGATCGGCGAGGTGACGGTCGCGGTATTTCTCCGCAAGGTGGAGACAGGTGGCGCGGCTGTCGCCGATGCCGGTGACCTGATCGACCGTGACCGTCTGTTCCGGATCAAGGTCGATGCGGTGCCGGACAGCGACGATCGGGTCCAGCACCGAGCCCTCGCTTCCGGAAAGCGGGCCGGCATCACGCAGAGCCTGTGGCTCGCCAGGATGGTTGTTGCGGCCGATGAAACGCGCCCGGTCGGTTTCGTACGACACTTCTGCAGACTCTGCGCCGTGCACCGCCATCAGATGCAGCATCCACGGCGTGCTGTCGTCGCGCGAGCGCGGCCGGCGCGTGCACAGGATGGTCTGGCGCGCGTGTACGATCTCGGTCTGCACGAACAGGTTGCCGAATGCCGGGTGCAGGTCGTCAGCGGAAGCCGGGGCGAGCACCACTTCGGCATAGCTGGTCAGCTCGATCGTCCTGCGGGTGCGCGAGCGGTTGGTGATGCGTATCCGGCGCAGCTCGATGTCATCCTCCGGCGAAACCACGATCTCGGTATGCGTATCGAAGTCCTGGTCATGGCGGCGGAATTCCACCCGTTGCTCGGTAAACACCGCCTCGTAGGATTGGGGACGCGTGCGCACCGGCTGAAAGGCGGATGACCAGACCTTGCCGCTGTCCGCATCGCGCAGGTAGCAGAAGGTGCCCCACTGGTCGCAGGTGGTGTCCTCGCGCCAGCGGGTAACCGCGATGTCTTTCCAGCGGCTGTAGCCGCCGCCGGAATTGCTGATCATGACGTTGTAGCGGCCATTGGACAGCATCTGTACTTCCGGCAACGCCGTATCCGGCGTGCTGAACACGCGCATCGGCATCGCGAGTGTCCCGGCGGTTGCGCGGAAGTCGAAGCGCTGCGGATTGTTCGAGTACAGCGCACTGGCTCTCGGTATCCGCTCCTGCAGCAGCAGCAGAGTCGCCCGCAACAGCGGATCCGACTCGAACCGCCGCTGCATCGGCCGCTCCAGCATCAGGAAGGCCAGGGCAAGCAGGCTCATGCCCTGGTGATGCGCCATGAACGACTGCACCACCGTGCTCGATTGTCCGCGCCGCTGCCGTGCAGGCGTGTAGTCGATCGCTTCGAACAGGCCGTACTTCCCGGTGAACCCCTCCGTCGCCAGTCGCTGCAGGTTCCGGCATGCCTCCTCGGGCGCCACGGTCAGCGCAAGTGCCGAGGCATAGGGTGCAATGACCAGATCCTCGGCCAGCCCGCGCTTCAGTCCCAGACCCGGCACGCCGAAGGCGCGATACTGGTAATTGAGATGCACGTCGACCGCGTTGTAGCCGGATTCCGACATGCCCCAGGGCACGCCGCGCTGTCTCCCATACTCGATCTGCCTCGCCACCGCCGCCCTGCAGGTCTGGTCGAGCAAGGTATTGTCATAGCTCGGCATCAGCAGCAGCGGCATCAGGTACTCGAACATCGAGCCGCTCCACGACAGCAGCACCGGTTCGCCGCCGCTGACGGTGAGCAGGCGCCCCAGGGCGAACCAGCTCTCCTGCGGCAACTGCCCCTGGGCAATCGCCACGAAACTGCTCAATCGCGCTTCGGAAGCCAGGAGGTCGTAATAACTCGCATCCGCCCGGCGCTCGCTCACGTTGTAGCCGATGGAAAACAATCGGCGCGTCCTGTCGAACAGGAAGTCGTAGTCGATGCGCGCGAACTCAAACGCCTGCAGCGCCAGACGGTCGAGAGTCGCCATGCGTTCGCCGGCACGGGCACTGCCCTGCATCAGATCGCGCCGCAGATCGGCGAGCCAGCGGCGCTGCACGGCCGTGGTCTGCGCGCTGAGCCGAAGCTCGATGTTCGGCACCAGCCCGGAGTCCAGTCGTGCAAGCTCGCGCAGCGTCGGGATGGCGCCGCTATCGGCAAATTCCTCCAGACCGTCCGGAGCCGGCGGCAGCGATGCCCAGGGAGCAAGGAAGGTCAAATCATCGAGCGCCGCGCGGCACTGCCGCTCCAGCGCCTGCGCCCATGCGCCCGCTTCGCTTGCGGCTGCAGTACCGCCCCCGGACGCGACATCGCCCGCGAACATGCCGGCAGCGGTCGCCAGCCGCTCCAGGCAAAAGTGCGCCTCGGCCAGCGTTCCCGCAAGCGCACCCGGCGCTGACGCCAGTTCCTTGCCGAACACCGCGAGCAGTTCATCCGCCGCATGTGCGCCGATTTCCGCCGCGCTTGCGCTGTCCGCGAGAACTGCGAGCGTGTCGCTGAACCCGTCGATCAGCTTCGACGAAAGGATCCTGTCGTCGGCGAGCGCTGTCAGACCCGCGCGCAAGGTCAGCAGACAGCCGGCAAGATTTCCGCTGTCCACCGTCGAGATGTACAGCGGGGGCAGCACCTGCAAGGTCTGGGTGTCGTACCAGTTGTAGAAATGTCCGTGGTAACGCTGCATGGTTTGCATCGTGCGCAGCGTGCTTGCCGTTCGCTCGACCAGTCGTCCGGCCGGGACATAGCCGAAGTCGTACGCGGACAGATTCGCCAGCAGGGTCAGTCCGATGTTGGTCGGCGATGTTCGATGCGCGACCGAAGCAACGCGATACACCTGGTAATTGTCGGGCGGAAGCCAGTGATCCTGCGGGCCGACGAAGTCGTCGAAGAATGCCCAGGTGCGGCGCGCAAGCCTGCGAAGAAACAGCTTCTGCTCGAGCGTCAGGGCCGCCTCGCGGCGAACCAGCGGACGGCTGATCCACCAGGCGATGACCGGCGAGGCGAACCACAGCAGCAGAACTGGCGCCGCCACCGCCAGCGCCGCCGGGTTCGCCGCAGACAGGTGAATTGCCGCCAGGAAGGCGATGAAGGGAGCGATCCACATCGACCGCAGACAGGCGCCGAGTCCGTTGCGCCCGGGCATGGCCAGTTCCCGATCGACCTCGCGCGACGGATTCCACTCCAGAAGTCGCTTGCGCGTGACCAGCATGCGCCATGCGGTACGCATGACGGCATTCAGACTGTAGTAAGCCTCGTACGGGAGACAGGCGAGTTCGAACACGACCTGCACGACGTGCCGTGCAGCGGTGCGTCCGACGGCGGCGAAGTGCTGCCGGAACAGCACATCCTCCGCCTTGCGCAGCAGATCGAACAGCGAGCTGCACAGGTACGGAACCAGCATGATGCCGATCACCGACAGCGTCCAGAACCCGGCCGGCGAAAGCACCGTCCACCCCAGCAGCAACAGCAGCGTCAGCGCCGCGGGAACGAGGCTGCGCCGCAGGTTGTCGATCAGCTTCCATTGCGACAATCCCGACAGCGGATTGCCATGACGGCGGGGGCGTTCTGCGCCGCGACCGTCGCGTGACTCCGGTACGCGCCGCAGCAGCCAGCCCGCCAGTTGCCAGTCGCCGCGAATCCAGCGGCGGCGGCGGTTCACGTCAGCGACGTAGCTGGCCGGGTAGTCCTCGTAAAGCTGCACGTCGCTCAGCAGCCCGGATCGCGCGTAACACCCCTCCAGCAGATCGTGGCTGAGTATCCGGTTCTCGGGAAAGCAGCCGCCAAGGGCCTGTTCGAATGCAACGACGTCGTAGATCCCCTTGCCGATGAACGAGCCTTCGCCGAACACGTCCTGGTAGACATCCGAAACGGCACGCGTGTACGGATCGATGCCGGGCTCGCCGCCGTACAGCCGCGCATAGCGCGAACGGTTCGAGCCGGGCAGACCTGCGGCCACGCGCGGCTGCAGGATGCCGTAGCCCTCGGTCACCCGCCGCATCGCTGCGTCGTAGCGCGGGCGATTGAGCGGATGCGACATCGTGCCGACCAGCCGCCGCGCCGCGTCGCGCGGCAGTTGCGTATCGGTGTCGAGCGTGATCACGTAACGCACGCTGGACAGCACATCGATACGCCCGACGATGCGCGAGAACGCATCTCGCACACCGCCAAGCAGCAGCGCGTTCAGGTCGCCCAGTTTGCCGCGCTTGCGTTCGTAGCCCATCCACACCCGCTCGCGCGCATTCCAGCGGCGCGGACGGTGAAACAGGAAGAACGTATCGTGGCTGCCCGTGCCGCGGTACTGTTCGTTCAGTTCGGCGATGCGCTGTGCCGCGAGCTGCAGCAGCGGCTCGTCCTGCGGCAGGGATTCTTCCTGTGCGTCGGCGTAATCCGTCAACAGCGCGAAATGCAGACGATCGTCACGATTGGCCAGAAAGCGTACTTCCAGCGCCTCGACCAGGTCCCCGACGTTCCGCGCACTATCGAGCATTGTCGGAACTACTACCAGCGTGCGGGACTCCGGCGCAATACCTCTGGCGAAATCCATGCGCGGCAGCAGTTGCGGCGTGAACAGTGCACTCGCCACCCTGTTCACCAGCGCGATCGAGAGCTGGCTGGCGCCGAACAGCACCGGTATGACGCACAGTGCCAGCAACCAGTGCGCCGCGCCGCCGGCATGCGCCTGGGCAAGCAGACCTGCGGCGAAGGCCGCAGTCAGCAGGGCGATCGGCCAGAAATAAATGTAACGGGCATGACTGCGCTGCAGCGCCCGGGGAAGCGGCGTCCGCATCCCGATAGCCGCCTTTAGCTGCGGCAAGCCTCTGTCGACGAGGTAGAAACCGACATGCGCCCGGCGATCGTCGCCATCGTTGCGCGCCGCGGCCTCGCGCGCCAGTTGCACGCAGCGGCGCGCCACCTGCTCCTCGGCAAGCCCGCTGCCTCTGGCAATCGTTTCCAACACGTGGCGGTAGCTGTCGCGGGTGGCGAAGTCCATCCGCGCGTACACACCTGCCGGATCTTCGCGCAGGGTATGTTCGGCAACGCTCATCCTTTCGACGAACGCATGCCAGTCGGTCGCGCCCAGCAGGCGCAGTCCACCGATGCTGTTGCTGATGGAGACCTGGTCGGCGGCCTGCTGCTGGTTCTCCGACTGCACCAGCTGCGCGATCGACAGACCGAGTTCGGCGAGCCGCTGCTCGATCCAGTTGAGCGGCACCGCCATGGCCGCGCTCTGGCCCTGCAGCTTGCGTACAAGTTCCGCCACGAACGAACTGCTCATGGGCGGGCTGGACCGCGCCATGTCCGCCACCACCAGGATCAGACTCTTCGGATCGCTGCGGGCCGTCGCGGTCATCTGATCCGCCCAGTAAACGGCCAGATCCCGTCCCTCGCAGTGGGCGCTGATGCGCATCGCGACGCGACGGAGATTCTCGATCAGCGCCAGGCGCAGCATGATCGGAACCGCCCACAGTTCGCCGAGGGTCAGCGCAGTGACGGTCTGGTAGGCGGCGATGAAACGCCCGAAACTATCGCGATCCACCTGCCCGTCCGCATGCGATATCGTCTCCAGCGCGATGTCGTACACCCGCGGCAGCCCGGCCGACGGTCCGTTACTCAGCCGCGGCAGCTTGCGGCTGTAATCTTTGGGCAGGTGCCTTCTGGCAGTGCGTATCTGATCTTCGATCAGGTGGAAATTATCGAGCAGCCATTCTCCGGCCGGTGTACCGGGGCGGTTATCCGCGATCGCCGCGGTCAGCAGGTCGCAGACCCTGAGCAGCACACTTTCGTTGTCCGCCAGGCGTGCGAGCAGCAGGTCGCGAGGCCGTTTCAGGCCCAGCGAGTGCGAAGCCGCCAGCGCCTTGCCGTGTTGCTCCATCTGCTCGGCGCTGAACAGTTCGGATCGCAACGGCGGTTCGTCGATTGCACGATCGGCTGTGCGCGCGCCGGGCCGGAACGGCCTCAGCGCCCGGAGCAGGTTCCGCATTGCATTGCCGCTGATTCTCAATCGTCCAGCCTTCCGGTTGATGGCGATGCCGGAATGTTGTCCGGCGTTGTTTTTCGGCTGGCTTGTGGGGTCCTTATCGTCGTCAAACGCCCGGTTCAGACCCCGATGACCGTCGACGTATTACATTAGAAATCGCGTTACGCTGATGCCGCAGCGACAATCGCGCGCTGCCAGCCAGGCCCGTCATTGCGCCGCACCGAGGATGGTTCCGCCCTCTCCTTCCCACTGCTGCTCGGCGAACTCATCGGAAAGCTCGAACCGCCGCGCCGCCTCGTCCCGGTTCGCTACCGCCCGGAAGGCCTTGTAAGCGGATCGCCGTTTCTCGTACTTCAGGTCATAGGCATGCTCCCGGACATCGTTTGCCAGGATCGGGAAACGGCCCTGCATCAGCGGATTGCAGTGGCCGGCAGCGCTGTAGACCCGCAGTCTTCCTGCGCCCTTTGTGCCTCGCCAGCGGGACATGTTGCCGCGTCGTCGTAGCGGGTGATCGCGTCGGTCATTGTTTCTGCTGGAAGTTTCAAGATGGTGTCCTCGATCCGCGTGCCTTGCCTGTGCACTGCCCGGTGGCGTCCAGGTTTTTCCCGGGTCCGGTTTCTACGCAGCAGACCCAAACCCGGGGTCGCGCCGAGTTCATGCGTGTGCCTGCTGCTGACTGCGGAATCGAGCCTACCCGCCGGTCGCCACGGCATCTGTGCGCTCACACACAGACGCGTTATCGCCAAACCGGCGTCGATGCCATGTTCCGTCCGTTCCGTGTGCGGTAGCGCACAGTGCCTCCTGCGCAACAAGTGAATCATGCATACATCCGGGCATCGCGTTCGCCGGCAGGCGTGCAGGCATCCCGGCCCGGTAGCGGATGTCCCGTTGCCGGAAGGGTTGCCACGGGCATCTACATGGCAGAGAACCGGAAAGTTCGACACTGCGCTGTCGGCGACGGGCGCGATGCCACTGGTCACACCCAGTGGATAACACAGTAATGCGCGTCCTCACAGGCAGTTGCTGGCTGTTCGCCGCCGGCTGTGCGCAACTGCCGAACCTCGGAATTGCAATGGAGGCGCATGCCGCCCCGAGCGTGCAGATCGAGGGCGCCCGCGGCCCGCATTCAACGCATCGCGTGGCGGCCATTCTCGCGGAGCTGCGCGGCAATGGGGACGAATCCGACGTCCTGCGGCAGCACATTGCGGTCGAGCAGGCCATCGTCGGAACCCCGCTCATGGGCGGCAACGATGTGATCCTGCTGCAGGATGGCGCGGCGACTTACCGCGCCATGTTCGCCGCGATCGGCACCGCCACCGACCACATCAATCTCGAGAGCTACATCATCGAGGACGACGAAATCGGCCGGCAGCTTGCAGACCTGCTGCTGCAGAAACGCCTGCAGGGCGTGACCGTCAATCTGCTCTACGACAGCGTCGGTTCGATCGGCACGCCGCAGGAGTACTTCGATCGCCTGATCGACGGCGGCGTGCAGGTACTCGAGTTCAACCCGGTGAACCCGCTGTCGGTCAGGAGGAAGTGGCTCGTCAACAACCGCGACCACCGCAAGCTGGTGGTGGTCGACGGCCGCACGGCATTTGTCGGTGGAATCAACTTCAGCCGCGTGCATTCGGGCGGATCGTCCGGCGCGAGGGTCGCTGCCGGGGACGCTGCCGCCCACCCCCCCTGGCGCGACACCCACCTGCAGATCGACGGCCCGGTGGTGGGCGAGTTCCAGAAGCTGTTCATGCAGACGTGGGAAAAACAGCACGGTCCGCCACTCGACGGCGCGAACTATTTTCCCGCGCTTGCCGCCAGGGGCAGCGAAATGGTGCGCGCGATTGGCAGCACGCCGGACGATCCGCACAGCCTCATCTACCTGACACTGATATCGGCGATCTCCAGCGCGCAGCGCAACGTCTTTCTGACCAACGCCTATTTCGTCCCCGATCCGCAACTGCTCGACGTGCTGACCGAAGCGGCCGCGCGCGGCGTCGACGTAGCGCTGGTCCTGCCCGGCCACTCGGACTCGGGTCTCGCCTTTCATGCCGGACGTTCCTACTACTCTGTGCTGCTGCGCGCCGGCGTGAAAATCTACGAACGGCGCGATGCAATGCTGCACGCCAAGACCGCCACCATCGACGGCGTCTGGTCCTGCGTCGGCTCGACCAATCTGGACCGGCGCAGCTTTCTGCACAACGATGAAATCGACGCCACCGTTCTGGGACGGGCGTTCGCCAGCCAGATGGAAGCCGCCTTTGCCGCCGATCTGGCGGCGTCGGAACGCATGGATCTGAGGCGCTGGAAAGCTCGGCCAGTGAAATTCCGGCTGAAAGAGTGGGCGTCACGCATTTGGGAATACTGGCTCTAGAAGCCGGCTCGGACTGGAAGCAACAGTCGTCACTGAACCCGATGCATCGAACCTCCCGACGCAGAGTTCGTCCTCGCATTGCCCGGGATTTGTGCTGCCGGCGGAGCCGGCATCCACGCGAGCGTGAAATCATCGGACCAGGTCCGGCATACGGATTCCCGGTTCGATCTGAATGCGCTCGAGCTCAACGTCTACGGACTTGCGTACCATCCCGACCGCGAGACCGCGCGTCGCCTGCAGGTGGACAACGAAATCAACCCGGGACTCGGCCTGCACTACGAACTGACCGAAAGTCCAAGAGGCATCAGCTTTGCGGAGGCAGGCGCGTACTACGATTGCGGAAGAAACTGGGCGAAGTTCGTGGGGCTGGGCTACCAGTTCAAGCTGGGCGGGCGGTTGCGGATTGGCGGCGCCATTGCCGCCATGCACAGTAAAACCTACAACGGCGGCGTAGGCTTCGTCGCCATGATCCCCCTGATCACCTACGATCTGGGGCGCATCAAGCTGAACGCGGTGCATCTTCCCAAGTTCGGAGACCACAACAAGGTCGCTGCCTGGGGTTTCTACGTCAGCATTCCACTTGGACGTTGGGTGCGCTGAACCACTCAGAACCGATACGCTGAATTCGCCGGATCGAAGTCGGCGGCCGTGAGTCGCGCGTCGAGATCGAGTTGCTCATAGCCGTAGTTCTCCACGAGGTGTTTATCGTGGTCATATATCCGGATCCGGATCAGCATCCGGTTTTCGACATCCTGGTTGATGACGATCCGGTGGCCGCCGTAGCGCACCGCCGGATCCCGCGGGAGGACGAACTCGACGACCCGCGTTTGCCTGCCGTACACAACTTCCTTCCCTCCTTCGTGGTACCCCAGTTCGCCGGCCTCGAGCAGCGTGTGGACATTCATCGCGACGGTAGTTATAAGCTGGCCGATCCCCATGTCGGTGACCGGGCGCAGGTTTCCCTTCATGAGCGCGGGATCCGTCGGGTGCAGATCGCGGATGAAAAACCGCAACAGACCGCCCCGGTGCGCCCTGACCCGGTTCTCGTTCCAGCCTTCCACAAAGAGCAACTCGCTCCCCTTGTAGGGCGGCCTAATCCATTTCATGTAAATGCTGTAGGGCTTCCTGAACTTGAGGAAAATAGTCTCTTCCGGCAAGAGTTTCCTCTCCACGCGCTGTTGCTTGTGGACAATGGCCGTGTAGCTCTCGATCGCCCCGTAGGCGGCCTGCGCTTCCTCGATCCATTGTCTGGCGTCGGAGCTGGCTGCTGCGTCGGCGGTTGCGGAAACCACCCAGAAGAAAAACGGCAGCGCTGAGCAAATGATCCTGGTCATGTCTGCAAAAAAAGTCGAACTGAAGAATCGGACCGCCCTGCCCGCCATTTGACATCTGCCGGCGCCCTTTCACCGTGCGCCGGCGAACACTGGCATGCGCGTGATTCGACCTGTCATCTGTACGCGAACGCACAGAGCGTCCCGGAGCCGCAAAGGAAAATAGCCCGGTGGTACGAAGGGCTCAAGACGATACGCGGCAATGCGTGTCGGACAACGAGACCGTCTGCATCGACAACCCGCCACGAAAGGATGATTACCATGCTCTATACGCTCGCTGTTGTTCTGCTCGTGCTCTGGCTGCTGGGGCTTGTCACCTCGACGACCATGGGCGGTTTCATCCACGTTCTCCTGGTGATCGCGGTGGTGGTCGTCCTGCTCAGAGTGATCAGCGGGCGCAAGCCCATCTGATCCGGCACGAGATCGCCGACGCTGGACGCGCGCATCGCCGGTGCGCATCGCCGGTGCGGCAAGAGATCGGGATCGTCAACCCGCGTCTGAAACCGGAGCGCGCCGACCGGCGCCTTCATTACATCGAGCTGGAATATCGATGTCGGAAGCGGTCATATGCGACCCATCAACAGCAGGACGATCAGTATGATCACGATCAGTCCGATACCGCCGCTCGGGCCGAGGCCCCATCCCCTGCTGTGCGGCCAGGTTGGAATCACGCCGATCAATGCGAGTATCAGGATGATGAGCAGTATTGTTCCTACCGACATGATCGTCTCCTTCCGTCGACTTCGAAGCTGCCGGCGCGGTGAACCGCAGCCTTGGAGCAGGATCGCTGCGGTAGTGTGTTCTTCAATCCAGGCAGGCTCTGTACGGTTGCGCACATTCCGCAGGCGGTGCTGCCGGGCGCGAGGCGCTGACGGCTCTCGCCCGGAGCAGCAGATTCGAGATCGGCCGGCAGCGGCATTGCATGACCATTTTGCCGCGCGGCTCAGGGAGGTTGATCGATGGCGCGGGCGGCCGGAAAAGCCGCCCAGGGGGCGTTGCAGGCGCGGGATTGCTTGTCGCCGGCTGCCGCGACCTACACTACGCGGCAAGACCGTTCGTCAAGGCCTTCGGCAAGTATTGCCATACGGCTTGCGCCGACGATCCGCCGACGATCCGCCGGCGGTGTCGCGGCGCTCTAGTTCCGCGTCGCGGCGCTCTCCGGAAACAGGCGGTCGTACTCGCGTTTGACCACCTCGTAGCACTCGCAGACCCGTCGTTCCAGCGCGGGACGGTCGAGCACGGTGATCTTGCCGCGGCTGTAATTGATCAGGCCCGCCGCCTGCAAATTGCCCGCGGCCTCGGTCACGCCCTCGCGCCGTACGCCCAGCATGTTGGCGATCAGCTCCTGGGTCATGCTCAGCTTGTTCGAGGGCAGCCGGTCCAGGCTCAGCAGCAGCCAGCGGCACAGTTGCTGCTCCACCGAATGGTGGCGGTTGCACACCGCGGTCTGCGCCATCTGCGTGATCAGCGCCTGCGTGTAGCGCAGCAACAGGTGCTGCAGGGCGCCGCCCTGTCCGAACGCATTCTTCAGCACACCCGCCCTGAGCCGATAGCCGAAGCCCGCACTCTGCACCACCGCGCGGCTCGGTGTGGTTTCTCCGCCCATGAACAGCGCGATGCCGACCACGCCCTCGTTGCCTGCGACCGCAATCTCCGCCGAGGAACCGTCCTCCAGCACGTAAAGCAGGGAGATGATGCCGGTGGCGGGGAAATACACATACCCCTGTTCACTGCCGGATTCGTAGACTGCCCAGCCGAGCGGCAGAGGCACCCGTTCCAGGTGCGGCAGCAGGTGCTCGTAGTCCGTGTCAGGCAGCGCGGCAAGCAGACGGTTCTGTTTCGGCGATGGCGGGGTTTGCGGCCCGCCCGAAGCGCCTTCTCCAACGAATAAAGGGTCTCTTCCGGATGCCATGGAACCAACTCTGGTCATGGAACCACCTCTGGTTATGATGAAGCCTGACTGCTGCCCAAGCCATCCTACTCCCAATGTTCGACAACGCACAGAACATTCCGGAGAAGAGGCAGATCATCCAAATGCGTGAACTTTCGTCCTCTCCTCCCTGAGGATGAGCACGTGAAGCACCGGGCCCGGTCGAGCGATCTCCTTCCGGGCCTTTTTTTGTGTTCCGGCCGGCGCGGGAGCCGGCGGTCAATGCACAAGCTGGTTGATCTCGATGATCGGCAGCAGGATCGCGAGTACGATCATCAGCACCACACCGCCCATCACCAGGATCATCACCGGTTCGAGCAAGGTGAGGAACACCGCCAGGCGCCGTTCCAGCGCCTGGGTTTCAAGGTGCGCGGCGCGCTCCAGCATCTGCTCGAGCTTGCCGCTCACCTCCCCGCTTGCAACCAGATGGATCAGCAAGGGCGGAAACGCGCGGGACTCAGCAAGCGCACGCGCCAGGCTCGCCCCTTCGCGCACCCGCTCAATCGCATGTTCCACCGCCTCCCGCAACACCATGTTGGACATCACCCGCGCGCCCGAGGCAAGCGCGGAGAGCAGTGGCACGCCACCCCCGACCAGAATCGCCAGCGTGCTGGCGAAGCGCGAGGTGTTGACGCTGCGAATCAACGACCCCAGCCACGGCATGTTCAGCAGAAATGCGTGCCAGCTGCGCCTCGTGGAATCGCGGCGCAGCGCCGCCCGTGCGGCCGCAAACCCGCCGCCGAGCAACAGCACGATATACGGCCAGGTTCCGCGCAGAAAGTCGCTGAACGCGATCAGCGTACGCGTCAACAGCGGCAGGCTCTGACGCGATTGCTCGAACACCTGCACCACCTGCGGCACCACGTAGACCAGCAGTCCGATGACGATCGCGAGCGCCACGATGGTGACCAGCACCGGATAAAGCAGCGCCAGCCCGGTTTTCTGTTTCAGCACCTGACGCGCATCCAGGTAATCGGCAAGATGCTGCAATACGGTCGGCAGCGCGCCCGATTCCTCGCCGCCGCGCACCAGCGCCCGGTAGAAATCCGGAAAACTCTTTTCGTAGGCGCCGAGCGCGCCCGCCAGTGAAGAGCCGGCGGTGACTTCGGTCTTGACCCCGGTCAGCACTTCTTTCGTCACCGGCTCGGTGGCGGCCTCGATCAGCGCGTTCAGCGCCTGTTCCATGGTCAGGCCGGATGCCAGCAGCGTCGCCATCTGCCGCGTCACCAGGCTCAGTTCGGCCGGTGAGATGCCGCGCGACCAGCGCGCCTGCGCGCGCTCGCGGGCGTGCACCTGGCCGACCATCGAGGGCAGCAGGCCCTGCGCGCGCAGTTGCATGCGTGCCTGGCGCGCAGTGTCGGCCTGCACCACGCCCGAAACCTTGCGCCCGGCCGCGTCCAGTGCCTGATACTCGAACGCTTCCATCAGGAAGTCCTAACCGCGGCGCCGCAAAGGCGCAGAGCAGACGCAGAGAAACGCGGGGCGGGGAGAAATACCTGCGCGAGTCCGGTGCACCATCTCTCGTACCACCCCAGGCCTTTCTGAAAAGTATCTGTCTTCACTTTCTTCCGCGTTTCCGCTGCACCTTCGCGCCTCTGCATAGGAGGTTTGCTCTGCCATCAGTCTCGCGTGACGCGCACGACTTCTTCCAGGCTGATCAGGCCTTGCGCAGCCCAGCGCATGCCGTCGTCGCGCAAGGAGCGCATGCCGCGGGACACCGCATACTCGCGCAGCCTCTGCTCGGAGGCGCGGTCGTGGATCAGCCGGCGCAGGTCGTCATCGACCGTCAGCAACTCGTAGATGCCGGTGCGGCCGCGATAACCCGATCCGTTGCAGGCGGGACAACCCTGCGCCGAATACAGGGTTCCGTCGGTCGGCTTGAGGCCGAGTGCGCGCAGCTGCGCGGCGTCGGCCGTAAACGGCTTGCGGCATTCCATGCACAGTCGGCGCACCAGGCGTTGCGCTCCCACACCGATCAGGCTGGAAGCGAGCAGGAACGGCTCCACGCCCATGTCGACCAGGCGCGTCACTGCGCTGACCGCGTCGTTGGTGTGCAGCGTGGCAAACACAAGGTGCCCGGTAAGGCTCGCCTGAACCGCGATCTGCGCGGTCTCCAGATCGCGGATCTCGCCGATCATCACCACGTCCGGGTCCTGGCGCAGGATGGTGCGCAGCGCCCGCGCGAAGCTCATCTCGATGCGCGCATTGACCTGGGTCTGGCTGATGCCGTCGAGGTCGTATTCGATCGGATCCTCGACCGTCATGATGTTGAGCGAAGCCGCATCCAGCCGCGACAGCGCGGCGTAGAGCGTGGTGGTCTTGCCGGAGCCGGTCGGGCCGGTTACCAGCACAATGCCGTGGGGTTCGCGGATAAGCCTGTCCATCTGCGCAAGCGTGGCGTCGTCCATGCCCAGGCGCGTGAGATCCAGCCGCCCGGCCTGTTTGTCGAGCAGGCGCAGTACCGCGCGTTCGCCGTGGCCGGTGGGAATCGTCGACACGCGTACGTCCACCGGTCTGCCCGCCACGCGCAGGGTGATGCGGCCATCCTGCGGCAGGCGTTTCTCCGCGATATCGAGCTGCGCCATTATTTTCACCCGCGAGACGATCGCGCCGTGCAGCGCGCGCGCCGGCTCGATCAGATCGCGCAGCGTGCCGTCCACGCGCAGCCGCACCACCGAGCGCGTTTCGAAAGGTTCGATATGGATATCCGAGGCGCCGTCGCGCAGCGCCTGGGTGAACAGCGCATTGATCAGGCGGATGACCGGCGCATCGTCCTGGCTTTCGAGCAGGTCCTCGATCCTGGGAATGTCCTGCAACAGCCTCGAGAGGTCGAGGTCCTGCGCGAGATCGCCGGCGAGCGCGGCCGCGCCCGCATCGGCGCCGTTGTACGCAGCGGCGATCAGTTCTTCGAACTTCCCGGCTTCGATGCGGCTGGCATGCACCGGCACCCCGAGCGCGCGGCGCACTTCCGCCAGCGCGGCCGCGTGCGCGTCGCTACGCACCGCCACTTCGGCACCGTTGTCGTCCAGTGACGTAACGACCACGCCGTTGGTCTTGGCGAAGGCATAGGGAATCCTGCTGGCTGCCCGGTTCATCAGTTGCGCCTGTCATCGCGGTACGGCCATATTTCGACCTTCAGCGGCGTGGTCGACCGGTTCGCCGGCACCTCTCTCGGCGGCAGGGTAGGCGCTTCCATGTCGGGCAGCACCGCGTCCGGCGCCGGTTGCGCTTTTTCCTGCTCGCCGAGGATGTAGTCGTAGCGCTCGCCGGTAAACGCATCTGCGCTCTGGGCGTCGAGCACCACCGTCGGCTTCAGGAAGATCATGAGATTGGTCTTGCTTTGCGAGCGCGTCTTG
>DATKEK010000113.1:0-8736 GCA_035512195.1 Burkholderiales bacterium
ATCGAAACACAGAGGACGCAGCATGCGATTCAGGATCTACCGCTTCAACCCGGACCGGGATGCAAAGCCCTACATGCAGGACTACGACGTGGAGCTGCAGGATTCGGACCGCATGCTGCTGGACGCGCTGATACGCATCAAGGAAGTCGACGACTCGCTGTCGCTGCGCCGCTCGTGCCGCGAAGGCGTGTGCGGATCGGATGCGATGAACATCAACGGCAAGAACGGCCTGGCCTGCATTACCCTGATCGCCGGCCTGCGCGAGCCGGTGGAGCTACGGCCGCTGCCGGGATTGCCGGTCATCCGCGATCTGATCGTGGACATGTCGCAGTTCTTCAAGCAGTACAACTCGGTCAAGCCCTACCTGGTGAACCACGAACCGCCGCCGGAAAAGGAACGCATGCAGACGCCGGCCGAGCGCGCCGAGCTGGATGGCCTGTACGAATGCATCCTGTGCGCGTGCTGTTCCACCGCCTGCCCGTCGTTCTGGTGGAACCCGGACAAGTTCGTCGGGCCGGCCGGACTGTTGCAGGCCTACCGTTTCCTCGCCGATTCGCGCGACCAGGCAACCAACGAGCGCCTGGATAACCTGGAAGACCCGTACCGCCTGTTCCGTTGTCACTCGATCATGAACTGCGTCGACGTCTGTCCGAAGGGGCTGAATCCCAAGCTCGCGATCGGCAAGATCAAGGATCTGCTGGTCAAGCGTGCCGTCTGAGGATCGACCGCGGGAACTCGAACGTCTGCGCTGGCGCTGCAGGCGCGGCCTGCTGGAACTCGATCTCTATTTGTCGCGCTTCGTCGATACGCATCTCGACCGGCTGGACGCCGGGCAACGCGCGGCCTTCGTGCGCCTGCTCGATCTTCCGGACAACGATCTGTGGGACCTGATCGCCGGACGCCGGCCCGCGCCGGACGAGGAGGCCGCGGCGATCCTCGCGCTGCTGCGCTGAATACTGCAATGCAATTGCATGGGCCGGTTACGAAAGAAGCTGTAAACTTAAGCCTTTAAAAATCAAGTTCAACAGGCTTTCGCATGGAAAAGCAGCGCAGCGCAACAATAAACTTCCAGGACGGCAGCGCGCCGGCCGAGTTCCCGGTGATCGCCGGGACCATCGGTCCCGACGTAGTCGATATCCGCTCCCTGCTTGCCAAGACCGGCAAGTTCACCTACGACCCCGGCTTTCTCTCCACCGCGAGCTGCCGCTCCGCCATCACGTTCATCGACGGCGACGAAGGCGTGCTGCTTTACCGCGGCTATCCGATCGAGCAGCTGGCGGAGCATTGCGATTTTCTCGAGGTGTGCTACCTGCTGCTGTTCGGCGAACTGCCGAACCAGGACCAGAGGGACCGCTTCGTAAACACCGTCACGCGCCACACCATGGTGCATGACCAGATGACCAATTTCTTCCGCGGTTTCCGCCGCGACTCGCACCCGATGGCGGTGCTGGTCGGCGTGGTCGGTGCGTTGTCCGCGTTCTACCACGACTCCCTGGACATCAATAATCCGGCGCACCGCGAAGTCTCCGCCTACCGGCTGATCGCCAAGATGCCGACCATCGTCGCCATGGCGTTCAAGTATTCGGTCGGCCAGCCGTTCGTCTATCCGCTGAACAGTCTGTCCTACACCGCGAATTTCATGCGCATGATGTTTGCCGTGCCGGCGGAGGATTACAAGGTCAACCCGGTGCTGGTGCGGGCGCTGGACCGCATCTTCATCCTGCACGCGGACCACGAGCAGAACGCCTCCACCTCCACCGTGCGGCTCGCCGGCTCGTCCGGCGCCAATCCCTTCGGCTGCATCGCCGCCGGCATCGCCTGCCTGTGGGGGCCGGCGCACGGCGGCGCGAACGAGGCCTGCCTCAACATGCTGGAAGAGATCGGCGACGTATCGCGGGTCGGCGAATACGTGGCGAAAGCCAAGGACAAGGACTCGGGATTCCGCCTGATGGGTTTCGGCCATCGCGTGTACAAGAACTACGATCCGCGGGCCAAGCTGATGCGCGAGACCTGCCACGAAGTGCTGGAGGAACTCGGCCTCGAGAACGACCGCCTGTTCAAACTGGCGATGGAACTCGAAAGAATCGCGCTGGAAGACGAATATTTCGTGGAGCGCAAGCTGTATCCGAACGTGGACTTCTATTCCGGCATCGTGCAGCGCGCCCTTGGCATCCCGAACAACATGTTCACCTGCATCTTCGCGCTTGCCCGCACGGTCGGGTGGATTGCGCAGTGGAACGAAATGATCGGCGATCCGGAACAGAAGATCGGCAGGCCGCGACAGCTCTACACCGGGCAGGCGCAGCGCGACGTGCTGCCGATCGGGAAGCGCTGAGGTTTGCTTGCGGCCAGTGGCTGACGGAGGTAACCGGGCATGATGAAGGAATTCCTCGACAACTCGTACCTGTTCGGCGGCAACGCCCCGTTCGTCGAGGACCTGTACGAGTCCTACCTCGACAACCCCGAATCGGTATCTGCCGACTGGCGGCGCTATTTCGAGCAGATGCAGCAGCTACCCGGCGCGCGCGACGTGGCCCATGCGCCGGTCGTCGATTCCTTCATCCGGCTGGCGAAGTCGCGCTCCGGTGCGCGCGCGCCGACGCATGCGCTCGCCACCGCCGAGAAAAAGCAGGTCGCGGTACTGCAGCTCATCAATGCGCATCGCTTTCTCGGCGTGCGCCATGCGAACGTCGACCCGCTCAAGCGTTTTGAAAAACCGTCGGTTCCCGAGCTGGACCCGGAGTTTTACGGCCTGGGCGAAGGCGACATGGACATCGCGTTCAACACCGGGTCGCTGGTCGGCCCGGAGCAGATGCCGCTGCGCGAGATCGTTCGCGCGGTGCGCGAGACCTACTGCAGCTCCATCGGCGTCGAGTACATGTACATCTCCGACGTGCAGCAGAAACGCTGGATCCAGCAGCAGTTCGAAAGCGTGCGTTCGCAGCCGGGTTTCTCGCCCGACCTGAAGCGTCACCTGCTCGAACGGCTCACCGCCGCCGAAACCCTGGAGAAATACCTGCACACGCGCTACGTCGGCCAGAAGCGCTTCTCGCTGGAAGGTGGCGAGAGCCTGATCCCGCTGCTCGACCATCTGCTGCATAAGTCGGGCGAGAAGGGCGTGCAGGAAACCGTGATCGGCATGGCGCACCGCGGCCGGCTGAACGTGCTGGTGAACACGCTCGGCAAGATGCCGAAGGACCTGTTCTCCGAGTTCGAGGGCAAGCCGGTCGAGCAGCTGCCGATGGGCGACGTCAAGTATCACCAGGGCTTCTCTTCCGACCTGATGACGCCGGGCGGCCCGATGCACGTCTCGCTCGCGTTCAATCCCTCGCACCTCGAAATCGTCAATCCGGTCGTGGAAGGCTCGGTGCGCGCGCGCCAGCACCGCCGCAAGGACCGCGACGGCAAGCAGGTACTGCCGGTCCTGCTGCACGGCGACGCCGCGTTCGCCGGCCAGGGCGTGGTGATGGAAACCCTGAACCTGTCGCAGACCCGCGGTTACGGCACCGGCGGAACGGTGCACGTGATCGTCAACAACCAGATCGGCTTCACCACTTCCGACGTGCGCGACGTGCGCTCGACGCTGTACTGCACCGACGTCGCGAAGATGATCGAAGCGCCGGTTTTCCACGTAAACGCGGACGACGTGGAAGCGGTTGCATTTGTCACCGAAGTCGCGCTCGACTACCGCATGGAATTCCGCAAGGACGTGGTGATCGACCTGGTGTGTTTCCGCCGGCTCGGGCATAACGAACAGGACGAGCCTATGGTCACCCAGCCGCTGATGTACCGGCTGGTCAACCAGCATCCCGGTACGCGCAAGCTCTACGCCGACAAGCTGGAATCTCAGGGCGTGGTGCAGCAGAGCGAGGCGGAAGACATGATCCGCGTGTTCCGCGAGGCGCTCGATTCCGGCTTCCACACCAACAAGACGATACTTTCGAACTTCAAGCCGCCGCATACGATCAACTGGGCGCCGTACAAGAACATCCCCTGGACCTACAAGGTCAGCACCGGCGTGCCGGTCGAAACCTTGAAGGAGCTGGTGGAGAAGCTCACCACCATGCCGGCGGAGTTCAAGCTGCACTCTAGGGTCGAGAAGGTGATCGCCGACCGCCGCGCGATGGCGCAGGGCAAGATGCCGCTGGACTGGGGCATGGCCGAGAACCTCGCCTATGCCTCGCTGCTGAAGGATGGCTATCCGGTGCGCATCTCCGGCCAGGACAGCGGGCGCGGCACCTTCTTCCACCGCCACGCGGTGTTCCACGACCAGCGTCGCGATCGCTGGGACATCGGTGCGTATGTCCCGCTGCAGAACATCGCGGAGAACCAGCCGGATTTCCTGGTGGTGGATTCGCTGCTTTCCGAAGAAGCCGTGCTCGGCTTCGAATACGGCTACGCGACCGCAGAGCCGAACGAGCTGGTGGT
This sequence comes from Burkholderiales bacterium, assembly GCA_035512195.1. Classification (GTDB taxonomy): domain Bacteria; phylum Pseudomonadota; class Gammaproteobacteria; order Burkholderiales; family Eutrophovitaceae; genus DATKEK01. The sequence continues at coordinate 4,429 of DATKEK010000113.1, forward strand.
GTGGGAAGCGCAGTTCGGCGATTTCGCCAACGGCGCGCAGGTGGTGATCGACCAGTTCATCGCCTCGGGCGAAGTGAAGTGGGGCCGCATCTGCGGCGTGGTGATGATGCTGCCGCACGGCTACGAGGGGCAGGGGCCGGAGCATTCGTCCGCGCGAATCGAACGCTACCTGCAGTTGTGCGCGGACTACAACATGCAGGTGTGCATCCCGTCCACGCCGGCGCAGATGTTCCACCTCCTGCGCAGGCAGATGGTGCGGCCGTTCCGCAAGCCGCTGATCCTGATCAGCCCGAAGAGCCTGCTGCGCCACAAGGAGTCGGTGTCCTCGCTCGAGGAACTGGCGAACGGCGAGTACCAGGTGGTGATCCCCGATGCGGACCTGCAGAACGACCAGAAGGTGAAGCGCGTGGTGTTCTGCAGCGGCAAGATCTATTTCGAGCTGGCCGCGACGCGGCGCGAGCGCGGCATCGACGACATCGCCGTCGTGCGCCTGGAGCAGCTCTACCCGTTCCCGCACGACAGCTTCAAGGTGGAGATCGACCGCTACAAGGACGCGAAGGAAATCGTCTGGTGCCAGGAAGAACCCGGCAACCAGGGCGCGTGGCACCGCATCCAGCACTACCTGCTGCGCCACCTGCTGCCGCACCAGAAGCTCAGCTATGCGCTGCGGCCGTCGTCGGCGTCGCCCGCAACCGGCTATCTCGCCCTGCACAACCAGCAGCAGAAAGCCGTCATCGATGCGGCGCTGACGCACGGCGTGTGATGCAACGGGTGCGAGGAAACGAGGAAGAGAAACATTTCCCTCACCCCCGACCCCTCTCCCGGCGGGAGAGGGGCCATCTTCCCTCTCCCCCCGGGAGAGGGATTGAGGGTGAGGGAAGGCGCTGTCTGCGATCGAGTATCGGTACGGATGGTGTTTTGGTTCGGTTCAAAAACACGAGTGCATTGACAAGGAACGCACGATGCTAGTCGAGGTAAAAGTCCCGGCACTGTCCGAATCGGTGTCGGAGGCAACGCTGCTCACCTGGCACAAGAAGCAGGGCGAGTACGTCAAGCGCGACGAGAATCTGATCGACGTGGAAACCGACAAGGTGGTGCTCGAGCTGCCGGCGCCCGAGTCGGGCGTGCTGACGAAAGTGATCAAGGGCGACGGCGAAAGCGTGGTGGCGGACGAGGTGATCGCACAGATCGACACCGAAGCGAAGGCCGCCGCAGGCGACCAGTCGGCTCCCGCTGCGAAACCAGAGGCAAAACCGCAACCCGCGGCAAAGACCGAAACCCCGAAGCCTGACACCAGGAAGCCGACCGTTTCCGATACCGTGATTGCAATGCCGGCCGCGCGCAAGCTCGCCGCCGACAACAATGTCGACCTCGCGAAGGTCGCCGGCAGCGGACGCGGCGGCCGCATCACCCGCGAAGACGTGGTGACCAGGCTGGAACAACCGGCGGCGCCGGCGGCACGGCCCGCACCCAAGCCCGCCGCGCAGCCGCTGCCTTCGCCGGTAAACGTGGCGGACATTCTCGGCGACCGTCCGGAACAGCGGGTGCCGATGTCGCGGCTGCGCAAGCGCGTCGCGGAACGCCTGGTGCAGTCGCAGTCGACCGCGGCGATCCTCACCACCTTCAACGAAGTCAACATGCAGCCGGTGATGGAGCTGCGCAACAAGCATAAGGACCGGTTCGAGAAGGAACACGGCATCAAGCTCGGCTTCATGTCCTTTTTTGTCAAGGCCACCGTCGCCGCGCTGAAGAAATATCCGGTGGTGAACGCCTCGGTCGACGGTGACGACATCGTCTATCACGGTTATTTCGACATCGGCATCGCGGTCGGCAGCCCGCGCGGGCTGGTGGTGCCGATCGTGCGCAACGCCGACCAGATGTCGTTTGCGGACATCGAGAAGCAGATCGGCGATTTCGGCAAGCGCGCACAGGACGGCAAGCTCACCATCGAGGAGCTGACCGGCGGCACGTTCTCGATCTCGAACGGCGGCGTATTCGGCTCGATGCTGTCCACGCCGATCATCAATCCGCCGCAGAGTGCGATCCTCGGCGTGCACGCGACCAAGGACCGGCCGGTGGCGGAGAACGGGCAGGTGGTCATCCGGCCGATGAACTACCTCGCGCTGTCCTACGACCATCGCATCGTCGACGGCCGCGAAGCGGTGCTGTTCCTGGTCGCGATCAAGGAAGCGCTGGAAGACCCGTCGCGGCTTCTGCTGGAGCTGTGAGCGTTCAACCGCGGACAGGCGGCGCAGGTGCACGTGGGCAAAGGTCGAGTCGTTGCGCAGCCCGTCCCTCACCCGTCGCTTCGCGCCACCCTCTCCCGGAAGGAGAGGGGAATACACCCTTCTCCCTTCTCCCTTCGGGACAAGGGCACACTTGAAGCGGAGCAGAAGGGCTGGGGATGAGGGAAATCCGCGATGGCTACTCGACGCGACCGCCACGATTGCCGGCCGAGTTACGTTGGTAATCACAAAGAAGTGGCCTCGGGTTTCTCTTCGTATACTTGGTGCCTTGGTGCCTTTGTGGTTACGCGCGATCGCTTGCAGATCTGCGATAGCGTGACACTCGCATGGACTGATACATGGCAAAAACATTCGACGTCGCAGTGATCGGTGCCGGACCCGGCGGTTACGTGGCCGCGATCCGCGCCAGCCAGCTCGGCCTGAGCGCGGTCTGCATCGACGACTTCAAGAACGCCAAAGGCAAGCCGAGCCTCGGCGGCACCTGCCTGAACGTCGGCTGCATTCCGTCCAAGGCGCTGCTCGAGTCGTCGGAAAACTACGAACGCGCGCTGCACAAGTTCTCCGACCACGGCATCACGGTCGGCGACGTGTCGGTCGACATCCAGACCATGCTCGCGCGCAAGGACAAGATCGTCGAGCAGTTCACCGGCGGCATCGCGCTCCTGTTCAGGAAGAACAAGGTGACCTCGATGCACGGCCGCGGATGCCTGATCGGCAAGGGCACCGGCTACGACATCGAAGTGACTGACGGCGACAACAAGGAGACGATATCGGCGAAGCACGTGATCATCGCCACCGGTTCGTCAGCGCGCCAGCTCGACAAGGTGCAGGTCGACAACGAACTCATCTGCGACAACGTCGGCGCATTGAGCATCGGCGAAGTGCCGAAGCGCCTCGGCGTGATCGGCGCCGGGGTGATCGGCCTGGAAATGGGCAGCGTATGGAAACGCCTGGGCTCGGAGGTGGTGATCCTCGAGGCGCTGCCGAAGTTTCTCGGCGCCGCGGACGAAGGCGTGGCGAAGGAGGCCTGGCGCGTGTTCACCAAGACGCTCGGCCTCGACATCCGGCTCGGCGTGAAGATCGGCGCGGTCACCAAAGGCAAGAAGTCGGTGAAGGTCGCGTTCAACGACGGCGAGAAGGACCAGGAACTCGAATTCGACCGGCTGATCGTTTCCATCGGCCGCGTGCCGAACACTGTCGGGCTCGGCGCGGAGAATCTGGGGCTGAAAGTCGACGGCCGCGGCTTCATCGAGGTGGACGACCGCAACCGCACCAACCTGCCGAACGTGTACGCGATCGGCGACGTGGTGCGCGGACCGATGCTGGCGCACAAGTCCTCGGAAGAAGGCGTCGCGGTGGCGGAGACCATCGCCGGGCAGACGGGACACGTGAACCTGGAAACCGTGCCCTGGGTGATCTACACCTCGCCGGAGATCGCCTGGGTCGGCAAGACCGAGCAGGAACTGAAATCCGCAGGCGTCGAGTATCGCAGCGGCCAGTTCCCGTTCAGCGCCAGCGGCCGCGCGCGCGCGCTCGGCGAGACCGCGGGCTTCGTCAAGATGCTGGCCGATGCAAAGACCGACCGCATCCTCGGCGTGCATATCATCGGGCCGTACGCATCCGAACTGATATCCGAAGCGGTGGTGGCGATGGAATTCGGCGCCAGCTCGGAGGACATCGCGCGCATCGTGCATGCGCACCCGTCGCTGTCCGAGGCGCTGCATGAGGCGGCGCTGGCGGTGGACAAGCGCGCGCTGAATTTCTGAGCGCGATGCCGCAGGCGATCGCGCGGTCTACGCAACCAAAACCGTTCCGCGCCTTTGCCGAGAGCCGCGCGCAGGCGCACGGCTACCGGCTCGACCGCGCGCAGCTTCGCGCGGTGACCGCCCTCGAGCGCCTGTACCGCGAACTGCAGTCGGGGCAGGGCGGCGCGCTCAGGCTGCTGCGCCTGTTCCGGCGTCCGCGTGCGGTGCGCGGCGCATACCTGTGGGGCGGGGTCGGCCGCGGCAAGAGCTTTCTGATGGACGTGTTCTTCGAAGCCGCGCCGGTCCGTCACAAGCAG
>DATKEK010000114.1:0-4889 GCA_035512195.1 Burkholderiales bacterium
ATGCACCAAGGCGGGGCGCACAGCGCAAGTTTGCACAAGTTTAGTGCGCGCCGGGAGGAAACGGAAGCCGATTGAGTGCATCCACTGCCGTTCTGCCCCAAGAGTTTTCACCACTTCTGAAAGAAACAAGCAAAATGACCATATCCGAAGTTCTACAACGGGCCGAGGCCAGATCCAGAGAGCAGGGTCTGCCCTATATTGGTGCGCTGCTGCCGGCCGAGGCATTCGAACTGCTGCAAAAGGCCCCCGGGGCGAAGCTGGTGGATGTCCGTACCCGCCCGGAGTGGGACTACGTCGGCCGCATCCCCGGGGCCGTGCAGATCGAGTGGCAGACCTACCCGGACGGACGGCTGAATCCGCAGTTCGTCGGCGAACTGCAGGCGCAGGTCGACAGGGAGTCGCTGGTGATGTTCATCTGCCGCAGCGGCGCGCGTTCGCACGCCGCTGCGGCCGCCGCCACGCAGGCGGGCTATACGCAGTGCTTCAACGTGCTGGAAGGTTTCGAGGGCAACAAGGACGCCCACGGCCAGCGCAACACCACAGGCGGCTGGCGCGTAGCCGGCTTACCCTGGGTACAGAGCTAGGCGCGAGCTCGCAACGCTGAAAGACTAAAGGCTAACCACCAAGAACACCAAGGAAATCCATACGAATTTCTTGCTTCTCTTGGTGCCCTTGGTGCCTTGGTGGTGAAATCGTTTTGGATTTTCCCTTGATCGACGATCAGACGCTCGTCCAGTCGACCCAGCCCATTTGCCAGGTGAGCAGGACGAGGCCGCCGAAGGCGATGCGGTACCAGGCGAAGGGACGGAAGTTGTGTTTTGCGATGTAGGCGATCAGTGCGCGCACGGTGAAGAATGCGGCGAAGAATGCGGCGATGAAGCCGATCGCGAACACAGGAAGATCTTCCACCGAAAGCAGATCCCAGTTTTTCCACCCGTCGTACACCGCTGCGCCCAGCATGGTCGGGATCGCGAGAAAGAAAGAGAACAGGGTGGCGGTCTGGCGCGACAGGCCGAACAGCATGCCGCCGATGATCGTGGCGCCCGAGCGCGAAATCCCGGGAAACATGGCAATGGTCTGCGCGAAGCCGATTTTCAGCGCGTCCCTCCAGGTCATGTCGTCGATGTCGGAGACGCGGGGCTTGTGCTCGCGTGATTCAACTAGCAGGATGATGACACCGCCGACCACCAGCGCTGCCGCCACCGTGAGCGGCGAGAACAGGTAGGTCTTGATCGTCGAGTGCAGCAGCACTCCGAGCACCGCCGCCGGCATGAACCCGACCGCCAGATTCATTGCGAATCTCCGCGCCGTGCGATCGTTGTGCAGCCCGCGTGCCACCCACACAAGCCGCTCGCGAAACAGCCAGCACACCGCAAGGATGGCGCCCATCTGAATGACGATCGCGAAGACCTTCGCCTGTTCCCCGGTGAACTCCAGCAGGCTGCTGGCGATGATCAGGTGTCCGGTGCTGGATACCGGGATGAACTCGGTCAGCCCCTCGATGATGCCGAGGATCAGCGCTTTGAGAAAATCGGTCAGGGCGAAATTCCTTCTTGTGGTTGTCGACGCCTGAAAAAACGGCGGTGAGCGTTTCGTTCGCCGTCGGTTGCATGGCAATTATAGGGGACGCAAGAATGAACCTTTTCACCACCAAGGCACCAAGGCACCAAGAAATACGACGAGGAACCTTGCTATCCCTGCGCGCCTTGTCATTGAGCTTCTTTCCTGGTTGTTCTTGGTGCCTTGGTGGTTAAGTTCTATTGTCTTATTACGTCTTGCGGTAAATTTCGCCGCCTGTGTTCACGAACTCCTCGGCCTTGTTCGCCATGCCGAGTGCGAGCGCCGCGTCTTCTGCGACGCCCTGCTTCGCCGCGTACTCGCGCACGTCCTGGGTGATCTTCATCGAGCAGAAGTGCGGGCCGCACATCGAGCAGAAATGCGCCAGCTTCGCGCCTTCCTGCGGCAGCGTTTCGTCATGGAACTGGCGCGCCTTGTCCGGGTCGAGGCCGAGATTGAACTGGTCGTCCCAGCGGAATTCGAAGCGCGCTTTCGAAAGCGCGTTGTCCCGCAACTGTGCGCCCGGGTGCCCCTTGGCGAGATCTGCCGCATGCGCCGCGATCTTGTAGGTGATGATCCCGTCCTTGACGTCGTCTTTGTCCGGCAGGCCCAGATGCTCTTTCGGCGTCACGTAGCAGAGCATGGCGGTGCCGTACCAGCCGATCATCGCTGCGCCGATCGCCGACGTGATGTGATCGTATCCGGGCGCGATGTCGGTGGTCAGCGGGCCGAGGGTATAAAACGGCGCCTCGTCGCAATGCTCGAGCTGCAGATCCATGTTCTCCCTGATCAACTGCATCGGCACGTGACCCGGGCCCTCGATCATCACCTGGCAGTCGTGTTTCCATGCGATTTTCGTGAGTTCCCCGAGCGTCTTCAGTTCGGCGAACTGCGCCTCGTCGTTCGCGTCGTAGATCGACCCGGGGCGCAGACCGTCGCCGAGCGAGAACGACACGTCGTAGGCTTTCATGATCCCGCAGATGTCCTCGAAGTGCGTGTAAAGGAAACTCTCGCGGTGATGCGCGAGACACCACTTGGCCATGATCGAGCCGCCGCGCGACACGATTCCGGTCATGCGTTTCGCGGTCATCGGAATGAACGGCAGGCGCACGCCGGCGTGGATGGTGAAGTAGTCCACGCCCTGTTCCGCCTGCTCGATCAGCGTATCGCGAAAGATCTCCCAGGTAAGTTCCTCGGCCTTGCCGTCGACTTTCTCCAGCGCCTGGTATATCGGCACCGTGCCGATCGGCACCGGCGAGTTGCGGATGATCCATTCCCGTGTCTCGTGGATGTGTTTGCCGGTCGAGAGGTCCATCACCGTGTCCCCGCCCCAGCGGATCGCCCAGGTCATTTTCTCGACTTCTTCCTGGATACCGGACGTTACCGCGGAGTTGCCGATGTTGGCGTTGATCTTCACCAGGAAGTTGCGGCCGATGATCATCGGCTCGCTTTCCGGGTGGTTCAGGTTCGCCGGGATGATCGCGCGCCCGCGCGCGACTTCGTCCCGCACGAACTCGGGCGTGATCGAATCCGGAATCTCCGCGCCGAACGATTGGCCGCGATGCCGGCGGCCGAGCAGCTCGCGTTGCTCCGGGGTGAGGCCGGCAAGATAGCGTTCGCGCAGGCAGTTCTCGCGAATGGCGATGAACTCCATCTCGGGCGTAACCATGCCGCGCCTGGCGTAGTGCATCTGAGTGACGTTAAGTCCTGCCACGGCGCGGCGCGGCGCGTGCCGCAGGTCGAAGCGCAGTTGCGCGAGCTTCTCGTCGGCAAGGCGCTGCTGTCCGTAAGCTGAAGTCGGGCCGGTGAGCGGCTCGCTGTCGCCTCTCTCTTCGATCCAGCGCTGACGCAGTTGCGGCAGGCCCTGGCGGATGTCGATTCGCGTTTCCGGGTCGGTATAGGGCCCGGACGTATCGTAGACGAACAGCGGCGGGTTTTTCTCCGCGCCGAACGACACGTGCGTGTCGGCCTGGGAGATCTCCCGGAACGGAACGCGGATATCGGACCGCGACCCGGATACGTAGACCTTGCGAGAACTGGGCAGGGGTTTCACCGCTGCCTCGTCGATACGTGCCGCGGCAATCAGAAACTGCGGATTGGCGTTCATGGCGCACTCCTCGGACGAGACAATGGAGCGCGAGAGGGATTCTGCGCTTCCCTGCCTCGGCATTATCCGTACAGGTCATAAGGGTCATCTCTCACCCGCACTGGCGCTCCAGTCTCTTGCGGCGTCCGTCTGCCGCGCAGCTGAAAGCGGTCTCCGATGCAGGACCCCCAGCGAATAACGAAAACCTAAAGCCTCTGTGTGATAATTGCAAGCTCGCAAAACCGCTTGCCTACTCACGAATCTCGATGGACCCCGAAATCGCGCGTTTTAACATGATCGAAAGCCAGGTACGCACCTGGGAGGTGCTGGATCAGGCAGTCCTCGATCTGCTGCACGAAATCAAACGCGAAGAGTTCGTTCCGCCGCAATACCGCGCGCTCGCCTTCAGCGACATGGAGATTCCGCTCGGCCATGGCGAAGTCATGCTCACGCCGAAAATGGAAGCGCGCATGCTGCAGGAATTGTCGCTCTCCAGGGCTGACCGCGTGCTGGAGATCGGTACCGGCAGCGGATATGTCACCGCGCTGCTGGCCCGGCTCGCCGGCCAGGTGGTGAGCGTCGAGCGCATCGAGGCGTTCAGCCACGCCGCGGCGCGCAGGCTTGCCGGCCACGACCTGCGAAACATCGAGCTGGAAATCGGCGACGGCGCCGCAGGCTGGCCGCAGAAAGGCCCCTACGATGCGATACTTCTGACCGGTTCGGTGCCGCTCGTGCCGGATGAGTTCAGGCAGCAGCTTGCGATCGGCGGACGGCTGCTCGCGGTCGTTGGGGAGGAGCCCGTCATGACCGCGACGATCGTTACCCGCATGACCGAATCCGCGTTCGGATCTGCCGGCCTGTTCGAGACTTGCATTTCGCCGCTGAAGAATGTGCGTCAGCCTGAGCGATTCGTTTTCTGACGGGCGGAGCCGGTCGCCGGCGTGCAGGAATGGGAGAATCTTCGGCATCGCCTTACGCGTTTATTGGCCTTCCCCGCGGGCCAACTTGCCAATCGCCACGCGAGGTCGAAACAAAAATCTAAGGAAAAACAACGATGAGAATTCATGCCGCGCGGCTGCTGCCTGTCCTCCTTTCCCTGCTTGCACCTGCGGCGCTGGCGGGCGATCTGCTGAGCATCTACCGCGAGGCGCAGATCCAGGACGCCCGGTTTGCTGCGGCCAAGGCCCAGTACATCGCCGCCCAGGAGCGCCTGCCCCAGGGCCGTGCCCTGCTGCTGCCCAACGTG
>DATKEK010000115.1:0-3257 GCA_035512195.1 Burkholderiales bacterium
CTCAGGGAAACCTTGTGCTTCGTGATGAGGGTCAACTTGCCGCGCATCACGCTCGGCTGGCGATGAATGCCATGCGCGGGATCGGCTCTCAGGTTCATCTGGTCATGTGGAACTTCGTGGGTTCCATTGCTCTGATTGCAGGTGGCGAGTACTCCACGGCCGACGCCTGGCTGGATGAAGGCTGGGAGCTGTCGTCAGGGACGTACCTTGAAGGATTTCGCGCGGCGTATCTCATGGTGCGCGCGGCGTCGGCGCTGCGGCAAGGCGAGAAGGCCCGATGCAGGGAGTTGATGAAGCGTTCGCTCGAACTCGCACGGACGGGAAACGGCAGCTATTACTATCGATGGGTATTGCGTTTTCGAGAACCATTGATGGCGCAGGCGATCGAGGCGGGAATCGATGTTCCGTACGTGACGGCGCTTGTCAGGAACTTCGACTTCCGCCCGCCTGACCCTGTCATGGAAGCCTGGCCCTGGTCAGTCCGTATAACGACCCTGGGAAATTTCGGTGTTGAAGTCGATGGTTCGCCCTTGGCTTTCTCACGCAAGGCACCCAAAAAACCACTTGCTCTGCTCAAAGCCGTGATCGCGTTCGGAGGAAGAAAGGTTCCCGAGAAACGCCTGCTCGACGCGCTGTGGCCGGACGAAGACGGCGATGCGGCTACGGAAGCGTTCCGGGTCGCAATTCATCGACTGCGCAAGCTGCTTGGAGACGTCGAACTCGTGGAAGTCGATAGTGGCGCGGTATCGCTCAACCTGTCGCATTGCTGGATTGATGCGCGCGCGTTCGAGCACGCGGTCGAATCTGCGGCAGATGCGAAAACGGATTCGTTTTCGGCTAACGCCGATCGGGTACTGCAGCTCTATAAGGGACATTTTCTGCCGGCGGATGAAGAATCCCCCTGGGCCATCTCGCCTCGCGAGCGCCTGCGCTCGAAGTTCGTCGCATACGTGGCCCGTCAGGGAAAACGCCTCGAAGCATCGGCTCGCCACGACCTCGCCGCCGAGTACTACCGCCGCGGCATCGAGGCGGACGAACTGGCCGAGGAGTTCTACCAGGGGCTGATGCGCTGCCACCTGCAGGCGGGCGGGGTGTCGGATGCGATGAACGTCTACCGGCGGCTGCGACAAACGCTGTCGGTGACCCTCGGTATCCATCCGTCGCCCGCCTCGCAGAAGCTGTTCCAAAGTCTTCGGCAGTAGCCGGCCGGCCGCGTTTCGGGACCTGATCGGTCAACGGTAACGCATCGGTACGGGGCGGGACGCTAGGCTGTACCCATCTCCGGAGGGCATTCCGTGCGCCAGCCGCATCACTATGTCGTGCGCATCTACCGGCGCGGGTTTTCCACGCTGGAGGGCCTGATCGAGGACGTGCGCAGCGGCACCGAGCATGCCTTCTCGACCATGGAGGAGCTCTGGCGGCTGCTTCGCGAGCCGGTGCGCCGCCGCAAATCCGGTAATGCCTCCCGTGACTCGCGTCCGGTTCCGAAGGGGACAAAGGCGCAGACAAGTGAAGTCCTGATAGCGAAGAGGAGGAAGAAGACTCTTAGTTACTAATGATGCTCAGTCAATTTTGGGCGACGGTAAAACTCTCCCTCACCCGTCGCTTCGCGCCACCCTCTCCCGGAGGGAGAGGGTACGTACCCTTCTCCCTCCGGGAGAAGGGTTGGGGATGAGGGAAATCTGGGATGGCGACTCGACGGAACCGTCGCGTTTGCTGGCTGAGGTGCATTGGTAATCAGAAGGAGAGATGAACATGAACGACTCGAATGGTTGCACCCGCCGGACTTTTCTTGCCCGCGCGTCCGCGTTGACAGTGGCTCCGTTCGGATGGGGGTTGCCCACCAGCCCGGTATCCGCACAAGGCAGCCTGACCGATCTGACGGCAGTGCAGGCCGTCAGCGCAATGCGTGCGGGCGACATGAAAGCCGAAGACTATGCCAAGGTGTTGCTGGCGCGCTGCGAATCGCTGCGCCATCTCAATGCATTCATCACGCTCGATGCGCAAAAGGTTTTGTCGGCGGCGCGCAATGCTGACAGAACGCGGGCGCGCGGCGCGAGCCTTGGTGTATTACACGGACTGCCCGTGCCGATCAAGGACAGCATTAACACCAAGGATCTGCCTACCACCGCCGGTACGCCCGCGCTGAGAAATTTCCGGCCCAGGGCGGATGCGCCCGTGGCAAAGGCACTGTTCGATGCCGGCGCGATAGCGCTCGGAAAGACGAACCTGCATGAACTGTCGTTCGGCTGGACTTCGATCAACACGAATTTCGGCGCGGTGCGGAATCCCTATGACCAGGCCTACATTCCCGGCGGCAGCAGCGGGGGCACCGCGGTGGCGGTGGCGGCGCGGATGGCGCCGGCGGGACTGGCCGAAGACACGTGCGGGTCGGTTCGCGTGCCCGCGGCCTTGAGCGGGATCGCGGGTTTCAGACCGAGCAGCACGCGCTGGCCGGTCGAAGGCGTTGCGCCGCTGACGACCGTTTTCGACACCCTCGGTCCGCATGCGCGATCGGTCGGCGACCTCGCTTTGTTCGATGCGGTTGTCACCGGGAACACGACACCGCCCGCGCGCGGCAGCCTGCGCGGCGTTCGGCTCGGCGTGATCCGCGATTTCTTCTATGCCACGCTCGACCCGGAGGTCGAGCGAGTTGCGGGATCCGCGCTGCAGCGACTTCGCGATGCCGGTGCGGAACTGGTCGAGGGCAGCATTCCCGAACTCGAGAAGCTGTGGGCGACCGCAACCTTTCCCATTATCCAGCACGAGACGCGTCCCTCGATTACGGATTATCTTGCGAAGTACGACACCGGTGTGTCCTGGGACGCGCTGCTAGAGCAGGCGAGTGACGATCTGAAGCACGATTTCGGTCTCTTCGTGCTGGACGACGCGACCTATCGTGCACCGCGAGAGGCGTACGAGGAAGCGCGCACGATCCACCGGCCGGCACTGCAGAACGCGTTCCGGCGATACTTCGGCGAATCCGCGGTGTCGGCGATCGTGTATCCGGCAACCATGGTGCCGGCGCTGCCGATCGACGGCGAGGCGCTGAAAACCGGGGAAGTGGATATCCAGGGCAACAAGGTGCCGTTCTTCGTGGCGATCTCCCGCAACATCGCGCCGGCCAGCACCGCGGGTATTCCGGGACTGGTTCTGCCTGCCGGTCTGACTCGTCAGGGACTGCCGGTCGGCATCGAGTTCGATGCCCCGGAGATGCGCGACGGAGATCTGCTTGCTCTGGGTTTCGCGCTGGAGCG
>DATKEK010000116.1:0-3399 GCA_035512195.1 Burkholderiales bacterium
TATATCGCTTCGTCATTTGGGCCATGCAATTTCCTGGCCCGCATTAACCTCGGGGCCAACCTCGGGGCCGACCTTGGGGCTACCCTCGAGTCCGATCATGGGGGAAACCCCACAGCGGCAACCTGGCGTGGCATCGAGCCAGCCGATCAAGCGCAGAGCGAGGTCTGGATTCGGCCCGAGGACCTGCGCCTTTCCCGCGCGGCCGACGACGCGGCGCTGGGCTCCGGGGTGGTTGTGCGCAGCCTGTTTCACGGCGAGAGCCGCATGGTCACACTGGAGTGCCGCTCACCCGCCGGCGAACGCTTCAATGTGCAAGTGCGTCAGCACGGTGAGCTCGACGCGGCCACCGGCGACCGGCTTCACATCCTGCCGGCTTAAAGGACGGGTTAATGGGCTTGGCGGGCGGCGAAAATCGCTGCAGCGCGCGTCTTGACAGCGCATAGGCATAACCAATCGTAACGATAAGTATTATTCATTGGACTAATAGCAGGCTCGACGATAAGCTACGGGTCAACTGAATAACAACCTGCTTTTAAAGTCTTTTTTTCAAACTTTTGGAGATATTCCCAATGTTAACTGTGCGTGACCAATTTCCTGAATTTTCCTTGAAAGCGACCGTGTCCGAGGACATCGACAACGCTTTTGAAACCGTTTCCCACGACTCGTTTCCGGGCAAGTGGAAGGTCGTCTTTTTCTGGCCGAAGGACTTCACCTTCGTATGCCCGACCGAGATCGCCGAGTTCGGCCGCTTGAACGACGAGTTCGCCGATCGCGACGCCCAGGTTCTGGGTTGCTCGGTGGACAGCGAATTCGTGCACCTGGCATGGCGCAAGGACCATTCCGACCTCACTGGCCTGCCGTTCCCGATGCTTTCGGACCTGCGCAAGGACCTGAGTGCGGAACTCGGAATCCTCGACGAGGAAGGCGTGGCCCAGCGTGCGACGTTTATCGTTGATCCGCACGGGATCATCCGTTTTGTTTCTGTGACCGACATGAACGTCGGGCGCAACGTGAACGAGGTCATTCGCGTTCTGGATGCGCTGCAGACCGATGAACTCTGCCCCTGCAACTGGCAGCGCGGTGAAGACACGCTCAAGGCCGCGTAAGCGCGCCACGTACCGCAATTGGAGAGAACAAGCATGGATCTGAGTACCATCAAGAACCGCATTCCCGAGCACGCCAAGGACCTGCGGCTCAACCTGTCGAGCATCCTCACCCCCGAGGGCGCTCCGGGCCTGGGCCAGGAGCAGATCGTGGCCACCGCGCTGGCCTGCGCCATCGCGGCACGCAACGAGACCCTGCTCGGTGAATTCGAGCGCATCGCCGGCGAGGTTCTGGACGAATCACGCCTCAACGCGGCGCGTGCGGCAGCGTCAATCATGGGCATGAACAACGTGTACTACCGTTTCCTCCACCTGGTGGACAACGACGAGTACGGCAAAATGCCCGCCCGGCTCCGGATGACCGTGATCGGCAATCCGGGCGTGGACAAGGTCGAGTTCGAGGTTTACTGCCTCGCCGTTTCGGCCATCAACGGCTGCGGTGCCTGCGTGAGTGCCCATGAAAAGGTCGCCCGCGAGGGTGGCATCACGGCCGAGGGCATCCAGAGCGCGATTCGCATCGCCTCGGTGGTCAACGGTCTTGCAGTGGCGCTGGAGTCAGTCGCAGGAAGCACGGAAGCGCGTAAGGCCGCCTGACTCCATTTTCCAAATAGCGCTCCGCTGTCGTAACGGCGGAGCGCTTTTTTTATGTCCGTTTTTTTATGTCTGGCCCAGGTGCTGATTGAAGAAATCGATGGTCCGGCTCCAGGCCAATTCCGCGGCTGCCTCGTTGTAGCGCGCTGTTGAGTCGTTATGGAAGCCGTGGTGCACCCCCGGATACATGTGCATCACGTAATCCGCGCCGTTGGCCTTGAGCGTGGCCTCGTAATCCGGCCAGGTGGCGTTGACGCGCTCGTCGAGTTCCGCCAGTTGCACCATCAGCGGGCCGCGCACCTTGCCGCGGATTTCCTCGGCAGCGGGTGTTCCGTAGAACGGTACACCGGCATCCAGCGCCTCCGGCATCACGGCGGCCAGCATGTTGACGATGTATCCGCCGAAACAGAATCCCACCGCGCCGAGCTTTCCGCTGCTCTCCGGCAGCGCCTTGAGGTAGCGCGCCGCGGCGATGAAGTCCTGCTCGATTTTCGCCCGGTCCATCGAACCCTGGAGCGCCCGGCCCTCGTCATCATTGCCGGGATAGCCTCCGACGGGGTATAAGGCGTCCGGCGCCAGGGCCAGGAATCCTGCCTTGGCGACCCGCCGTGCCACATCCTTGACATACGGGTTCAGCCCGCGGTTCTCGTGCACCACCAGCACCACGGGCGCGGTGCCCTCCAGCGCGCTGGGACGCACCAGGTAGCCGCGCCCCTCGCCGTGACCCTGCGGCGAATCGAAGGTCACGTATGAGGGCGTGATGTCCTCGTCGTTGAAAGAGACCTGCTCGGCGAGCGCGTAATTTGGCATCAGCGCCGGCAGCAGCACCCCCATCGACAGGCCCATCGCCGAAAGGCCCGATAAGCGCGCGAGAAATGTGCGGCGGCTGATCAGACCGTGGGCATACTCGTCGTACCAGTCAAAAGCTTCTTGCGGGATCGGGTGGTGTTGTTGCTTGCTCATCGGCTGAGTTGACCTGGGTGCGAATGGAGGTTCATTCTACACGCTGAAAACGCGGATTCCTGCCGTAAGCGGTTGAATTCGGTGAACGTGCGGAGTTGGCGAGAAATCACAAATGCAGTACGGTAATGCCCCAAACCAGGGGAAAACCAATTGAAACTTGCAGACTTCAAGAAATCGCGGGCCACACTCGCGGGCGTTGGCCTTGTGATCTTTGCAGTTCTGGCAATTGTCACCTTGCAGTCCGATCAGCGGGGTGGACAGCATCCCCTGGCCCTGGAGGCTGAATCCGATCTGTGCAGCCTTCTGGGGGAGGGCGTGTGGGTGGAGCTCGGTTACCCGGCCGGCAATCCGGTCGCGCGGGTTCCCGCCACCGACAATGGCGACGCCACCGTATGCGCGCTCGAACTCGACCCGGTCCCGCCGGGTGACCGCTTCGCGCGCGTTGCACGTGGTGACGACGCGGGCGAGACTCGCAGAATCGCGACGGTGCGGCTGGTAACCAACGCGAGCTTGCAGGCCTCCAACCCCGAAACCAGTACCGACCGCTATGTCGAGGCCTTTGGGCGGGAGCTTGAGGCCGACGGCTGGAGCGGCGAAGAAACACAGGGCCCGTGGACCTGGGGCGCGATGTACACGGCGCCCGAAGATCGGGCGGCAATGCTGATCGAAGACCACGGCATCGTGCTGTGGACCACTGCGACCGGCGTCACGCCGGATAACCTGGTGCAGTTCACGCACACCG
>DATKEK010000117.1:0-7289 GCA_035512195.1 Burkholderiales bacterium
ACTTTTCGGCGACGAAAGCGCTGGTGCCCGAACCGCAGGTCGGGTCCAGCACCAGATCGCCGGGGTCGGTGGTCATGAGGAGGCAGCGTTCAATGACTTTTTGCGTGGTCTGCACCACGTAAGTCTTTTCGTCACCAAATCCACCGGAACGCGTGTCGTCCCAAATGTTATTGCGTGGTTTAAACGCAAAATCGTCGAGATAACGGATGAAGGTCAGGTAGGTGCCTACGGGTAACAATCGCCTAACCGACGCGATTCGCTTCAGTCCATTCTCATCGCTGCGAAATGTTCCTGCCCCAGGCGTAAATGTCTTACCTTCGAAAATGAACTCTCGAAGGTCGTTCCCCTGTGCGGGACGTTGATTCGTTAATGGGTTCGGGCGATAAACGCGCGACTCAGGTGGAAGCGGTGTGTGCCCTGAAACTTCAGCGTCAGTCATTCTCCGGCGTCTGCCATCCGCCATCTGCACGAACCGAAGATTGTCTTCATCCGCAATGCAAGAGCGAGTTCATCACCAGCAGGGAATCGCCGGCGATCAGGCGGTTGGCCCAGCCGCGCTCGTGCTTGTAGAAATCGATGGCGTCGCGCATTGGCAGGTTCTCGAAGGGCGCGGCGAACAGGTCCGGCTGAAAGTGGTAGCCCGAGGTTTTTCCCTCACCCCCTGCCCCTCTCCCAGAGGTAGAGGGGTGCTTTTCCTTCATGCGTTTGCGCACCGCGGCCAGGATGCTGGCCGGATCGATGCGCTCGTGGACGTGCAGCGAGACGGTATCCACCGCGAAGCTGGTGCGCTCGGCCTTGCCGGCCCAGTTCAGGTAGGGCGCGGCCTGATGCTTCAACTGTTCCAGCGCGGCGCGCATCGTCGCGTCGTCGCCGCTTGCCAGAGCCGCGTCGATCAGCTTTTCGACCTGAGCCCGGCCGCTGTCGAACTCCAGCGCCGGGTCGATGTGCGGGTCGTAGGCCCAGGTGGTTTTCGGGGTTTCGGGATCGGTGTCCGGCGTCACCATCCCGACTTCGGGATTGTTCTTTCGTTTGTTCGCGTGGCGATAGCTGAGCACCTGCGGATCGCCCTTCGGTGCGCGCGCCCTCCCCGAAGCCTTCGCAGTCTTCGCGCGGCTCGTCCGACGGCCGGCCGGAATCTGCGGCTTCTCCAACTCGAACCCGTCGCCATCCCTGTTCCTTCTGGACGCCACTCTTCCCTCCCGCGTCGGCCGTCGGCTTCTGAATCCGTGACGAAGGGTAACGGTTATCGGGAGCTCGCGCCAAGCCGGCCAGTTGGTGCTCCGGCCGTTCGGCGCGCGAACCGATTACTGCGTCATTTGCACGACTTGCAGTCTCTTCAGTCCGTGCCTGTCGATCTCAACCATGTATGGCAGGCCGCCGCTTTGGCAAAATCGGTGAACAGGGTGTGCCGGCCAAGGCCGGGACAGGTGTACATGCCGTCCGTGGGCGGCTAGTTCGCCGCGATAGATTCGGCCGCTGCTTCCGCCTCGATTTCGTCGAGACCCGGCACGTTCAGTTCGACGCCGAGACGTGCCCAGTCCTTGATCTCGCCGCGAAGCTCCGCAACCGTCAGCGGATTGGAGACGAGCCACTTGGCGTCCACCTCGAGCGTGAACGTGGATTTGCGCCGGGAAACGCGAATCGCCGGCAGCCGCAGATCGCTGCGGCTGCGATGGAACAGCGCGGCGAGGCGCAGCGCCATCAGCAGCGTCCAGTCGGCATTTTCAGTCACCGCCCCGCGCAGTTTGTCCAGCGAACCGCGGTGCGCCAGCACCAGCAGCGACAGATGCTGCTGCTCCATCTTTGAGAATCCCGGCATGTCGGCGTTGGCAAGGATGTAGGCCGAATGCTTGTGGAATCCGGCATGGGCGATATCCAGGCCGATCTCATGCAGGCGCGCCGCCCATGACAGCAGCCGCATCGGGTAGGCACGCGCCTCCTTGTCGCCTTCGGCAAGCTGTCCGAACATGCGCAGCGCAAGACGCTCCACGCGATGCGCCTGCAGCGCATCGACGTGATAGCGCTGCATGAACTGTCGCACGGTCAGATCGCGCATGTCGCGGCGATGCGCGCGCCCGATCATGTCCCACAGGATGCCCTGGCGCATGGCGCCGGTGGCGAGCTTCATGTGCTCGGCGCCCAGCTCGGCGAATATCGCGGACATGATGGCGAACCCGCCGGCCAACACTGGAATCCGGTCGGCCCTAAGACCCGGCAGATCGAGTTTCGCAGTGTCGCCCGCCTTGATCAGCACGCTGCGCAGTTTCTCGAGCCCATCGCGGGTAATGCCGCCGGTGCTCCAGCCGCTGGCTTCCAGGATGTCGCCGAGCGAGCGAGCCGTGCCCGACGAGCCGACCGCTTCCTGCCAGTGTTTCGAGGAAAACTGCCGGCGAATGGTTTCGATCCCGACGCGCGCGGCGAGCTCGGCCTGCTTCATGCCGGACTTCGAGACGCGGCCTCCCGGGAAGAAGCGCAGGCTCCAGCTCACACATCCCATGTACAGGCTTTCCAGCCGGTGCGGCTGGTGGCCTGCGCCGATGATGAATTCGGTCGAGCCGCCGCCAATATCCACCACCAGCCGTTTGTCCGGGCTGTGCGGCAGGCTGTGCGCGACGCCGAGGTAAATCAGACGGGCCTCTTCGCGGCCGGCGACGATCTCGATCGGGAAACCGAGTGCGCGTTCGAAACGCGCAAGCACGTCGGCCGAGTTCTTCGCCACGCGCAAGGTATTGGTGCCGACCGCACGCACGGCGCCCTGCGCAAAACCGCGCAACCGCTCGCCGAACCGGCTGAGTGCCTCGACCGCGCGCTGCTGCGCTGCTTCGTCGATCAGCTTGTCGGGGGTCAGGCCCGCGGCAAGCCTGACGGTCGCACGCAGGGAATCGAGCGGGTAGACCTGGTCGTCCACGACGCGGCCGACCTGAAGCCGGAATGAGTTCGAACCCAGATCGACCGCTGCAATGGTGGAGTGTTCCTGCATCCCGGTCTCAGTGTGCCGCGCGGCACCGTGAATGACCGGGAGATATTACCGCGGAAGTGAGAGTGTCGGGACGCTGCGCGCTCAGCCCATCACTTCGCGCTCGATTTCCTCGATCGAGGTGTGTCGCACATCCTTGCCCTTCACCATGTATATCACGTACTCGGAGATGTTCTTGGCATGATCTCCGATGCGCTCGATGGCTTTCGCCACGAACAGCAGCTCGAGCGATGCCGAGATCGTGCGCGGATCTTCCATCATGAAAGTGATCAGCTGGCGGATGATGCCGCGGAACTCCTCGTCCACGTGTACGTCCTGGCGCACCACTTCCGCCGAAGCCGTCAGGTCGAGGCGGGCGAACGCGTCCAGCGACTTGCGCAGCATCTGCAGGGCAACCTGCGACATGCGCCGGATCTCGACCATGCGCGGCTGCTGGAGCCGGTCCGCGGAGTGGATGAGCTTGGCCATGCGGGCGATCTTCGCCGCCTCGTCGCCGATGCGCTCAAGATCGGTGATGGTCTTCACCACCGTCATCAGCATGCGCAGATCGCTCGCCGCCGGCTGCCGCCGCGCAATGATGGTGCTCACGTCCTCGTCGATCTCGACCTCGAGCGCGTTCACCCTATGGTCGTTTTCCTCGACGCTGTCGCACAGGTCGAGGTCGCCCGCCGTCAGCGCATCGAGCGCGACCTTGATCTGCTCCTCGACCATGCCGCCCATCTGGAGAACGCGCGAGCGGACAGTTTCAAGCTCCGCATCGAACTGCTTGGATGTATGTTCGCTGGTGGTTACCACTCCGGCTTCCTCCTCGGAATAGGTTCTGCAATGAACGGGCTAGCGTAACGCTGGAACATTACAGAATGGTTTCAGGCCCGGTCTGCCGGGTCAACTGCCTGACGCCTTCCGCGGCCCCGAGCAGCGCCACATCCGCGCTGCGCCTGGCAAACAGGCCGCTGGTCACCACGCCGACGATCTGGTTGATCCGCCCCTCCAGCTCGACCGGGTTCGCGATGCTCAGCCCTCTGACGTCCAGTATGAGGTTGCCGTTGTCGGTGACGAAATCCTTTCTCAACTCGGGGCGCCCGCCGAGACCGACCAGTTGGCGGGCAACGTGGGCACGCGCCATTGGAATCACCTCGACCGGCAACGGGAAAGCCCCCAGCACGTCCACCAGTTTGGAGTCGTCCGCGATGCACACGAACTTCTGCGCCACCGCGGCGACGATCTTCTCGCGCGTGAGCGCGCCGCCGCCGCCCTTGATCATGTGCATGTGCGACGTGATCTCGTCCGCGCCGTCCACGTACACCGGCAGCTCGTCGACTGCGTTCAGGTCGAGCACGCGGATGCCGGCCGCCTGCAGACGCGCTGCGGTCGCCTCCGAGCTTGCCACCGCGCCCTCGATCCGCGACTTGATCGTGGCCAGTACGTCTATGAAGAAGTTGGCGGTCGAGCCGGTGCCGACGCCGACCACCGCGCCATCCGGCACGAATGCCACGGCGGCGCTGGCAGCGGCCTGCTTGAGTGCTTCTCTGCCCATCCGAAATTCCGTTTCGAGTTCACGCTAGGATAGCGTCAACGCTGTTGCATGACCAGCAGCGCCACCATCCCAACCGGCCTCCCCCGCTCCATGAAAAACGATTATCTGGAACGCATTCTTTCCGCCAGGGTGTACGACGTCGCCATCGAGTCCCCGCTCGAAGCGGCGCCGGCGCTGTCCGCGCGCATGGGCAATCGCCTGCTGTTGAAGCGCGAGGACCTGCAACCGGTGTTCTCGTTCAAGCTGCGCGGCGCCTACAACAAGATGGTGCATCTGCCGGCAATCACGCGCAGGGCGTCGCGCTCGCGGCACAGCGGCTCGGCTGCAAGGCGACCATCGTCATGCCGGTGACTACACCGCAGATCAAGATCGCCGCGGTCGCGGCGCGCGGCGCGCGGGTCATTCTGCACAGCGACTCCTACGACGAGGCCAGCACGCGCGCGATCGCCCTGGCGCGGCAGAAAGGACTGACTTTCGTCCATCCGTATGACGATCCGGATGTGATCGCCGGCCAGGGCACCATCGGCATGGAGATCCTGCGCCAGCACAGCGGTCCGCTGCACGCGGTCTTCGTGGCAGTCGGCGGCGGTGGGTTGATCGTCGGTATCGGCAGCTTCATCAAGCGGCTGCGGCCCGAGGTGCGCGTGATCGGCGTGGAGCCGGTCGACGCCGACGCCATGACGCGCTCGCTGCGCAGCGGGCGCCGGGTCAGGCTGAGGCGGGCGGGATTGTTCGCGGATGGGGTGGCAGTCCGGCAGGTCGGGCGAGAGACCTTCAGGCTGGCCAGGCAATGCGTGGACGACATGGTGCTGGTCGACAACGACGCGATCTGCGCCGCCATCAAGGACGTGTTCGAAGACACGCGCTCGATTCTCGAGCCGGCCGGCGCGCTCGCGATCGCTGGCGCGAAGGCTTACGCGGATCGTCACGGTCTGCGCAGGCAGACACTGGTGGCGGTCGCCTGTGGGGCAAACATGAACTTCGAGCGGCTGCGCTTCGTCGCGGAGCGAGCCGAACTCGGCGAGCGGCGGGAGGCGTTGCTGGCGGTCACCATTCCCGAGCGGCCGGGCAGCTTCAAACGTTTCTGTGCGCTGCTGGGTCCGCGCAACGTCACCGAATTCAACTACCGCTACGCCGATCCGGAGCGCGCGCATGTGTTCGTCGGCGTACAGATCCGCGACGCCTGCGAGACCCGGCAACTGGTGCGGATGCTGCGCAGCCAGGGACTCGCAACCGAGGATCTGTCGGAGAACGAGATGGCGAAACTGCATATACGCCATCTGGTGGGCGGGCGCGCGCCACAGGTCGAGCACGAACGGCTTCTGCGCTTCGAGTTCCCGGAACGCCCCGGCGCGCTGATGGATTTTCTGCACGGAATGACTCACGACTGGAACATCAGCCTGTTTCACTATCGGAATCATGGTGCGGACTACGGGCGCGTGCTGGCCGGCATCCAGGTGCCGCCGCGGGACGCAGTGCTGTTCCGCCGGTTCCTGCTGCGGCTCGGGTACCCGCACTGGGAAGAGACGCACAATCCCGCCTATCCGCTGTTTCTGGCCTGAAGCTTGCTGCCACAAGTGGTGTGCGCTCTATATAATGTACCGTTCGATGCACAGATTTTTCCTCCTCACCTACATCAAGCGCGCACTGGTTGGCCTGCTGCTCGCGGCCGGCATCGCTGTCGCTGCTCCCGCGGACGAACTATTTCTCGAAGCGCGGGAGTCATACCGCAACGGCGACGTCGAGCTGCTTGCAGATCAACTGCGCGCGCTTGACGGTCACGCGCTTGCACCGTACGCGCAGTACTGGCACCTGACCCTGCGTATCGACACCGCGCACGAAGCGGAGATCCTGGCGTTCCTGACCCGCAACGAGAACACGCTGATCGCGGACCGGTTGCGGGCAGACTGGCTGCGTGCGCTTGCGCGGCGCCAGGAATGGAATACCTTTCTCAGGGAGTTTCCTCGCCTGAGCACCGAAGACGTCGAGCTGACCTGCTACTCGCTGCAGGCCAGGATCGCGCTGGGCGACCAGGCCGCGCTGGCGGCGGCGCGTCCGCATTGGTTCACCGGCCGCGTCCAGCCCGAGAGCTGCCTGCCGCTGTTCGCCGCGATGTTCGAGCACAAGCTGCTCGGTGTGGAAGACGCCTGGCAACGGGTGCGACTCGCGCTCGAAGCCGGCAACCGCACCGTGGCCAAGGCAGCGGTCGAGTACCTGCCGCAGATCCAGCGCCCCGACCCGAATCTGTTCGATTCGATTGCGCGCCGCCCACAGGGCTATCTCGAGCGCAGCCCGCTGCCGGTGAAAAGTCGCGCGCAGCGCGAACTGACGATCTATGCGCTGTATCGCGCGGCGGACGCCTGGCCGCAGCTCGCTTCGCAGAAGCTGCGCTCGATCGAGAAATCCCTGCCCAAGGCGGAGCGCGACTATGCGTGGGGCCAGGTAGCGATGGTCAGCGCCTGGAAACATCGCGCGGACTCTCTCGCATGGTTCAAGCGCGCGGATGTAGCCGGGCTGAACGACACGCAGCTGGCCTGGAAGGTGCGCAGCGCGCTGCGCGCCGGCGACGACTGGGGGGCGGTCCTGTCGGCGGTGGACGCAATGAGCCCACGCGGCAGGATGGCGCCGTCGTGGCGTTACTGGAAAGCGCGTGCGCTGGTGGCGCTCGAGCGTCAACCCGAAGCCAATTTTCTGCTCGCCCCGCTGTCCAACGAGTTCAACTTCTATGGCCAGCTTGCCGCCGAGGACTTGGGAACTGCGCTCGGCGCGGTTGTG
>DATKEK010000118.1:0-6709 GCA_035512195.1 Burkholderiales bacterium
GCGCGCTTTAACCGCCGGATAGGCAATCGCCATGGCCTCCGCGAATCCATGGTGAAGAACGACGCCCGAGCCCCAGTGTCCTGCCGGCTGAGGGGCGAGGTCGAGGTCATTATCAAGCCAGTCCTGGAAGAAGTCCTCGTCAGTCGATCCCCGGAAGGCCAGGAACACCGTGTTCGCATTGCTCAGGATCAGGGCCTGCGTGTTACCCGACATGCCGGCAAAGTAGGGAGTGTCAACATCAATCACGCCGTTGGACCCGATAGTGAGTCCCCAGGCAGCGGCCTGGGTCACGGCCACGTCGCGATCCGCATAGGCCAGCCATGACAGCAACGACAGCAGGTAAGCGTTCTTGTAGTTCTGCCCGGCGGCAAGTGGTTCGAACGACGCGAATGCTGCCGGTGTCGGAGTGCCGGTGACGACGTAGCTGTCGTCAAGCACCGCCTCCTGCCCCCCGCTGGGCCAGACCAGGATCAGCGGCCCCGTGACGGGAGTCTGTGGCAGGCGCGCACGTATCTTCGTCGGGGTGACAGAAAGCAGGGTGAGGGTCGTGCCACCGATGCGAATCACGGCATCGGCCGGCAGATACTGCCCGGAAATTACAAGCTCCGAACCAACCGTCGCAGTGCCTACCGGAGCGACTCCCGTCACCTGCGTATTCGGCGCAGTGACAACGCGGACCACGTCGGGGCGGTATACATTGTTGGAGCCCGGAGGCGGTACCGTGCCTCCGAAACTGCCGAGGTCGACCGTCACCGCCGGCAGGTCGCGGCCCAAGCTCGCCAACCGGCTGGTAAGCGCCCGGAATGGCCGCGCGTTCCGGATGTTTGCGGCGTCGCCCACGGTTGCCGTCTCGGCGCTCCACTGCGTTGATCGTGATACAGGGGTGCCCGCCCGGGTCGGCGCAACCACACGCACGGCAAGCGGAACAACTCCACCGAAGTTTCTGCCGGCCACGCCGTGGATCTGGTATTGCCGCGTTGCCGCGGTGGCGCTCGCGGAAATTCGCAGCCAGCGGACGCCGTCGCGCGCTGGTCCCAGTGTCGCGCGCATGCCGGGCGCCTGTGCAAGGCGCCCCGATTCGGTCGTCATGATTGCCGCGGATGTCAGGTTTCTGGTTGCCGCAGCATCCAGGGCCAGTGTGAGCGTGCGGCCCGCCACAAGGTCCACTTGTCCCATTGTCGCGGAGTCGGCCTGTGCGCCCATCGCAATCAACATCAGGAGAGCCGGCGCCAGTCGGGAAAGGGGAAGGCGGGCGTCCAAGGTCGACCTCCTGTTGATTGCCGTTTCTGCCGGCACTTGTTCGTCTTTGCGGCACTATCCCACGGGTGGCCAGCACGGTGCAATCTCGGCATTGCCCGGCAAGTCCAATGGGCCATGAGGTTCGCATCACGCTGCCGGAGGTTGTAGCATCGTTGTGAGGAATCTGCGGTTTTACCGGGAAGGGAGAGCGAAGATGCTGTCTAGGTGGATCAAGGGTTGGGTTGCCACGGGCTTCGCCCTCGCAGCAGGAAGCGCTGGTGCGGCCAACGCTCCGTTCCAGGATTTCTTCTTCTCGGTTTGTGGCGGTGCGACCAGCACACTGGCCACTCGTTGCAGCGAAACTACGGGCGGGCTCGGCAACCTTTCGGGGGACAGTGAGTCCTCGTTGAATCCCAGTCAGGCGCTTGGCCACAACCGCTCGCTCGTGGACGCGGCTCAGGCTCGCGGCGACCTGCGTGGTGCCGGTCCAGTGGAGCCCGGTGCGCGCGTGGACGTGGGTCCATTCGGGCTGCTTGTGAACGTGTTCGGCAGTTGGTTCGAACGCGATGCCGGCACTACTGCCGTAGCCGAGCGTGCGCTCGACGGCGATTCCAGAGGCGCCGAGATCGGCCTTGATTACCGGCTGTCCGACACCGCAGTACTTGGCGCGTTCGGCGGTGTCGAGCGTAGCGACTACAAGTTCACGGCCGAGGATCCCGGCACTAATTTCACTCCCGAGTCGCGCGCGGGTGACGGCGATGTGGAAGATGTCTATCTGACCTTGTTCAGCTCGTTCGGCATCGGTGAGTCTGGCTTCGTCGACCTGAGCGGCGGGTATGGCTGGACCGACAGCACCTATCGTCGTTTCTCGGTGTTCCAGGAGTCCACCCGCACGCTGGCGCAGGTTGATACCGCAATGGCGGGCGATACCGAAGGCACCACGACCTGGCTCGGGCTCAACGCCGGACAGGACTTTGGCCAGGGTGCTTTAGGCTTTGGGCTCTACGGTGGAATAACCTGGACGCGGACGAAGCTAGGCGGCTACGCCGAAACCGACCTTTCGGGGTCAGGTCTCGCCATGGAATTCGGCAGCACGAAGCGCAGTTCGACCCTCGGTCATGCCGGCTTGCGCATCGCCTACACGGGCTCGGGCAATGCGGGCGTTTTCGTGCCGCAGCTGCGCGTCGAATACCAGCACCAGCTCAACGGGGATCCGCAGTCCATCGACTCGCGCTTCCTGCTTGATACCGCGAATACAACGTTCTCGCTGGTCGGGGAAGATCAGGATGAGTCGGGCGTCGAGGCGGCGCTTTCTATTTCGGCCGTCTTGCCGGGCGGTTGGAGCACCTTCCTCGATTATTCGATGCTGCTCTCTAACAACGATCTGGACCGCAGCCGGCTCACGCTGGGCTTTCGCAAGGAATTTTGAGCTACCACTACCTGGACCTGGGCTGCGGAACAAGCAAGAACTCGCCAGCCTCGTGACCGGCATGGCGGATAGGCGCGTACTCGGGCACCTGGTCGAATGCCAGGTTCGCGGCCGCATAAGCTACGCGTGCGGCCACCTCGCGGTGCAGACGCTGGCCGTCAAGGACGTCCTCGTTGGCGACCAGTACGTCGAGCAGCGCTTTTGCGAACACCGAGTGCCGGCCGCCGCCCGCATCCATGACTGGTGCGAGGCCACCCGACGTCAGCACCGTACGTGTCCGACGGGACGACATCGTTCGCAACCAGTGGACGCGTTCCGCTTCCGTCATGCCGGCCCGCAGTCTGCCGACCGAAGATCGTGTGAGAGCCCCCGCATAGCAGGAGTCCACCACCAGCATCACATGCTTCGCGCGCACAATATTGAGCACGTCGGTTACGGCGGTAGTCGGGATCCAGTTGGCAGAGCTGTCCCGCTCGGCATCCACCGGCAGCCAATAGCCGCGCTGGTTCACGTCGTCAAGCTCGCCGTGGCCGGCAAAGTAGACGAGCAGGTTGTCGCGCGGCGTCAGTGATTCGCGCAGCGCATTGAGTGCCGACAGGATCTGGTAGCGCGAGGCATTGCGCAGCACCGTCACCTTGAACCCGTAACGCTGTTCCAGCAGTTTCGCAAGCTCGGCGACATCGTTGGACGGCGAGCCCAGGTCGGGCAGGTGCTGGTAGTCATCGTTGCCGATCACAAGGGCGTGGTAATTGCCAAATTCAACGGGGGGCGCGGTGGGAGCGCGCGGCGCTGGCGCCGCGACAGGAGTTTCGCGTGGTCGCTGCAGCCGGAAGCTCAGCTCGGCGCGCTTGCCCTGCCCGTCCACTGCGGCGATGCGCACCGGCAGTTCGCTGCCGCCGATTGCAAGATTCATGCTGAACACGCCGCGATCATTCGCACTCACGGCGATGTCGTTGATCGTCAGCGACAGCAGGCCTGCCGGCGCCGTGACCCGACCGACGATGGTGCGCTCTGCCGACATCACGGTTGCGACCGGGACGATGTCGCGCGTCTGCACCATCGGCGGGTCCACCAACGCAAGTTCCGGTCCCGCCAGCAGCTTCTGTTCGAGGCCACGCCGCAGCTGGGCGGCGTCCTGCTCCAGCTGCGCGATTCGTTGCTCCCGATTACCCGCAAGTTCGGCCGCCTCGGTCAGCTCGCGGCCGAGTCGCTCGACGGTGGTGCGTTCCGCCGTAAGATCGCGTTCGCGTGCCACGAGCTGTGTCGTGATCTCCTCTTGCAGACGCGTGGCCAGCGCCAGTCGGGAGTTGGCCCCATCAAGAATTGCGCGTTCCGCGTTGCCACCCGCAAGTGCCGCCGCAACCTCGCGTCGCGCCGCGTCCAGGGCCTCCTGCTGTGCGGCGCCTGCAGCGCGCGCCGCTGCGAGCTCTGTAGCAAGGGCTTCAGTGGCCGCCTGACGCTGCTCGATCTCACGCTGCAGCCGCTCGATGTCTGGACCCTGGTCTGGAGCGGCGGGAGGGGCTTCCAGCTCGATCGGAACATCACGACCCGCGGCACGCCGGTACCAGTCAATCGCTACACGCGCATCCGGCACAACGCCGAGGCCGCGCTCGTAGAGGTAGCCGAGGTTGACCATGGCGCGACGATCGCCCGCGTCAGCGGCGAGGCGATACCACCGCGCCGCGGCTTCATGGTCGGGCTCCACGCCAAGGCCGCGCTCATGGATCTCGCCGACGATGACGCGAGCTTCGACGTCGCCCTGCTCGGCAAGAGGCAGCCAGGCATTGAGGGCACTGCGCAGGTCCGCGCGATCGTAGGCCACGTACTCGCCGCCGCGAATCTGGCATTCGCGCGCCGGCAGACGCGCGGGTCGGCGTGCGCTGAGGTAGTTGCTGCGCTGGCCGAGGCGGCGGACCTGGCCCGGCAGCAGGCAGTCCACGATCAGCAGCATGTCTGCGCGCGCGGCTTCGGCAGGGTCGGGTGCCGCAGGAGTGGCCGCGGGGACCACCGCAACAGACAACAGCAGCGTGAACAGACTCGCCCTCCGGCACCGCCCCGCCCCGCTTTCGCCTTGTGAATGCACCCGGGCTCCCCGCCGCGGCCACCAGCCGCTCCTTGCAACCGAGAATAGACGAATTGCGGCACGAGGATCAGGTCTGTCCGGAGT
Organism: Burkholderiales bacterium; assembly: GCA_035512195.1. Lineage (GTDB taxonomy): Bacteria > Pseudomonadota > Gammaproteobacteria > Burkholderiales > Eutrophovitaceae > DATKEK01. The sequence goes on from DATKEK010000118.1 coordinate 4,836, forward strand.
CGGGCATTGCTATCACGCCGCGACTTTTGTTATAAGCTCCAAGGTCAAGATTAACTAGAGTCCAGCCAGCGAGGGCGCCATGCGCGGGTTCGACGACGTTTGCAAGGCGGTCGGGCGCAAGCCCGCGCTGGCGATCTGCATTGCGCTTCCCTGGCTTGCTGTAGCGTCGAGCGCGCAGGAACCGCAGCCACTCTATGCGCCGCCTGTAGCGACGCCACCTGCAATGCCTGCCCCCGCAGATCAGGGTGCGCCCGCGTATGTGCCACCGGTCTACTCGACTGCGGCTGATGGCAACGCGCAACCCGTCTACGATCCGCTTGCGGGTCAGGCGGTGCCGGGCGGCGGATCAATGCGCAGGTTCTTTGCCAACTCGCTCGCAGTTATCGCGCACGCCACGGGCCAGACTCTGGTCACGGGTATTCTGCAATCGGTAACCGGCGGGCTTTCGAACTGGTTCGGCCGCAGGGCCAATGCCTCGCAGGCAACAGCATCAGCAGCCGGTGCGCCGCCGCCAGCCGATGCGCCGTCAACTGCGTACGCGCCAGCACCCCAGTACGCACCCGCACCGCAATATGCACCTGTGGGCGCTGCAACGTTCTACGATGCCAGTACCGGCGACTCGGTGCCGCCAGATCCTGTCTTCGCTTCGCCGGCAGACAACTCTCCCATTGTGTTCGCAGGCCTGGCCTACGAGATCCATGCGCAATTGCCTGGTGGCGGCACGATTCCGGTGAATCCAGCGACGCACGAGTTCCGCAGTGGCGAGCGTTTCATCGTGCACTACCGCCCCACGCTGCCAGGCCTGGTTGAGGTGTACAACATCAATCCGGCCGGGCAGCAGTCGCAGATCGATCGCGTGGAAGTTGCAGCTGCACAGCACGCAACACTGGGGCCTTACGAGTTCACTGCCACCAAGGGTCAGGATCAGCTGCGGCTGGTCCTCACTCCCTGCTCGTCACCGCAGCTGCTTGCCACTACGCGGGACATCGTCCGCGTCGAATCCGCTGCAGCCGGCAATGGCCTGAACCTCGCCGCTTGCGCGCCGCTTACGCGCTCGGCCACTGCCCGCCCTGTTACCCGCGACATCCGCAAGGTCGCGGTGGAAGACAACACCGGCTTTGCGCTGGATCAGGTCAGCGCGCAGGAGTTTTCAAGCGGTCGGCTGGCGTCTCGCGAGCTGACCATTGTCTTTCGGCATCGCTGAGTCCGTCACGACAGGGCAGAAGCAGAAGCAGACTTCGCCACGAAGTGGCCAGTCTGATAAGTAGATCAATCTACCTCGCGTTCGCGGGCGCAGCCCGCGCGACACTCATCGTCCCCGGAATCTCTCGCTCCTGGAAATACCAGCGCGGTTGGCGGCACTGGTGCCACCGCCGAGGATGAATCTGACCCGCTACCACGGCGTGTTCGCGCCCCACAGCAAGCTGCGCGCGGCGGTGACCCCCGCGCACCGGGGAACGGGCGCATCGAAGCAGCCGTCCACAGCAGCAGAATCGGCCAAGCCGCCGACACCCAGGCACGTGGCGATGAGTTGGGCGCGGCGACTGAAACGCGTGTTTGGCATCGAGATCGATGAGTGTGCCCGCTGCGGCGGAAAGCTCAAGGTAATCGCGAGCATCGAGGAGTCGCAAGGTCATCGCGAAGATCCTCGCGCACCTGGAGAAGACTGCTCCCGATCAGTTCCAGCCCGAGTTGCCACTCGGCGCGCGGGCGCCGCCGGTGCCACCGCAGGCCAGCCTGCTGTGAATTCGAAGGTGAGGGGCGTTTGGGCTGACTGGCGAACCGGTCGGGCAGGGGCGGTGCGTGCCGGGATTGCCAGTGACGGTGGGCAAGGGGCGATGCGGGGTGGCAAGCTGTGAATGTGCGGTGATTCA
>DATKEK010000119.1:0-14561 GCA_035512195.1 Burkholderiales bacterium
GCGTACTTCTCCCACTTGCTGCTGGAAGTCCCGCGCCGGTCTACGGGCGTGTCGAAATCGAATGGCTGTTTTGCTGTCATGGCAGGCGGAATTTAACCATAGTGGTGTCGCATGAAGGACAAGTTCAAATGCAATTAACCACCAAGGTCACCAAGGGCACCAAGAGAAACGAGATTCAGGGTCGTTCTTGGTGTTCTTGGTGTTCTTGGTGGTTCGTCCTGGCTTTGATCTTCGCTCGCCCGATTTAGTGGAAATCCCGCGAGCGGGCGAGGAGGGTGCCGAGAAGGTCGGAGTGATCCACCAGCCTGCCGGCGATCAGGTGCACGACTTCGCCTTCGCGCTGCAGTACGCCGTGCACGCCGAGCAGGCGGGCGGCGAGCAGCGGGCGGCGCTGGCGTTCGGAAACCTTGTTCCACACCACGACGTTGATGTGGCCGGTTTCGTCTTCGAGGGTGACGAAGATCACGCCGCTCGCGGTGCCGGGCCGCTGCCTGCAGGTGACCAGCCCGGCGGTGCGCACCGTCCTGCCGTGCGGTGTGCGCAGCAGTTCTTCCGCGGTCGACATGCGCAGGCGCTGCAGCCGCGGCCGCAGCAGCGCGAGCGGATGGCGGCCGAGCGTGAGCCCCAGGTTCGCATAGTCGGCGACGATGTCCTGGCCTTCGCCCGGTGCAGGCAGGTCGGCCGCGGTTTCGCGGATCGGCGCGTCGCGCAGCAGTTGCGGGCGTGCTTCGATGCCGGAAACCAGCCACGCCGCGTTACGCCGATGGCCGGCGGTCGAGGCGAATGCGCCTGCGGCGGCGAGACATTCGCGATCCTTTCGCGAAAGACCGGCGCGCAGCAACAGTGCCTCGATATTGTCGAATTCACCTTGCGCGCGCGCCTCGATAAATTGTTGCGCGCCCGCTTCTGACAGGCCGTTGACCATGCGCAAGCCAAGCCTTATCGCCGGCTGGGCCGGCGATAAGGCATCGTCATCGTTATACAAAGCTTTTCTGCTGAGCACTGGGCACCGGGCGCTGGGCGCTATCTCCAAAGTGCACTCCCATTCGCTTGCGAAGGCGTCGACCGGCCTGACTTCGACGCCATGCCGTTGCGCGTCCTGCACGAGTTGCGAGGGTGCGTAGAAACCCATCGGCTGGCTGTTGAGCAAGGCGCAGGTGAATGCGGCAGGTTGGTGACATTTCAGCCATGCGGAGACGTAGACCAGCAGCGCGAAGCTGGCGGAGTGCGATTCGGGGAAGCCGTATTCGCCGAAGCCGAGGATCTGGCGGAAGATCTGGTCGGCGAACTCGGCCGTATAACCGCGTTCCGCCATGCCGCGCTTCAGCCGTTCCTCGAAATGCTGCAGCCCGCCTTTCCTTTTCCAGGCCGCCATCGAGCGGCGCAGACGGTCGGCCTCGCCCGGCGTGAAACCGGCGGCGACGATCGCGAGCTGCATCACCTGCTCCTGGAAGATCGGCACGCCGAGCGTGCGCTCCAGCACCTGCCGGACTTCTTCCGACGGGTAGGTCACCGGTTCCAGTCGCTGGCGACGGCGCAGGTAGGGATGCACCATGCCGCCCTGGATCGGGCCGGGGCGCACGATCGCGACTTCGATCACCAGGTCGTAGAAGGTCCGCGGCCTGAGCCGCGGCAGCATGCTCATCTGCGCGCGCGATTCGATCTGGAACACGCCGATCGAGTCGGCTTTCTGCAGCATCGCGTACACCTGCGGGTCTTCCGGCGGCACGTCCGCCATGCCGAACGGCCGGCCACGCATCTTTCCGACCAGCTCGAGCGCGCGGCGGATCGCCGAGAGCATGCCGAGCGCGAGCACGTCCACTTTCAGCAGGCCGAGCGCGTCAAGATCGTCCTTGTCCCACTGGATGATGGTGCGCTCCGGCATCGCGGCATTCTCGACCGGCACGAGCTGCGACAGCGGTCCGCGCGAGATCACGAATCCGCCGACATGCTGCGAGAGATGGCGCGGGAAGCCGATCAGCGCATCGGTGAGCGCGATCAGCCGGCGGATGACCGGCGTGTCCGGATCGAAGCCGGCTTCGCGCAGCCGCTGCGCGCGCTCGCTGCGGCGATCCCACCAGGCGAAGCTTTTCGAGATGCGGTCGACCTGCGCGAGGTCGAGACCGAGCGCCTTGCCGACGTCGCGGAAGGCGCTGCGCGAACGGTAGGTGATCACGGTCGCGGCGAGTGCCGCGCGCTCGCGGCCGTACTTTTCATAGAGGTACTGGATGACTTCCTCGCGGCGCTGGTGTTCGAAGTCCACGTCGATGTCCGGCGGCTCGTTGCGCTCCTTCGAGATGAAGCGCTCGAACAGCATCCGCATGCGGCCGGGATCGACCTCGGTGATTCCCAGCGCGTAACACACCGCCGAGTTCGCCGCCGACCCGCGTCCCTGGCACAGAATCCCCCGGCTGCGCGCGAAGCGGACGATGTCGTACACGGTGAGGAAGTAGGGCTCGTAGCCGAGATCGGAAATCAGTTTCAGTTCGTGTTCGATCTGGGCACCGGGCACTCCGCCTTCTGGCGATTGCCCGGAGCCGGACCGCCACCGCAAGCCTTCCTCCACCAGCCGCCGGAGGTACGACGCCGGCGTCTCGCCGGCGGGAACGATTTCCTCGGGGTATTCGTAGCGCAGGCTGTCGAGGGAGAAGTCGCAGCGTCCGGCGATGCGGAGGGTTTGTTCGAGCAGCGCGCGCGGGTAGATGCGTGCGAGGGTTTCACGCGGGCGCAAGTGGCGTTCGCCGTTCGGATGCAGGGCGTGGCCGGCCTTTGCCACCGGCACGCCGAGCCGGATCGCGGTGAGCGCGTCCTGCAGCGCGCGGCGTTCGCGCGCGTGCATGTGTACGTCTCCGCACGCGACGAGCGGCAGGCCGGTTTCGCGGCCGAGCGTTTCCAGCCGCGCGAGCCGGGCGCGGTCGCCGGCGCGCGCAAGCAGCTCGACCGCGATCCAGGCGCGGTCCGGAAATCGCCGCGCGATCCAGCACGCAGTTTCCGCATCGGGATCGTCGCCGGGCAGCCAGAGCACGAGACAGTGGGCGAGGTCCTGTCCGAGATCCTCGCGGGTCAGCCGATAGTCGCCTTTCTTCGCCGCCCGCCGCCCGCGCGTGATCAGCGCGCAGAGCTGGCCGTAGCCTTCGCGATTCTGCGCAAGCAATACCAGACGCAGTCCGTCCGCGAGACGGAATTCGCTGCCGACGATTAGCTTGAGGCCGATTTCTTTCGCCGCGACATGCGCGCGTACCACGCCCGCCATCGAGCATTCGTCGGTGACCGCCAGCGCCGAGTAGCCCAGCTCCGCGGCGCGCTCGGCCAGCTCCTCCGCATGCGAGGCGCCGCGCAGGAAGGTGAAGTTGCTGATGCAATGCAGTTCGGCGTAGGCGCAGGACATGGACGATTACGCAAAGATGCCGTGCAGGAACCAGTTGCCCTGCGGCGTGCGCTCGCGATACACCCAGAACGTCGCGCCGTGCGGATTGCGCGCGACGAAATAGTCGCGCATCGCGTCGTTGTCGTCCCACCAGCCGGACTCGATACGCTCCGGGCCGTCGAGCAGCGCCAGCGGGCCGTCGAGGCAGGGCAGACCGTCGTGCGACTGCAGCGCACGCGGCCGCGCGAGCAGCCAGGCCGGGCGCGGCAGCGGCGGCGCGTTGCCGGGCTTCGCGCCAGGTTCGGCTTCGCGCCAGGCGAGCTCGGGCCGCGCATCGGGGTAGAGCGCCAGCCCGTGCACAGCGTCTTCGCCGAGCCGTGCGCGCAGTTTTTCCACCAGCACGGCTTTTTCTTCGCGCGATTGTTCGTGGTCCGGAAAAAACGAGAAGTTGCGTGGCGCGAGCTGCGCGACTTCGGGTGCTTCCAGCACGATCGATTCTATTCTTGCAGGCAGCAGGGTGAGCGTCAGCCGCTCCCGCAGCAATGCGATGAGATGCTTCGGATCGCGGCTGGGGATCGACAGCGAGATGTTTACTTCCGTCGTGCGACGGTTCTCGTCGATCAGCGCGAGCCGTAATCTTGTTACACCGGCGTTGCGGCCGGAAAGGAATCCGCATAACTGCAGCACCAGCCGGTGCGCCGCGAACAGCAGTGCCTCGACTTCGGCGACGGGTGATGGCAGCGCGAGACCCACGCGGAAGCGCTCCGGCGGAATGAGTGGCGGTCGTGGATCGGGCAGTCGTCCGAGCGCGCGGTCGAGCAGGTCGAGCAGCGTCTGGCCGAAGCGGCGCGCCAGTCCGTCGCGCGGCAGCGCCAGCAGTTCGCCGAGCGTGCGCACACCCAGCCTGTCGAGCGAGGCGGCGGCATCCGGCCGGAGCTCGAGAGCTTCAATCGGCAGCCGGCCGAGATGATCGCGCAGCGTTCCGCGGTCGTGAACCAGCATGTCGAAGCCGGCGCAAGCCAGCCACTGCGCGCCGAGCGGCGTCGGCGTGGCGGCGAGCGTCACGTCGTGGCCGAGTTCTGCGGCGGCATCGCGCACGCAATCGCGCAGCCGCTCCAGCCCGCCGAACAGCCTGAAGCTGCCGCCGATTTCGAGCAGCAGCGACCCCGGCGACACGATGCTGACGTGCGAGGTGAACTGCAGCGCCCACAGTGCGGCGGCTTCGAGCGCTGCATGCTCCCGCGCCGGGTCGCGTACGCGGGTGTCGATCTGTGGGGCGAGCGCGTATGCCGCCGAGAGCCACATGCCGGGCCGGATGCCGGCCGCCTGCGCGCGCGCGTCGCAGGCGACGACCGACGGGCGGTTGCCGCCGCTCGAGACGACCAGCGGGTCAGGCGGCGTGCCGGCCTGCAGGAACAGTTCGATCGGCAGGCGCGGAAAATCCAGGCACAGCCAGAACATCTTTCAGAACCAGTGCATCCTTCAGAATCAGTGGTGCGGTCACGCCGCCGCCGCGGCGTTTGAGTATTTCCACTTCGGTCGCACCGTTGCACGCACCGATGCGCAGACGGAAGGGAACGGGGGAGTTGCGCGGCTGTGCGCCGGGCACGGTGAAATAGAACGCGAGTGCTTCTCCGGTTGCCGCCGCGAGCTGCAGCCGGCGGATTGCCTGCTCGGTGACGAAGCCCGGCCAGCCAAGCACCGCGCTGCAGGCGCCGGAGCGCAGCGCCTGTTCCATCGCCCACAAGACATCCGGTGTGCCGGCGGCGCGCACGACGAGGATGGCGGAGAGATTCAGCCCGGCGACGGCGAGCGCAGGTGCATACGGCAGGTGGGGCGGATTGACGAAGGCGACCCAGCGTTCTTCCCGCGACAGCCGCGCGAGCGCAGGCAGCAGCACCGACAGCTCGCCCACGCCCTCATGCTGCGGAATCAATTCGGCAAGCGCGCCGACCGGCCAGCCGCCGAGCGTTTCGTCCAGCGCGGCAAACCCCGACGCAACCGCCGGCGCGGATACCCGCGAATGCGCGTCGCCGCGCCAGACGGCGGCGTTCTGCAACAGGTTCTCGAGCGCGGCAGACATCTGGCCTGGTGTTCCACGGAAAATCTGGATAACCAACAAAAATCTAGATAACCACCAAGGCACCAAGGCACCAAGAAATGCCAAAAGAAGATTTTCCTTGGTGTCTTGGTGCCTTGGTGGTGAACAGGCTTTGCATTGTCTTTGCGACGCTCAGGCGAGTTTGCCGTTGCGGATCAGGCCCACGGCGAGGCCTTCTATTTCGAAGCGGTCGCGTTTCGGGTCTATATATAGTGGTGCGAAGTCGGGGTTCTCCGGCAGGAGCTGGACCTGCGCGCCCTGGCGGCGGAAGCGCTTGACGGTGACTTCGTCGTTCACGCGGGCGACCACGATCTGGCCGCTGCGCGCTTCGCGGGTGCGGTGCACCGCGAGCAGGTCGCCTTCCAGGATGCCGGCGTCGCGCATGCTCGTGCCGCGCACTTTCAGCAGATAGTCCGCCCGCGGCTTGAACAGCAGCGGGTCGATCTGCGCGCGGCCCTGGATGTGTGCCTCCGACAGCAGCGGGCTGCCGGCCGATACCCGCCCGATGACCGGCAGGCCTATGCCTTCGCGCAGCCGGATGCCGCGCGAGGCGCCCGGCAGGATGTCGATGAATCCCTTGCGCGCCAGGGCCTTGAGATGGTCTTCGGCGGCGTTCAGCGAGCGGAAGTCGAGCAGTTTGGCGAGCTCGGCGCGGGTCGGCGGGAAACCGGCCGCCTGCACGAAGTCGCGGATCGTTTGCAGTACCTCGGCCTGGCGGGGTGTCAGTTCATCCATGGCGTATCTCCAAGACACTGTGATTATATACAGCTATCGGGGTTTGCCAAGCCCGGCTTGCACCGGGTTTCCGCGGTCTGCACCAGTAATGAACCAGGCGCACCTCTTTTTCGTGCATGAACCCGAAATCATGCACCGCGAAGGTGCCGGACCGAATCGAGCACGCATGCGCGGACTGCAGAAACGCTTTGAAAAATCGCGGACGCGAACCGCAACAGCATGAATAACAACGTGAACAGAATGCCGATCGCGATTTGGCACGCTTGTTGCGGAATGCCACACGGCGCATCGCCTGCGCAGTGATGCCGAAGAATCTTCTGCAGCGCTGGCAGGACGACGCAATTCATCTTTCTATCTACTTAAAGGGGAGCACATGAACCGCAAGCAGTTCCTGAAATCGATGCTGGCGCTGGTATTCGGCGCAAGCGGGTTGATCGGCGGACAGGCTGTTGCCGCCGATACCATCAAGATCGGCGTGCTGCATTCGCTGTCCGGAACCATGGCGATCTCGGAGACGGCACTGAAGAACGTGGCGCTGATGACGATCGAGGAGATCAATGCCAACGGTGGCGTGCTCGGCAAGAAACTGGAGGCGGTAGTTGTAGACCCGGCGTCCAACTGGCCGCTGTTCGCCGAGCGCGCGCGGCAGTTGATCACGCAGGACAAGGTGGCGGTGGTGTTCGGCTGCTGGACATCGGTGTCGCGCAAGTCGGTGCTGCCGGTATTCGAAGAGCTGAACGGCCTGCTGTTCTATCCGGTGCAGTACGAGGGCGAAGAGCTTTCCAAGAACGTGTTCTATACGGGCGCCGCACCCAACCAGCAGGCGATACCGGCGGTCGAGTATCTGATAAGCGCGGAAGGCGGTGCCGCCAAGCGCTTCTTCCTGCTTGGAACCGACTACGTCTATCCGCGAACCACCAACCGCATCCTGCGCGCCTTCCTGCGCTCGAAGGGTGTCGCCGACAGTGACATTCAGGAGATCTACACGCCGTTCGGACATAGCGACTACCAGACCATCGTCGCCAACATCAAGCGCTTTTCGGCCGGCGACAAGACTGCGGTGATCTCCACCATCAACGGCGATTCGAACGTGCCGTTCTACCGCGAGCTTGGCAATGCCGGCCTCAAGGCCACTGACGTGCCGGTAGTGGCGTTTTCCGTAGGCGAGGAAGAACTGCGCGGCGTCGATACACGGCCCCTGGTCGGCCATCTCGCGGCCTGGAACTACTTCATGACGGTGAAGAACCCGGTGAACGACGCATTCATCAAGAAGTACAAGGACTGGGCGAAGAAGAACCGCCTCGCCGGTGCGGACACGGTCGTCACCAACGATCCGATGGAAGCGACCTACGTCGGCATTCACATGTGGGCGCAGGCGGTGAAGAAGGCGGGCAGCACCGATGTGGACAAGGTCCGGCAGGCCATGTATGGCCAGACCTTCAAGTCACCGTCCGGCTTCACGCTGACCATGGACAAGACCAATCACCACCTGCACAAGCCGGTGATGATCGGCGAGATTCTGCCGAACGGTCAGTTCCAGGTCGTGTGGAACACCGGCAAGCCGGTGCGCGCGCAACCGTGGAGCCCGTTCATTCCGGGTAACGAGAGCAAGCAAAACCTCTGATCCGTCCATGGATACGGCGCTCCGGGGAGCGCCGTATCGCAGGCGGCGGATTGTTCTTCAGGGCAGGGCCTGCGGTAACGCAATCGATACCGCCGCAGGCCTCTTTTTTTGACCGAAGCCATGCCGAGAAACTTACTGCGGCTGATTGCCTGCGCCTGCACCGTGCTGTCGATCGGACTGGCCGCGCCAGATTCGCATGCGCTCGACCGGGCGATCGTCGACCGGCTCGCAAGCGACGACATGATGGAGAAGCTGGACGCGATCGAGGAGATTGCCGTATCCGGCGAGACGGCGGCGCTCGCGCTGCTGCAGGCGATGCAGAACGGCGAGATTTATCTCGCGGAGGACGGCCGCGCCGTGATCGTGTCCGAAGATGCCGTGCTGGATGCTGCGACCATGCAGACGCTCGACCCGGCGCCTGAGGAATTCTCGCCGGTCATCGTCAACAACCGGATTCGCGCGAGGCTGCAGACTGCCATCGGTGCACTCAGCCTGCTGTCGCCCGAGCGTTTGGTGCGTCTGGAATCCGCCATTGCCCTGCAGTGGACCGAGGACGTTTCTCTTCTGCCGGTAGTCGCCAGGGCGCTGGAAGGCGAGACCGACCCGGCAATTCGTGGAATGCTTGTTCGCATCAAGGCGCAACTCGATCTGCGCAGCGATGATCCGCAACGCCGCCTGGCCGCGGTCGAGGTGCTCGGCAGTGCGAGCCAGGCGCGGGTGCGGGCGATGGTTGCGCGGCTGGTCGAACTGGACCCTGCCGGTGCGTTCGTCGAGCCGGATGCGCAGGTGCGCGCGGCTGCACTCGACGCGCTGCGGTCCATCGATCGCAGGCTGCTGCTCTCGGACATGCTCGGCCGCGTGTTCTCCGGCTTGAGCCTCGGCAGCATCCTGCTGCTGGCGGCGCTCGGACTGGCGATCACCTACGGCCTGCTCGGCGTAATCAACCTGGCGCACGGCGAGATGCTGATGATCGGCGCCTACGCCACGTTCGTGACCCAGCAGGTTTTCCGCAGCTACTTTCCGGAATGGATCGACTGGTACCTGGCGGCGGCGCTGCCGGTCGCGTTCGTTGCCACCGCGCTGGTCGGCATGGCACTGGAGCGCAGCGTGATCCGCTGGTTGTACGGGCGCCCGCTGGAGACGCTGCTGGCGACCTGGGGCATCAGCCTGTTTCTGATCCAGGCCGTGCGGCAGACCTTCGGCGCGCAGAACGTGGAAGTGGCAAATCCATCCTGGATGTCCGGCGGAATAACAGTGATGAACGTGGCGATGGCATACAACCGCATCGTCATCATCGTGTTCGCCCTGATCGTGCTGCTGCTGATGTGGCTGTTGCTGGCGCGCACACGGCTCGGTCTGTTCATTCGCAGCGTGACCCAGAACCGCACCATGGCTTCCTGCGTCGGCGTACCGACCGCGCGCGTGGACCTGATGGCGTTCGGTCTCGGCTCCGGCATCGCCGGACTGGCCGGTGTGGCGCTGTCCCAGATCGGCAACGTCGGCCCGGATCTCGGTCAGGCTTACATCATCGATTCGTTCATGGTGGTGGTGCTCGGCGGCGTCGGCCAGCTTGCGGGGACGGTATATGCCGCGCTCGGGCTCGGCGTGTTCTCGAAATTCATCGAACCGCACATCGGCGCGGTGTTGACCAAGATCCTGGTGTTGGTGCTGATCATCGCGGTGATCCAGAAGCGCCCGCAGGGACTGTTCGCCCTGAAGGGGCGGGCGGTCGAGAGTTGAGAGCAGGCCGATGCGCGAACCACACACTACTGAAACTTTCCTGTCCGGCGCGGGCTGGACCGCGCTTGCGGTGTTTGCGGCGGTGACGCTGCTGATCATGCCGGCGCTGTCGGTGTTTACCGAGCCCGACAACCCGCTGCATGTTTCCGCATACACCATCACGCTCGCCGGCAAGATCCTTTGTTATTGCGTAGTGGCGCTGGCGATGAACATGATCTGGGGCTATGCGGGAATTCTCTCGCTCGGCCATGGGCTGTTCTTTGCGCTCGGCGGCTACGCCTTCGGCATGTACCTGATGCGCCAGATCGAAGGCGAAGGGCAGTATCAGAGCGAGCTGCCCGACTTCATGGTGTTCCTGGACTGGACCGCCTACCCCTGGTACTGGACCGGAACAGAGCATTTCCTGTGGGCGGCACTGCTGGTGGTTCTTGCGCCGGGCGTGCTGGCTTTCGTATTCGGGTTCTTTGCCTTCCGCTCGCGGATCAAGGGCGTGTATTTCGCCATCATTACCCAGGCGATGACTTTCGCCTTCATGCTGCTGTTCTTCCGCAACGAGACAGGTTTCGGCGGCAACAACGGCTTTACCGATTTCAAGCGTGTACTCGGTTTTCCGATCACCGCGCCTTCGACGCGCGCGGTACTGTTCGCGCTGTCGGCAGCACTGGTGATCGGGACCATCCTGCTGACGCGTTTTCTCATGCGCTCGAAAGCCGGGCGGGTGTTGACCGCGATCCGGGATTCCGAAAGCAGGCTGATGTTCTGCGGCTATAACCCGCTCGGCTACAAGCTGTTCGTGTGGACGCTTTCCGCGGTGCTGTGCGGGATCGCCGGCGCGTTGTACGTGCCGCAGGTCGGCATTATCAATCCGAGCGAGATGTCGCCGGCGAACTCGATCGAGATCGCGATCTGGGTCGCCGTGGGCGGGCGCGGCACCCTGATCGGGCCGCTGATCGGCGCATTCGCGGTAAACGGGGCGAAAACGTTCTTTACCCAGTCGTTTCCGGAGTACTGGCTGTTCTTTCTCGGTTTGCTGTTCATTCTGGTGACCCTGTTCCTGCCGAAGGGTTTGGTCGGGATGGCGTCGCAGATCATGAGGGCACGCAGATGAGCCAAAACGTATTGCGCGAGCAGGAAGGATTCGCGCCGAGCGGCGCGCCAAGCGGGCTCGGACACGTCGTGCCGGAAACGGTCGATGTTTCCCACGGCCCCATCCTTTACCTCGAAGACATCACCGTCAGCTTTGACGGCTTTCGCGCGCTGAACGCGTTGACGCTCACGGTCGATGCCGGCGAACTGCGTTGCGTGATCGGCCCGAATGGTGCCGGCAAGACCACCATGATGGACGTGATTACCGGCAAGACGCGCCCGGATTCCGGAACGGCGTTCTTCGGACAGACCATCGATCTCACGCGACTGACCGAGCCGGAGATCGCGCACGCCGGCATCGGCCGCAAGTTCCAGAAGCCGACGGTGTTCGAAAACCACACGGTGTTCGAGAACCTGGAGCTCGCAATGAAGACCGACAAGAGCGTCTGGGCCAGCCTGCGGGCGAGACTGTCCGGAAAGCAGCGAGACCACATCGCCGAAACCCTTGAACTGATCGATCTGCTGCCGGATGCCTCGCGCCTCGCCGGATCCCTTGCCCACGGGCAGAAGCAGTGGCTGGAGATCGGCATGCTGCTGATGCAGGAGCCGCGATTGCTGCTGCTGGACGAACCGGTCGCTGGCATGACGGACGAGGAAACCGCGAAGACCGCGGAACTCCTGCACTCGCTCGCCGGTGCGAGGTCGGTAATCGTGGTCGAGCACGACATGGAATTCATCGAGCGCATCGCGCGGACGGTGACCGTGCTGCACGAAGGCAGCGTGCTGGCCGAAGGACCGATGGACAGGATCCAGTCGGATGAACGGGTGATCGAGGTCTACCTCGGTCGGTAAGAATGCTGGAAGCGAACCACCAAGACCACCACGCGAACCGGGAAAAACACAGACGCAGGATCTTTTTTTCAGGTTCTCTAGGTGTCCTTGGTGCTCTTGGTGGTTCGCTCTTGAACTTGACTTGAATATGTTGAACGTCGAGAAACTGAACCAGTACTACGGCTCGAGTCACACGCTGCGGGACGTGAGTTTCGAGGTGGCGCGCGGAGAGGTCACCGCACTGCTTGGGCGCAACGGCGTGGGCAAGACCACGCTGCTGAAGTGCCTGATGGGCGTGTTGCCGGTCGCGAACGGGCGCATGGTGTTCGATGGCGCGGAGGTGAACGGGCTGCCGCCTTATGCGCGCGTGCGCCTTGGTATGGGTTACGTACCGCAGGGCCGGGAGATCTTTCCGCGCCTGACGGTCGAGGAAAACCTGCTGATGGGACTTGCACCGAAGAGGCGCGGGCGCAGCGCGGACATACCGGAGGAAATCTTCGAGATGTTCCCGGTGCTGAAGTCGATGCTGCAGCGTCGCGGGGGCGACCTTTCGGGCGGCCAGCAGCAGCAGCTGGCGATCGGTCGCGCGCTGGCGATGCAGCCGAGGATCCTGATACTCGACGAACCGACCGAGGGCATTCAGCCATCGATCATCAAGGACATCGAGCGGGTGATCCGTCGTCTGGCGGACAAAGGCGACATGGCGATTCTGCTGGTCGAGCAGTACTACGACTTTGCCCGCGATCTGGCCGACCGCTACCTGGTGCTGCGGCGGGGCGAGATCGTGAAATCCGGGCGTGGCGCGGACATGGATGCGGACGGCGTTCGCGGTTTCCTTGCGGTATGAAACCGGTCGAACCGATCGGGATCGAGGGCTGGCATGCGCGCCTGCGTCTGGGTTTCGACGGCGCAGGCGGACGCACGCGTCTGCATCGTCGGGAACATCTCGGCCCGCTGGTGATGCAGCGGCCGCTGTACCCGGAGGGCGGGGCGGTTTGCCAGGCGATCGTGGTGCATCCGCCGGGCGGTGTTGCCGGTGGGGATTCACTGGAGATCGTGGTGGAGGCGGCTGGTGGCGCGCACGCGCAGCTCACCACGCCCGGTGCGACCAAGTGGTACCGGGGCTTCGGGCGACCGGCGAGCCAGCGCGTCAGCCAGCGCGTGGGCGGCGGCGGCACCTGCGAATGGTTGCCGCAGGAAAACATCGTTTTCGATGGCGCGACGGCGCGCATGACCCTGGAAGTCGAGATCGACGAAGGCGGAGCGTATTGCGGGTGGGAAATCGTCTGCCTCGGGCGCACCGCGGGGGAGAAACCGTTTGTCGATGGCGCACTTCGTCAGAAGCTGAACGTGACGGTGGCGGGCCGCCTATTGCTTTTTGAGAGTGCGGTGCTCGATGCGGACGATCGCCTGCTCGCTGCCAGAACCTCGCTCGGCGATGCAACGGCATTCGGAACGATGCTCGCCGTCGGCCCGACGATGCGGCCGGACGTGCTGGAGGATGCGCGCGCCGCCGCCCGCCGCCACGCGGGCACCGCGGTAACGGTGGTCGACGGGGCATTGATCGCACGCTGGGTCGGTGTGCAGGCCGAAGGCGCCAAAGCCGCGTTCATCGACATCTGGAAGGTGCTGCGGCCGTGGTATTGCGGAAGACAGGCGGTGGTGCCGAGGATCTGGGCCACGTGACCACCTCACCCCGGCCCTCTCCCCCTGAAAGGCGGAGAGGGCGAAGAAGACACGAGAGGAACAGATGGAGCTGACACCACGAGAAAAAGACAAATTGCTCATCTTCACCGCCGCGCTGGTGGCGGAGCGCAGGAAAGCGCGCGGGGTGAAGCTGAATTACCCGGAATCGGTCGCCTACATCTCTGCGGCGATCATGGAAGGCGCGCGCGACGGCAGAACCGTGGCTGATCTGATGTCGTGGGGCGCGACGCTGCTTTCGCGCGAGGACGTCATGGAAGGCGTGCCGGAGATGGTCCCGGAAATCCAGGTCGAGGCGACCTTTCCGGACGGCACCAAGCTGGTCACCGTGCACAGCCCGATTGTTTGATGAAAGTGCGTTCACCGCAAAGGCGCAAAGGACGCGAAGAAAACCGATAGAGGACAGGCAGGTTTTCGTCCTTGAGGTGAAAGTGTTCTTGGTTACCCATGAAATTCAGCCGCAGAGCGCAACGTTTATGCCGAGCAACCGGCTTGGATCTCCCTCATCCCCAGCCCTTCTCCCGGAGGGAGAAGGGTGTGTGCCCTCGCCCTCCGGGAGAGGGTGGCGCGCAGCGCCGGGTGAGGGAAGGTTTGCGGGCTCGCCCAAGCATGGCTGAGTTTCATGGGTAACCAAGAAAGTGTTTGGGGTTGGCAATGATTCCGGGTGAGCTTGAAACCATGGAGAGCGAGATCAGCAAAGACGCAATGAACGCAACGCACGCAACGAACAAGAAAACCTGTTTTGTATCTATCTCATTGTTCTTTGCGTTCTTGGCGCCTTTGCGGTGAACATGCTTTGGAGAGTGCAATGATTCCAGGTGAGATCAAGACGCAGGCAGGTGAGATCGATATCAACGCCGGCCGCAAAACCATCGAGCTCAAGGTCGCCAACGGTGGAGACCGGCCGATACAGGTCGGGTCGCACTACCACTTTTACGAGACCAACGACGCGCTGCAGTTCGAGCGCGACAGGGCGCGCGGCTACCGTCTCAACATCCCATCGGGCACCGCGGTGCGCTTCGAGCCGGGGCAGAGCCGCACGGTCGAACTGGTGGAGTACGGCGGCGCAAAAACCGTGTACGGGTTTCAGGGGAAAGTGATGGGGAAAGTCTGATGACACGCAGCGTTGGCAGGCAGGCTTATGCCGAGATGTTCGGCCCGACCACGGGAGACACCGTCCGGCTGGCCGACACCGAGCTGTGGATTTCGGTCGAGCGCGACTACACGACCTACGGCGAGGAGGTGAAGTTCGGCGGCGGCAAGGTCATTCGCGACGGCATGGGACAGAGCCAGCGCCGCGCGCATGAAGTGGCCGATACGGTCATTACCAACGCGCTGATCGTCGATTACTGGGGCATCGTCAAGGCGGACGT
>DATKEK010000120.1:0-13172 GCA_035512195.1 Burkholderiales bacterium
ACACCAAGATGATGGAGGCGATTGCGGCCGGACGTTGCGACGTCGGCATCGCGAACACGTATTACTTCGGGCGGCTCATTCAGGGCTCGCCCAACCTGCCGCTCGCGCTGTTCTGGCCGAACCAAGCGGGTGCCGGCGTGCACGTGAACGTTTCTGGCGCAGGCGTCACCAGGCACGCGAAGAATCGCGATGGCGCCATTCGCCTGCTGGAGTGGCTGTCTTCCGCGCGAGCGCAGAACCTGTTCGCGGACGCTAACCTCGAGTACCCGGTCAATCCTGCGGTACAACCCGATCCGCTCGTCGCGCGCTGGGGCAGCTTCAAGCAAAACCAGATCAACGTCGCCAGAGCCGGCGAGCTGCAGGCGGCGGCGGTGATGATGATGGATCGTGCCGGTTATCGCTGACGCGCCCGGTTTCCGGACGCGGCGCTTACGCGGCTTCTCCCCGGCGGCGGGCTGGCGCGTCGTCCTGTTTGCGGTCGCGGCGCTGGCGTCCGCGCCACTGGCAGTCATCTTTGCTTCGTATCTGACGCCGGCGGACGACGTCTGGCGGCATTTTGCTTCCACCATCCTCGGCGAGCTGATATTCAACACCGTGGTGCTTGCGCTCGCGGTCGGCGCGGCCAGTGCGGTGATCGGCGTGGGTCTCGCGTGGCTGGTCGCGGTGTGCGAATTCCCGGGACGCAGGCTGTTTTCCTGGGCGCTGATTCTGCCGCTGGCGATTCCTGCGTACGTGATCGCTTTCGTGGTGGTCGGCCTGTTCGATTTCACCGGCCCGCTGCAGACCTGGTTGCGCAGCGCCACCGGTTCCAGCCTCACATGGCTGCCGGAAGTGCGCAGCCGAGGCGGCATCATCGTGGTCATGACGCTGGCGCTATACCCCTACGTCTATCTGCTGGCGCGCAACGCATTCCGCACCCAGGGCAAGCGCATGCTGGAAGCCGGGCGCATTCTGGGACTGTCGAGCCTGGGCGCCTTCGTGCACGTCGCGTTGCCGATGGCGCGTCCGTGGATCGCAGCCGGGCTGTCGCTGGTGCTGATGGAAACGCTGGCGGATTTCGGCGCGGTTTCCGTTTTCAACTACGACACGCTCACAATCGGGATCTACAAGGCCTGGTACGGATTGTTCTCGCTGACCGCCGCTTCCCAGATCGCCTCGATCCTGGTGCTGGTGGCGCTGGTCGTGCTGCTGCTGGAGCAGTACACGCGCTCGCGCATGCGCTTCACCGGATCAGGCGCCTCCGGCGAGGCACCGCGCATGGTGTTGACAGGCTGGCATCGCTGGGCGGCGGTCGGCGCGTGCAGCGCCGTGCTCGCGGCCGCCTTCGTGATCCCGGTCGTTCAGCTCGTCATATGGGCGGCCCGGATCGCCGCGGAAGATCTGGATGCGCGCTATCTGTCTTACCTCTGGCGCACGCTGTTTCTTGCGGGCCTCGCGGCAGCGGCGGTGTGCGGCGTTTCGCTGCTGCTGGGTTACGCCACCCGCAAGCACGGCGACCTCGCCTCGCGGCTGGCATTGCGCGTGGCCACGCTTGGTTATGCGGTGCCGGGTGCGGTGCTCGCGGTCGGCATTTTCATCTGTTTCGCCTGGCTGGATTCGCGCATCCCGGACTGGCTGCGCGAGACAACGGGGCTGCCCCCCGGGGCACTGCTGCAGGGTTCCGTGCTGGCCATGGTGACCGCCTACCTCATCCGCTTTCTCGCGGTCGGCTTCGGTCCTATCGAAAGCGCACTGCACCGCATCACCCGCAGCGTGGAAGAGGCTGCGGTTTCGCTCGGGCAGGCAGGCTGGCGCCTGGTTGCGCGCATACACCTGCCGATGCTCAGGCGCGGCATGGCCGCCGGCGCGATCCTGGTGTTCGTCGACGTCATGAAAGAGATGCCCATCACGCTGATGACACGCCCCTTTGGCTGGGACACCCTGGCGGTCCGTATCTTCGAACTGACCTCCGAGGGCCAATGGGAGCGCGCAGCGCTGCCTGCAGTCGTTCTGGTGATCGCCGGGGTCGTTCCGCTCGTACAATTGACCCGCGCGTCCGAATAAATCCGCCGGTCCCATGAACCCACTCATCGAAATCGACTCCATCCATGCCGCCTACGGCGATCACCAGGTGATCGCCGGCCTTTCGCTGCGGCTGCAGAGCGGCGACATCGGCTGCCTGCTCGGGCCGAGCGGTTGCGGCAAGACCACGGTCCTGCGCTGCATCGCCGGCTTCGAGCGGATAAACGACGGTGAGATCCGTCTCAGCGGGCAGACGGTCAGTTCCGACCGCATGCATGTCGCACCGGAAGGGCGACGCGTCGGCATGGTGTTCCAGGACTACGCCCTGTTTCCCCACCTGACGGTGGAGCAGAACATCGGTTTCGGTTTGCGCGGCGTTGAAATGGCGGCCAAGGTATCCCGCATCGAGGAACTGCTCGAGATCACCGGTCTGGGTCCGACACGCGGGAGCTATCCGCACGAACTCTCCGGCGGCCAGCAGCAGCGGGTGGCGCTCGCGCGCGCGCTGGCGCCGAAGCCCGAACTGCTGCTGCTGGACGAACCGTTCTCGAACCTGGACGTCGAGCTGCGCGAACGCCTGAGCCTCGAAGTGCGCGACATCCTCAAGCAGCAGCACTCCACCGCGCTGATGGTGACGCACGACCAGCACGAGGCGTTCGCCGTGGCCGACGAGATCGGCATCATGGCCGACGGACGCATCCAGCAATGGGACACTGCGTACAACATCTATCACCGGCCGGCGAACCGTTTCGTCGCCGACTTCGTCGGCCAGGGGGTATTCATCCCGGGAACGATCGGCGGCTCGGGACATGTGGAAATCGAACTCGGCATTCTCAACGGCGAGATTCACCTGCCGGCCGCATCCTGCGGCTACTTCAACGGCGAGATCGACGTGCTATTGCGCCCGGACGACGTGGTCCACGACGACACCAGCACGATGAAAGCCACCGTGGCGCACAAGGCCTTTCGCGGCGCCGAGATTCTCTACACCCTGCGTCTGCCGAGCGGCTCGAAAGTACTCGCGCTGGTACCCAGCCACCACAACCACGCGCTCGGCGCCGATATCGGCATCCGGCTCGAGGCCGATCACGTGATCGCGTTCCCGCGCAGACAATAAAAAAAGCCCGCGCAGGCGGGCTTTTTTTCGAGATCGAGGCGTCGCTATTTGCCGGGCAGAATGCGCTGAAACACACGATCCCGGTCGAACAGAAGGTGTTTTAACGCGGCGAGAACATGGATGACGATCACCGTCATCAGCACCACCGCCGTCACTCCGTGTATTCCCTGAAGCACGTCGTAGATCACCTTGTTTTCCGGCCCCATCGACGGGATCTTGAACAGCCCGTATATCTCCACACCCCACTTGGTGAACTGCGAGGCGGAGAATCCGGACAGCGGCATCACGATCAGGCAGGTGTAGAGCAAAACGTGACTGACCTTCGACGCCCTGACCTGCCAGGCGGGAACCGAATCAGGGAGAGGCGGCGCCGGATGCCTGATGCGCCACCAAAGCCTGAAGAAAACGATCAGCGCAACCGTCACGCCGATTGATTTGTGCAGGTTGTAGAAATAGGACCGCTCCGGTGTCCCGCGTGGAATGTCGGTCATGTATAACCCCAGCCCGATCAGCCCGAACACGAGAATCGCGACCAGCCAGTGCAGCGCAATCGCGGTGGTGGAGTAGCGCTGCGCCGCCGCGCCTTGCATTCCGTACATCCTCCTCTCCAGATCTGGTTGTTATTTGTGTCACTCCGGTGCAACGGTTCGAGCTCAGTTGCCGTACAAAAGTTCGGGCACCACGTACACCACGCGCCCGGACGGCTGACCGAAGACAATCAGAACACGTAACTCGCAGACCACCCCAGCAGGAAGTTACGCGTCGGAGCGGGGTAATAGTACCGCCCGTTGCCGTCGTTCACGGCCACCGCGCCGATGTATTTCTCGCTGAACAAGTTGTCGACGCGGAGGAACTGGCTGAACCTCCAGTCGCCGGACGTCTGCCTGAACGCGATTCTCGCATTCGACACGAAGTAGCTGTCAGCGTCTTCGGTGTTCAAATCGTTAACTGGCACATTCCCATGCCAACGCATCTCGAGGCCGGTATACAAGCCCCAGCCAGGATGACTCCAGGTCAGGTCACCGAAGGCAGCATAGCGCGGCACCGCGGGGAGACGGTTGCCTTCGTTGACAAAGACGTTGGCTGCACACGTGGCAGCCACCACGCCGGAACAGAATCCGTCCTCGAACGTGGCGTCGATGTAAGTGAACGCACCGTAAGCGGCGAATCCGCCGCCGAGTTCGCCTCTACCCGAAAGCTCGACGCCGGTTCTCTGCGTCTTGCCCGCATTCTTGAACGTTTGCCGGCCGGCCACGTTGCCAGCAGTCACGATCTCCTTGTCGGTATCGATCCGGAACACTGCGACCTCGAACAAACCAGTGGCGCCCACCAGCATTTTGGCCCCCACTTCATAGTGTCGCGCCGTCATCGGATCAATTCCGAAATTGAGTCCCGGCTCTCCATCCACGCGATATGCGAGCTCGATCAGCGTGGGCGTTTCGAAGCTCCTGCCCGCGTTCGCGTAGAAATTCAACGTGGGTGTTGCCTTGTATACCAGCCCAACAACCGGAGTCCACGCGTCGTGGCTCACGCTACCGCTGTCGTCAGGATTCACAGCGTCATCCGCCGGGTCTCCCGGACATACAGGCAGGGCCGCGCCGCTGCCGGTCCCGCGACAGACAAATCGATCCTTTGATTCGAAATCAACGTGCGTATAACGCAGTCCGGCACTCGCACTCCATTGCTCGGCGAACAGCCATTCCGCCTGGACATAGCCACCGCTCGCTTGCGCAGTATTGTCTTCATCGCGCTTGAGTACGCCGATGACGCCGCTATTGTTCGCGTAACCCTTCCTGGCATCGGTCGCAGAATCAAAGTCCGCGCCGAACGTGATTGCAAAGGGCCGACCCGCAAGACTGTCTACCCGGGTCCAGCGCGCCCCCACGCCGTAGTAGTCGCGATCGATGGCCGCAACACCGCCTGCAGACGTAAATCCAGTACCCGCGAAAGGAAGAAAACCCTCGTTGCTGCGCCGCCCCGCGTACGCCAGCAGGCGCAATGTATCCTGCTCGGTAACGCCGGTCTCATATACGAGACCGGCCTGCGTATTCGATAGATTGCGTCCGGTGTTGAACTGGGTCGCCTGCGGAATCGACTGTTTGGGATTTTGCGCCACCTGCGCTGCCGTCAGCCCGAGCGGGTCCTGGTTTCGCGGTTGATCAAGATGGTTGGCTAACAGCGTCATGGAGGAACGTTCCCCGAGCTCCACTTTCAGCTTTGCGTTGAACTGGTCCTTGCGCGCGGCGCTGTGATCGCGGTATCCCTCGGTTTCGAAGCGCGTGGCATTTGCGATGTAATTGAGCGGACCGGAGGTACCGCCAAATTTCAGGCCCGCCTTCCAGGAATCGAAACTGCCGGCAGCAAAGCTGGGCGTTACCGTCGGACGTTCCGGACCGTCCTCGGTAAAAACCTGCACGACGCCGCCCGAGTGGTTTCCGTACAGCGCGGAGAATGGCCCGCGCAGCACTTCGATACGCTTCGCGGATCCCAGGTCGAAAAGTCCCGCGCCACCCTGTCCATCCGGCGTGCTGGCGGGAATGCCGTCGGCAAGCAGCTTGATCCCGCGCACACCGAAGTTTGCCCTTGCGCCGAAACCGCGCACGATAATCTGCTGTTCCTGCGCGTAGGCTTGGCGGTTCTGCACTACGGTTCCGGGCACTCTCACCAGTGACTCGGAAATGTTGGTCGCCGACGATGCCTCCTGAATCGACTCCGACTCGATTGCAGAGATCGCGGTCGGCAGATCAAACGCCGACTGTTCCACCCGCGTCGGTGTCACCACGATCGGCGCGGCGATGATGCGCTCGTCGTTCTGGGCGAAAACCGGATGTCCCCCGGCCAGGGCGATCGCCAGGCAAAGCGGCCTGGCCACGAATCCTGCTGACAGCGCACGCCCGGCTGATGGGTTGCGCCCTCCCTTTCTGTTTTTTTTCATTGCTTTCCTGCTCTAAAGCTGCCGGAGCTGCGCCCCGGTCGAACAAAAAAAAGGCTGCCCGAAAGCAGCCCTTGTCGCAAAACCGATTGATCAGCGGTTGGCGATGTACATCGTGACTTCAAAGCCAAAACGCATTTCGGTGTATTCGGGTTTCGTCCACATGGCAAAGCTCCTCTTCGACACTTCCTTCAACGGGAAAATTGGGCCGCCTGTCGGCAACCTTCGAAGCAATTCTGTGACAGGCATGGCCCCGCCCCCTACAGGAAAAGCCGTAAATGCCACTCATGATTTTCATTAGACAGCGCCACGCCTTGTTGCATAACGAAAACCGCCGTTATTTCAAAGCTCTATGAGCCCCGCTCGGATCGCGATGATTGCCAACTCGGCAGAATTCGAGGCCCCGAGCTTCTGCTTGATGTTGTAAAGATGGGTGCCGACAGTCCGGGGACTGAGCGACATGGTCTCCGCAATGTCCTGAACGGACTTGCCCTTTGCGAGTTCCAGGAACACCTTGAACTCCTTCTCGCTCAGCGAATCGACCGGGTTCCTGCCCCCGGTCAGTTGCTCAACGGCAAGCTGCTGCGCGATTCCGGGCTCCAGGAAGGTCTTGCCGCTGTGTACCTGGCGTATCGCCTGGATCAGCTCTTCGGCCGCGCTGCGTTTGGTCAGGTAACCCGCTGCACCCGCCTTGAGCACGCGTCGCGCGTGCATGGCGTCTTCGTGAGCGGAGAGCACCAGGATCCTTGCCGCGGGGTCGCGCGCGAGAATTCGGGCAATCGCCTCCAGCCCGCCAATGCCCGGCATCGAGATGTCCATGACCACCACATTCGGCTTGACCTCCGGGTAGCGGCGCGTAGCCTCTTCGCCGCTGTCGGCCTCGCAGGCCACCCTGATGTCGTTCGAGCCATCGAGCAGCAGCCTGAAGCCCATGCGGACCACCGCGTGGTCGTCCACCAGCATTACCTTGATCGGTTCCCCGGTCATAGACATTACGTTTCCTGGTTGTGTGTCTCGTCGGGAAGGCTCTTGCCGGTGACCGGGATCACCACGCGGATCGCCACGCCCTGCCCGGGCGCGCCCGAGAGTTCGAGTTCGCCGCCGAGCGCCTGCACGCGCTCGCGCATGCCCATCAATCCGAAGCTTGTGGCCTCTGATTCATCTCGCTGCGGCAGGCCCTTGCCGTTGTCCTTCACGCGGACGATTACCGCATCTCCGAGGTCCTCGACCTGCCCGCGCCCGATCTCGATGTCGACGCGGTTCGCCTCGGAATGCCGGATGACGTTGGTCAGGCACTCCTGCACGATGCGATAGACGGTGATGTTGATCGCCTCACCCAGCCCCTCGATCTCGCCCGACAGCGAAAGCTCGCAGGCTATTTCCGGATGCCGGGAGCGCCAGTTGGCGACCGCGTCGCGCAGGGTATCCGTGAGACCGAGATGATCCAGCGCGCTCGGCCGCAGCTGGCGGATGATACTGTGCACCACGTCGTAGATGTGGCTCGCGACCGTGACGATCGTCCTGGCGTTGTCGCGCGTGTCGGCCGATTTCTCCTCGGTGCGGTTGGCGATCGCCGTGCCGATGGTCTTGATGGCGGTGACGCACTGGCCGAGTTCATCGTGCAGTTCGCGTGCAATGCTGCGGCGCTCTTCTTCCAGTCTCGACTGGATGATCCGTGTCAGCCTGCGGTTCTGCTCCAGCTCCCTCTCCGCCGCCTGCATCAGCTTGTGCTCGGTAATGTCACGCATGCTGCAGATCTCACCGATAACCGCGCCGCTGGATGGATCCACCAGCGGCGCGGCCGACAACGCCACATCGACTACCCTTCCGTCCTTCGTCAGCCGCTGCGTTTCCAGGTTCTCGATGAACTCGCGCTGACGCACCGCCTCGAGGTTGTCGTGGATCTCGTTGCGCCGGTCCGGCGGTGCGATGAGCGCGGCAGAGGTGCCGACCACCTCCTGCGCCTGGTACCCGAACAGGCGTTCCGCTGCCGGGTTCCAGAAGGAGATACGCCCTTCCAGGTCGTGAATCATGATCGCATCGCTCGACTGCTTGACGATCAGCGCGAGCCGCTGGTTCTCGGCAATGCTCTGTTCAAGGGTGTCGGCCATGCGGTTGAAGGTATGGCTGATGGATGCGAACTCCGGCAGCCGGAAATCCGGCAGGCGGGTATGCAGCCTGCCCTGCTCCATCTCCGAAAGCCCCTGCAACACGGTGCCGATCGGGCGCAGCGAACGCCCCAGCAGCCAGAACACGATCACGTTGATCAGCACGAAGAAGCCGACCAGCAATGCGGTGAAATCCTTGATGTCGTCCCAGGCATCCAGCACGGATCGCGACGGATCGGGCGCGATAACCACCGCCCCGCCCGGAACGTTCAGCCGGATTTCCTGCACCTTCGGAGACACCAGTTCGGCGAACCACGCCGGCGCATAGCGTCCCGCCTTGTATACCGACGGCGGCGATATGTAGAGCAACAGTTCGTGTTCGTCGTACAGGCGCAGTTCGTGGGCTCTCACCCTGCCGACCTGTTGCAGAAACTCGAGCAAGGCCTCCGTGTACGAGCTGTTGTTGCCCCAGCGCGCGTTGACGATCACCGTCTGCATCAGCTGTCGGGTGACGTAGGTTCCCGCCTCGATTTCCTCGCGAATCGACCTGCGGGTCTCCTCGAGCAGCAGGTTGGCGGTCGCCATCGAAAAGATCACGATCAGCAGCGTGATGACCGCGTTGATGCGAAAACGAAGGCTCATCGCCCGTCTTTTCACAGCCGCTCCCGCAAGTCGTCCGCCGCCCGTCTCAGGGCCGGCGCCATCGGCGCCTCGCCGGCCGCATGCCCGCCATCGGCAATCATGCGCAACTCGGCCCGCGGCAGGCGCGACGCCACTTCCCATGCCGTATGCGGGGGGCAGATCATGTCGCGCCGCCCCTGCACCACGATCGCCGGTGTAGCGGCAAGCCGGTGCAGGTCTTCGAGCAATTCGCCTTCGCGCAGGAAGCAGCGGTTCGCCAGGTAGTGCAGCTGTACACGCGTACGCGCCACCAGTGCGTGTGTGTCGGTCTGCGATGCCGCCGCGGGTGCAGGCGCACCCATCGCCATCGCTGCAACTTCGTAGTCGACCCAACGCTGTGCTGCAGACGCCGCCGTCTTCGGATCCGGATGATTCACCAGGCAATGATAGCGCGCCACCAGGTCGCGGCCGTCGCCTCCGGAGAGCTGTTGCCACGCTTCCGGCACGAAACGCCGCAGCCCGTTCAGATACCACTCGAGTTCGCTGCTGGACGCGAGGAACACACCACGCAGGATCATCGCCGCGACGCGGTCCGGATGGGCGCCGGCATAGGCGAGCGCCAGCGTGCTGCCCCACGAGCCGCCGAACAGCAGCCAGCGCTCCACGCCGAGCGCCAGGCGAAGTTGCTCGATGTCCGCGATCAGGTGATGCGTGGTGTTGTCATGCACTGCTCCGGCAGGGCTGCTGCGACCGCAACCTCTCTGGTCGAACAACACGATCCGGTAGAAGCGAGGGTCGAAGTAACAGCGGTGGCCGGGGCGCGTCTGACTGCCCGGCCCGCCGTGCAGAAACAGCATCGGGAATCCCTGCGGATTGCCGCTCAGTTCGTAGTGGATACGGTGCCCCGAGCCGACCGCGAAATCGGCCTCGAGATAGGGCTCTATCGCTGGATAGAGCAGGTCTTCCGTGCGCTGATCCCGGTTCACCGCACGAAGCTGCCGAACCTCAGGAGTCCTGAAGCCTGAACACGATGGGAACGGTTACGTTCAGCTCGCGCCCGCGCAGATTGTCGGGCGCCTGCGGCAGCGGCGAAGCGCGCCGCACCATGTTCAGCGCCTCGGTATCCAGAATCTCGCGCCCGCTGCTTTTGCCGAGCTCGATGCTGACGACACTGCCGTCGGCGGCGATGCGCAACGTGACCTCTGCCGTGCCTTCCCAGCCGCGGCGCTGGGCGACCACCGGATACCGCTGGTATCGCCGGATCTCGCGCGAAATCTCGGTGCCGTAAGTCTGCATGAGGCGCGACTCGTCGATCGCCGGACGGGACGGTGCTGGCGGCACCGGGGCGGCAACCGGGGGCGGCGGCTGGATTGCAGCAACGCTGGGTGGCGCAGGCTGGTCCGGCGGCGGCGCCACGATCGCTTCCAACGGGCGCGGCTGCGATACGGTCGGCGCAACCGGAGCCGGGCGTGGCGGCACCGGCTGGCTGAGCTGGGGTTGCACTTCCATCGGCGGTTTCGGCGCAGGCTCGGGCCGCGGTTCGACACGAGGCTGGATCTGCGGTTGCGGCCTGGGCGCGATCGGCCGCGGCTCGATGCGCGGCTCGACCACCTGCGGCACTGGCGTCGGTTCGATCGTCGGCGCGATGGTCGGCTCCGGGCGGGGCAGCGGCGGTTCGACCGCAAGCGGCTCGGGCCGCGGCTCCTGCCGCGGAACGGGAGGCGCCAGTTCGGCACGCGCCACCGGCGGTAACTCCGGCTCCGGCTCCGGCTGGCGCACGATCGGTTCGGGCAACGGCTCGATCGGCTGCGGACGGGCGATCAGCTGTTCGACCGGCCGTTGCCGCGGTACAGGCGGCGTCAACTCCGCTCGCGCAACCGGTGGCAACTCCGGCTCGGGCTGCCGCACGATCGGCTCTGGCAACGGTTCGACTTGCGGCTGCGGACGGGTGACCTGCTGCTCGATCGGCCGCTGCTGCGGTACCGGAAGCGTAAAAGTCGGGGCCGGTGGTACCAGCTCGGGCTCGGCAACTGGTCGCGCTTCCGGCATCAGGATCTCGACGCTGATCACGTGCTCCGGCTCGATATTGACCGAGCGCAGCCCCGGAACGAGCACGATCAGGGCCGCATGCACCAGCAGCGAAACCACGAAGGCGACCTGGAACGGGCGCCCGTGGTACCACTCGGTGAACGGATCGGGGAGGAAAGCGCCCCTGTCGAATACGGCTTCAGACATGCGCAAAGCCTATGCAACCCTTTGACCCGAGTAAAGTTTCACACCAAAAGTCATGATTATCATGAGGCCGTTTTGCTGATTTTTTCGCGGGGATACCGGAAGGCATCCCGCGACAATGGTTATGGGGAAAGGCCTGCCCAGACGTATCGGTGCAGAGTCCCACGGCCCAAAAGGTGGCGGGGCAACCCGTCGTAATTAAGAATCAAATGCGATTGTAGTCCAACTTTCTGGAGGTAGCCTATGTGGAGCAAGCCTGAGTACACCGAAATGCGTTTTGGTTTCGAAGTGACGATGTACATCGCCAACCGCTGATCCAGCGGTGGCTCTGACGAAGGCCCCGAAACGGGGCTTTCGTTTTTTTCGGCCACGGAAAAACAACACCACATGCGAATCAGAGTGCTCGGGGCTGCCGCCGGCGGCGGATTCCCGCAATGGAACTGCAACTGCCCGAACTGCGACGGTCTGCGCAAGGGAACGCTGAACGCCAAGGCGCGCACGCAATCGTCGATCGCAATATCGGACGACAACGTCAACTGGGTGCTGTTTAACGCGTCGCCGGATCTGCTCGCGCAGTTTCAGGCTTTTCCGGAACTGCAGCCGGCGCGCAGCATCCGCGATACCGGGGTGAGCGCGATCGTGCTGATGGACGCGCAGATCGACCACACGACCGGCCTGCTGATGCTGCGCGAAGGCAGGAAACTGCAGATCCACTGTACCGACATGGTGCGCGAGGATCTGACCACCGGGAATCCGCTGTTCAACATCCTCGGACACTATTGCGGCGTCGAGTGGCACCGCGTCCCGACCGGGAAGAACACCCAGTTCACCGTCAACGGCGCAAGCAAGCTGAAGTTCACCGCCGTGCCGCTGAGCAGCAAGGCGCCGCCCTACTCGCCCCATCGCGACAATCCGCACGAGGGCGACAATATCGGCATGCGTATCGTCGAACCCGAGACGGGCAGGATCCTGTTCTATGCCCCCGGACTGGGTGAGATCGAACCACACCTCGAGCCGTTCCTGGCCGAAGCGGACTGCGTACTGGTCGACGGCACCTTCTGGACAGACGACGAAATGATCCGGCTCGGGATATCGAAAAAGCGGGCGCAAGAGATCGGCCACCTCCCGCAGTCCGGGCCGGGCGGGATGATCGAAGTGTTGAAACCGCTGAAAGCCAGCCGGAAAATCCTCATCCACATCAACAACACCAACCCCATACTGGACGAAGATTCGTCACAACGGCGCGAACTGGAAGCCGCCGGCATCGAAGTTTCGTTCGACGGCATGGAAATCACGATCTGAGGAGGCAGGATGGGCGCCGCAGAGCAACTGCCCTGGAACAGGGACGAGTTCGAAAACCGGCTGCGCGCGAAGGGCAAGCGCTATCACATCTATCACCCCTTCCATATCGCCATGAACAGCGGCCAGTGCACGCGCGAACAGGTGCAGGGCTGGGTGATCAACCGCTTCTACTACCAGATCAGCATTCCGGTGAAAGATGCCGCGGTTCTCGCCAACATGCCGGATCGCGATCACCGGCGCCTGTGGATCCAGCGCATCCTGGACCATGACGGCACGCAAGGGGATGAAGGCGGCATCGAGGCCTGGTTGCGGCTCGGCGAGGCGGTCGGTCTCAGGCGTGAGGACGTCGTGTCACTCGACCACGTGATCCCGGGCGTGCGATTCGCCGTGGATGCCTACGTGAACTTCGCGCGACGCGCGCCGTGGCAGGAAGCGGTCTGCTCGTCGCTCACCGAGCTGTTCGCACCGGAGATTCACCAGAAGCGGCTCGACAACTGGCCGCAGCACTATCCGTGGATCGACTCCCAGGGCTACACCTACTTCCGCAAGCGCCTGTCCGAGGCACGGCGCGACGTGGAGCATGGGCTGCGGGTGACGCTGGAACATTTCCGCACGCGCGAAGACCAGCAGCGCGCGCTCGGCATACTGCAGTTCAAGCTCGACGTGCTGTGGACCATGCTCGACGCCATGCAGATTACTTACGGCATAGGACCCGACAACAGCGGAGCCGCGGCGAGAATGCCCGATGAGTGAACCGGATCGTATGCAACCCACGGCGGTATTCGAACTCGAGCGCCAGTTTCGGTTCCAATGGGAAGCCGCGCAGGACTGCTTCGTGCTGCTCTACCCCGAAGGCATG
>DATKEK010000121.1:0-10697 GCA_035512195.1 Burkholderiales bacterium
CGGTACTTCGATGCCCCTGGCGCCGGTGGCCTGGGTGGCAAGCGGATACACCGCGAACGCGTGTTGCGAGAAGACGGCGGACGAGCCGGCTGAGAGAAAGGCGCGCGCGGCCAGCTCAAGCACATCGTTCGAGCCGTTGCCGAGCACGAGATTCTCTTGCGCGACGCCCAAGCGCGCGCACAGCGCCTGTTTGAGTTCGTAACCGCTGCCATCCGGATAGCGGCCGACCTCCGCCAGTGCGGACTGCATTGCCGCGACCGACTTCCTGCCGGGACCGAGCGGATTCTCGTTGGAGGCAAGCTTGACGATGGTGCGTTCGTCCAGCCCGAGTTCGCGCGCCAGTTCCGTGGTGGGCTTGCCTGGCTGGTAGGGTGCGATCGCGCGCACATACGCCGGCGCACGTTCGCACAGGTCCAGCGGCTCCGTGATGGGCTGCGGCTCGTTCATGTAGCCGCCACGGGATAGGACCCGAGGATCTTGAGGAACGCGGCGCGCTCGCGAATCGCGTCGAGCGCGCGCGCGACGTTGTCGAGGCTCTGGTGTCCCTCGATGTCGACGAAGAAAACGTACTCCCAAAGGCCGATCCGCGACGGGCGCGACTCGAGACGGGTCATGCTGACCTGGTGCTGCGCGAGCGGCCTGAGGAGTTCGTGTATCGCGCCCGCGCGATTAAGGGCCGACATCACGAAAGAGGTCTTGTCCTTGCCGGATGGCGGCACCTCCTGTCCGGCAATCACAGCGAAGCGCGTGGTGTTGTTCGGTTCGTCCTCGATGTTCGCCGCCAGCATTGCCAGGCCGTAGTGTTCAGCGGCGGTCCTGCCCGCGATCGCGCCCGCCTCGGAATCGTCGCGTGCCAGACGTGCCGCCTCAGCGTTGCTTGCGACCGGCACGCGTTCGGCCTTCGGGCAGTTCTGGTTCAGCCAGCGATTGCATTGCGCCAGGCTCTGCGCGTGGGAAAAAATACGCTTGATCTGGCCCGCCGAAGCCGCTTTGCTGAGCAGGTTCTGATGCACCGGCAGCAGGACCTCGCCGCACATCCTGAGCGGCGTCGACAGCAGCAGGTCCAGCGTGCGGCCGACTGCGCCCTCGGTGGAGTTCTCGACCGGCACCACGCCGTAGCCCACCGTCCCGGACTCGACGGCGCGGAATACGTCATCGATCGAGGCGCACAGCACCGCCGGCGCCTGGCTGCCAAAGTGCTTGATTGCGGCTTCCTCGCTGAACGTGCCCTTGGGACCAAGACAGGCCACGGACAACGAATCCTCAAGCGCGCGGCAGGCTGAAATGATCTCGGTGAACAGGCGCGTTACCGAACCGCCGGGCAACGGCCCGGGGTTGTTCTTCGAGATCCGGCGCAGAACCTGGGCTTCCCGCTCGGGCCGGTACACCACCGCCTCCCCCTTGATCCTGCCGATATCGCGCGCGAGACCGGCGCGTTCGTTCACCAGCCGCAGGATCTCCAGATCGAGCGCGTCTATGCGTTCGCGCAGCCTTGCCAGCTCGTCAGCCATCTGACCGCTCAAGGGGCAGATAACGCACGCCGAGCACGCCGGCAATGCCGGCGATCCCGCGAATCACGCCGTCGGGCACCGGGCTGTCGACGTCCACCAGCGTATACGCCATGTCCTGTCTCGACTTGTTGATCATGTTGTGAATATTCAGACCCGCGTTTGCCACCGCAGTGGAAATCTGGCCGACCATGTTTGGCACGTTCGCATTCGCTATGCCGAGCCGGTACGCCGATTCGCGCGCCATCACCACTTCCGGGAAATTCACCGCGTTGCGGATGTTGCCATGCTCGAGATAGTCGCGCAGTTGGTCGACCACCATCACAGCACAATTGTCCTCGGCTTCCTGAGTCGAAGCGCCCAGGTGCGGCAGCGCGATGACCGCGGGGTTGCCAACTAGCTTCTCGCCGGGAAAATCGCATACGTAGTACTTCAGGCGACGGGAGGCGAGCGCCTCCAGCACGGCGTCGCGCTCGACGATACCCTCCCGCGCGAAGTTGAGCAGGATCGCCCCATGCTTCATCAGCCCGATTCGTCTTGCGTTCAGCAACCCCCGGGTCGAATCGAGCAGCGGCACATGCACGGTCACGAAATCCGCAGCGCGCAGAAGTTCTTCGATGCTGTGCGCCTTGCGGACCTGCGACGGCAGACCCCATGCCGCATCCACGGTGATCTCGGGGTCGTAGCCGGTCACATGCATGCCGAACTTGATGGCGGTATCCGCAACCAGGCTGCCGATTTTCCCGAGGCCGATCACGCCGAGCGTACGTTGCGGCAATTCGACGCCTGCGTAGTGTTTCTTGCCCTCTTCCACCTGCCGGTCGATCTGTTCATCGCTGCCGGTCAGGTCATCGACAAACCGGATGGCGGGCACCAGGTTGCGCGCCGCCACCAGCAGGCCGGCGATGACCAGTTCCTTTACCGCATTGGCGTTTGCGCCCGGGGCGTTGAACACAGGCAGGCCGCGGGCACTCATCGCCGCGACCGGAATGTTGTTGGTTCCGGCGCCCGCGCGTCCGATCGCCTTTACCGACCCCGGCACTTCCATGGAGTGCATGTCATGCGAGCGCACGAGGATGCCATCCGGATTCTCGACCTGGTTGGCGATGATGTAGTTCTGGGGCAGGCGCTTCAGGCCGACGTGAGAGATATTGTTCAGCGTCAGGATGCGCACGGGCTCAGCCATGGGCCGCCTCGAATTCACGCATGAAGTCCACCAGCGTACGCACGCCTTGCACAGGCATTGCGTTGTAGATGGACGCGCGCATGCCGCCGACGGATCGGTGTCCTTTCAGCTGTACCAGACCGTGGCTTTTGGATTGTTTCAGGAAGGCTTCGTCCAGAGATTCGTCCTTGAGCCGGAACGGCACATTCATTCTCGAGCGGTCTTCCGGGGCCACCGGAGACTGGTAGAACGGGGTCGAATCGATGTAGTCGTAAAGCATTTTTGCCTTCGCGATGTTCTCACGCTCCATCGCCGCCAGGCCGCCCTTGCGCTTCAGCCACTGGAACACCAGCCCCGCGACGTAGATGCCGTAGGTCGGCGGCGTGTTGTACATCGAACCGTTCTCCGCGTGGATCCAGTAGTCCATCATCGCCGGCGTGCGCTGCGGCGCATGTCCGACGAGATCGTCCCGCACGATCACGATTGCGAGTCCCGCCGGGCCGATATTCTTCTGCGCACCGGCATAGATCAGCCCGTAGCGCGACACGTCGACCGGCCGCGACAGGATGTGTGAGGACATGTCCGCCACCAGCGGAACCGCGCCGGTGTCCGGAATCCAGTGAAACTCAACGCCGCCGATGGTTTCGTTGCTGGTGATATGAAGGTATGCCGCGCCCGGATCCAGCTTCCATGCCGGCTGTCCTGGGACATAGCTGAAATTGCGATCCTCGCTGCTAGCGGCGACATTCACCGCGCAGAACTTGCGAGCCTCGGCAATCGCTTTTTTCGCCCATTCCCCGGTATGCACGTAGTCAGCGCTCGTTCTGCCGCGCAGCAGGTTCATCGGCACCATCGCAAACTGCGCGGTGGCGCCGCCCGGGAGAAACAGCACTTTGTAGTTACCCGGGATAGCGAGCAGTTCGCGCAGGTCGGCTTCCGCCGCCTCGGCAATGGACATGAACTCCTTGCCGCGATGGCTCATCTCCATCACCGACATACCCGAACCCTGCCAGTCGAGCATCTCGTCGCGCGCCTGCGCAAGCACTTCCTCGGGCAGCACCGCGGGACCGGCGCTGAAATTGACGACTCTTGCCACTTTTTGTGTTCCCTGCGTAGTCAGATCGAAAACAGCCGGGCCTCGCCCGATTAGTCGGTCGCGTTGCCGTCGTCGGCGTTGCCCTCTTGCACTTCGGGCCCATCCGCGTCCCCGGGTTCAGCCGCCGCTTCGCTGCTGCCCTCGAGTGGGCCGCTGCCATTGCCATTGCCGTTGCCGTTGGCTTCATCGTCGCGGTCGACGATCTTCTCCAGCCCCGCGAGCTTCTCGTCCTCGCCGAGGTTGATCAGCGTGACCCCCTGCGTCGCACGGCCCATCTCGCGGATTTCGTTCACCCGCGTGCGGATCAAAACGCCGCGCGTCGTGATCAGCATGATCTCGTCGTCAGGCTCCACCAGCTTCGCCGCCACCACGCGGCCATTCCTCGCCGTGGTCTGGATCGCGATCATCCCCTGTGTGCCCCGGCCATGGCGCGTGTACTCGGCCACCGGGGTGCGCTTGCCATAGCCATTCTCGGTTGCGCTCAGCACCGCGAGCCGTTCGTCTTCAGCCACCACCAGCGATATCACCTGCTGGCCCTCCACCAGCCTCATGCCGCGCACGCCGCGCGCGGTGCGACCCATCGCCCGAACATCCTGCTCCGAGAAACGCACAGCCTTGCCGGCATCGGAAAACAGCATGATGTCGTGATGACCGTTGGTCAGTGCAACCGCAATCAGATAGTCGCCCTCATCCAGATCCACGGCAATGATGCCCATCTGCCGCGGCCGCGAGAAATCCGAAAGCGGCGTTTTCTTCACCGTGCCGTTGGCCGTAGCCATGAAGACGAAGTGATCGTGATCGAACTCCCGCACCGGCAGGATGGCGGTGATCTTCTCCCCATCGACCAGCGGCACCATGTTGACGATCGGCTTGCCGCGGCTGGTCCGTCCGCCCTGCGGTACCTCGTAGACCTTCAGCCAGTACATACGCCCACGGCTCGAGAAGCACAGGATGTAGTCGTGGGTATTGGCTACGAACAGGCTGTCGATGAAGTCGTCTTCCTTGGTAGTCGCCGCCTGCTTGCCGCGCCCGCCCCGCTTCTGCGCGCGGTAGTCGGCGAGCGGCTGCGCCTTGATGTACCCGGTGTGCGACAGCGTAACAACCACGTCTTCGGGAGCGATGAGGTCCTCCATCGCAATTTCCTGCGTGTTGACCTCGATCTCGCTGCGCCTCGCATCGCCGAACTGATCCCTGGTTGCGTTCAGCTCGGTCGAGATGATCTGCGTGATGCGCGCCGGACTTGCCAGAATGTCCCGCAGATCGGCGATGTTTTCCATCACTTCGCGATACTCGTTTGCGATCTTCTCCTGCTCCAGCCCGGTCAGGCGCTGCAACTGCATCTCGAGAATACGCTGGGCCTGAACTTCCGACAGTCGATAGCCTTCGGGCCCCGAGCCGAATTCGGGCGCAAGATCTTCAGGACGCGAAGCCGCGATGTCCGTACGCGCGAGCATTTCCTCCACCAGCGTCGAGCGCCAGACGCGCGCCATCAGCTGCTGCTTGGCCTCCACCGGCGTAGGCGCCGCCTTGATTAGCGCGATGATCTCGTCGACATTGGACAGTGCGACCGCCAGCCCTTCGAGGATGTGCCCGCGCTCCCGCGCCTTGCGCAGTTCGAACACCGTGCGCCGGGTAACCACCTCGCGACGATGGCGCAGAAACTCCTCGATGATCTGCTTGAGGTTGAGCAGCCGCGGCCGACCGTCGACCAGCGCGACCATGTTCATTCCGAACGTGTCCTGCAGCTGCGTTTCCTTATACAGGTTGTTCAGGATCACTTCCGGCATCTCACCGCGCTTGAGCTCGAGCACGACGCGCATTCCGGATTTGTCCGACTCATCGCGGATCTCGGCAATGCCGTCGATCTTCTTTTCGCGCACGAGCTCGCCGATGCGCATCAGCAGTACGGATTTGTTGACCTGATACGGCAATTCATCGATTACGATCGCCTGGCGCCCGCCTTTCTCCATGTCCTCGAAGTGCGTACGGGCGCGGATCACCACGCGGCCGCGACCGGTGCGATAACCCTCGCGGATTCCGGCCGTGCCATAGATGATCCCGCGAGTGGGAAAGTCCGGTCCGGGCAGGATATCGATCAGTTCGTCCACCGTGATCGCCGGATTCTCGAGCATCGCCAGACAGGCGTTGATGACTTCGTCGAGATTATGCGGCGGCACGTTGGTCGCCATGCCCACCGCAATCCCGGACGACCCGTTGACGAGCAGATTCGGAATGCGCGCGGGAAGGACCGACGGCTCGAACTCCTTGCCGTCGTAATTCGGGACGAAATCGACGGTTTCCTTGTCGAGGTCGGCGAGCATCTCCGAAGCGATGCGCTCCAGCCGGCACTCGGTGTACCGGTACGCCGCGGCGGAGTCTCCGTCGACGGAGCCGAAGTTACCCTGGCCGTCGATCAACGGATAGCGCATCGAAAAGTCCTGCGCCATGCGCACGAGCGATTCATAAGTCGCGGAGTCGCCGTGAGGGTGATACTTGCCGAGCACATCGCCCACCATGCGTGCGCATTTCACATGCGGGCGGTTCCACACGTTGTTCGCCTCGTGCATCGCAAACAAAATGCGGCGGTGGACCGGTTTCAGTCCATCCCTGACGTCGGGCAGCGCGCGACCGACGATTACGCTCATCGCGTAATCTAGGTAGGAACGGCGCATCTCCTCTTCGAGGCTTACAGGAAGCGTTTCCTTGGCAAACTGCTCCATCTGGATCTAGTCTTTAGCTTGGTTTGTCTGGCCTCGCGGGAGGCTCCTGCGGGGCGGCATTGGCAACCGCGAAAAGTCAGAAGATGTCAAAACACGGCGGTCACGATGCAGGCTGGCGGTATTGCGCGCGAAAAAAAGTGTAACGATATCATACGGAAGGAGGACAGACCAGCGACTTGGCTGTATATTTGCGCTTTGACACACCCCTCCGCACCCGTCTCAGCGCGTTGCATCGCTTCGTCATGAAACGCGTTGTAAGAAGTCGGGTAAGCGAGAGATAATTAAGGCGCTCTATAGAGTGCTCCCCCCAAGAAGGAGATGACCTGATGCGACGTAAAACCAACCGCCTGCTGATGTTGCTGGTCGGCGCCGCGGTCGCCGCGTGTTCCAGCCAGACCGAACGCGGCAGCACCGGAATCGGTGCCGAAACCACACCACCGCCCGCCGAAGCCGTGAGTACACCGCCACCGGCCCCTCTCCCCGAGCCCGAGTCGGTGCAGTTCACCGAAGCGCCACTGCCTGAGGCACCGCCAGTGGTAGAGGCACCTCCGCCCGAGCCCGAAGTGGTAGAGGCACCTCCGCCGCAGGAACTCCCGGATTTCCCGATCACCGCATACGAACTCCCGCCGGAGCCGGAAGACACAGATATTGCTGACTTGGGTCCGCTGACCGAGCCCGAGCCGATCTACTATCCCGAGCAGGATCTCGGCGATCACGATCTTGGTATCAGCGAGCCGGAAATGTTCTACGCAGAACAGGAACTCGCGGAACGGGATCTGGGAGTGAGCGAGCCTGATGCCTTTTATTACGATCAGGAACTGGCGGAACGGGATCTGGGAGTGAGCGAGCCTGAGGCCTTTTATCACGATCAGGAACTTCCGGAACAGGATCTGGGAGTGAGCGAGCCTGAGGCCTTTTATTACGATCAGGAACTTCCGGAACAGGACCTCGGCGTCAGCGACCCGACCGTCTACTACGATTATCCCGGACCGGTCGTTACAGTGGAGTTTGCAACCGAACCGCTCTTCAACTTCGACAAATACGACATCCGCACCGACCAGGTCGCCGAACTGGATGAGTTTGTGTCGAATATCCGCGCCCTGACCTATGAAACCATCTGGGCGGTCGGCCACACCGACCGCATCGGATCAGTTTCGTACAATCAGGGTCTGTCGGAGCGCCGGGCGAATTCAATCAAGTCTTACCTGGTTCGTCAGGGCGTACCGGCCAACAAGATCCGCACGCTGGGCAGAAGCAAGAGTTCACCGGTAACCGGCACCGCCTGCGAAAACGAGCGCGGCCGTGCGCTGATCTCCTGCCTTCAACCTGACCGCCGCGTCGAGTTGTCGGTTACGGGAACAAGAGCCGACTGACAGCGAATCCGTCGAATCGCATGATTACAAGCCCTGCAGTCGCAGGGCTTTTTTTTCGGAAGCCACGATGCAGACCGTCGAGAAACCAAGCTCCGTCGACCTGATTCTCGAGCCGCGCTGGATCATTCCGGTCGAGCCTCACGGCGTGGTGCTGTCCGATCACGCGATAGCCGTTTCCGGGGGCAATATCGTCGCACTGCTCCCGTCGAACATCATGCGTGAGCGGTATTCCGCGCGCGAAACCCTGACGCTCGCCGAGCACGTACTGATTCCCGGACTCGTCAACCTGCACACCCACGCAGCGATGACGCTGATGCGCGGCCTGGCAGACGATCTCGCGCTCATGGACTGGCTGGAGAATCACATCTGGCCAACCGAAGGTCGTCACGTGTCGCCGCAGTTCGTTTACGACGGCACCCTGCTCGCCTGTGCGGAGATGTTGCGTGGCGGCGTGACCTGTTTCAACGACATGTATTTCTTTCCGGAGATGGCGGCCCGAGCCGCTCTGCAGGCAGGAATGCGCGCCGCGCTAGGCATCATTCTGATCGAATTTCCGACTGCCTATGCCAGCGACGCGCAGGATTACCTGCGCAAGGGACTGGCCACACGCGACGAACTGAAGGGCGAGCCTCTGCTCTCGTTCTGCATGGCGCCGCACGCACCCTACACCGTGCACGACAAAAGCTTCGAACGGATTGGCACCTTCGCGGAGCAGTTGCAGGTTCCGATTCACATGCACCTGCACGAGACACGGCACGAAGTCGAGGAAAGTGTCAAACAGCACGGCGTACGCCCGCTTGAGCGGCTGAGCAAGCTCGGGCTTCTGGGGCCCGGACTGATTGCGGTCCACTCGGTGCATCTCGAACCGTCCGAGATCGCACTGCTGGCCGAACACGGCTGTTCGGTCGCGCATTGCCCGGCATCCAATCTGAAACTCGCGAGCGGCTTTGCCCCGGTGGGAAAGCTGCTGGATGCCGGCGTAAACGTGGGCATCGGCACCGATGGCGCGGCGAGCAACAACCGGCTCGATATCCTTTCCGAACTCAGGCTCGCCGCATTGATAGCGAAGGCGGATTCCGGGGATCCGAGAACACTTTCGGCTCATGCTGCGTTACGCATGGCAACGCTCGCCGGTGCCAGGGCTCTCGGCCTGGAATCCAGCATCGGTTCGATCGAACCCGGAAAGTCCGCTGATCTGGTCGCGGTGAACTTGTCCGCACTGGAAGTGTCTCCCTGCTACGACCCGGCGTCGCACCTGACATATGTCGCCGAAAGGCGACACGTATCGCGGGTGTGGGTTCGCGGCGAATTGCTCTGCGAAGACGGCCGCCTCAAGCACATGGACGAAAAGGATCTCGTGGCGAAGGCACGGCAGTGGCATGACCGGATTCTGCTGCAGCAGTAAGTATCCCATTTGAAAATGATCAACGTCGATCCCGACGAACTGGACAAGTTCAGCCAACTCGCGCATCGCTGGTGGGACCCCCGAAGCGAGTTCAAGCCGCTGCATGAGATCAATCCCCTGCGCCTGGGCTACATTGACGAGCGCGCCGGACTGCAAGGCAAGAAAGTGCTCGACGTCGGTTGCGGCGGAGGCATTCTCGCGGAGGCAATGGCAGTGCGCGGCGCGCAAGTCACCGGCATCGATCTGGCGGAGAGGCCGCTGAAGGTGGCGCAGCTTCACCTGATCGAGAGCGGATTGAATGTGGCCTATCGAAAGGTGGCCGTGGAAGTCCTGGCGGAGGAAGCACCGGGCACGTACGACGTGGTCACCTGCATGGAGATGCTGGAACATGTGCCAGACCCGGGAAGCACGGTCAGAGCTTGTGCAAAGCTGCTGAAAGCCGACGGCTGGTGCTTCTTTGCCACCATCAGCCGCAACCCGAAGTCGTACCTGTTCGCGATAATAGGCGCGGAGTATTTGCTTAAACTGCTGCCCAAGGGAACACACGACTATGCCAAATTCATCAGGCCATCGGAGCTTTCCCATTTCTGCCGGAGTGCCGGAATGACTATTGACCGCATCACCGGCATGACCTACAACCCGATTACCCTGATGTATTCTTTGAACGATGACGTTTCCGTGAACTACATACTCTCGGCACGACCGGCACCGGCCTGAGCGCGAACGGCCGGAGCGCGAGGCGCCGCGGGGTGGTTACTGGCGTGCAAACACATAACATTGAGGAGTTGAATATGAAAAGCAGAAGTCTGATTCTGACAGTAGCGATCGGTATCGCAGTTTTGCTGCAGGGCTGTGGACTGAAGCCGCAGTACCTGCACCTCGATCCGCCGGTGAAAGCGACTGGCCAGCCGTTGGGAGCCGGGGGCATGATCGCACTCGCGGTAAACGACACACGCAGCGACAAAAAGCTCGGCGAGGTCGGCGATCCCCTGACCAAGATGGTCGACGTGTCGCTCACAGAGGACTTCCGTCCCGCGGTCTACAAAAGAGTGTCGAAGGCCTTGACCGATCTCGGATTTGAGGTTGTGCCTTACAGCGATGCAATGGTCCGCGCAGTGGAGATCGACGTGCAGAACCTGACCCTCACTTCGGTCAAGCTTCCGTTCAATTTCCAAACCGAACTTCAGGCCCAGGTAGCCGTTCGCGCACGCAGCCCGAACCAGACTTACGACCGCTCATTCTTCGTCCGTCAATTCCAGGAAACCGCAACGCCGCCCTACACCAGGCACAGCAATGAACTGGTGAACAACGCGGTGTCGCAGGCCCTCTCTGACGCGCTTTCGGACAGACAACTGCTCGAACTGCTGACGCAGTGAACGGCAATGCAAAGTCAATACCGGCCGGGGAGTACCCGGCCGTTTTTTTGTTCA
>DATKEK010000122.1:0-5297 GCA_035512195.1 Burkholderiales bacterium
ACGCGCTTGGCTTTGCTCTGCTCGCGGCAGTACTTCAGTGCCGCCGCCATCAGCGTGCCAGTGGAAGAGCCGCCCAGGATGCCCTCGCGCTCAAGCAGTTTGCGACCGGTCCTGAAGCTCTCCTTGTCACTGATCGCGTAGGCTTTGGATACACGGGTGAAGTCGCTGATGGTGGGCAGGAAATCTTCGCCGATGCCCTCGACCATCCACGAACTGCTCTTGTCCGACAACGTGCCTTCGTTAACGTACTCGGCCAGGATCGAGCCCACCGGGTCCGCCAGGACGAATTCGACGTGCGGCGCGACACGCGCGAAATAGCGCGAAAGCCCGGTCACGGTTCCACTTGAGCCGACGCCGAGCACGATCGCGTCGAGGTCCTCGCCCATCTGCTTCCAGATCTCGGGGCCGGTCACCTCCTCGTGAGCCTTCGGATTTGACGGATTGCCGAACTGATTAATGAAAAACGCGTTGTCCGTCTCCTCGGCAAGGCGCTTGGCGAGGTCCTGGTAGTATTCGGGATGCCCCTTGGCCACGTCCGAGCGCGTCAACACCACCTCGGCGCCCATGGCCTTGAGGTTGGAGATCTTCTCCCGGCTCATCTTGTCGGGGATCACCAGCACCAGGCGATAGCCCTTTTGCGCGGCAACCAGCGCCAGCCCCAGGCCGGTATTACCGGCAGTACCTTCCACCAGGGTTGAGCCGGGCTTGATCAGCCCGTCTTTCTCGGCGTCCTCGATCATCTTCAGGCCAATGCGGTCCTTGATCGAGGCGCCCGGGTTCTGGCTTTCCAGTTTCATGAAAAGCGTGCACGGGCCGGTGTCGAAGTGATTGATCTTCAGCACCGGCGTATTGCCGATCAGGTCGAGAATATTGTCGTAAACCATATCAGGCCCCGCGAAAACGGAAACGGCCGGGCTAAACCCGGCCGTCATTCAATTCGTTGTGGAGGCCTCAGGCCTGGCCATCCATCATTCGCGCGAGCTGATCCTTGGCCCACAACTTTTCCTTCTTGAGCTTGTGCAGGGCCAGGTCGTCCATGGGTGCCGTGCCGAGCTCGGCGGCGGTCACCCGTTTGTCGAGCTCCTGATGCTTGTTGTACACATTCAGGAACTCCTGGTTTTCTTTGAGTAATTGCTCCAACAAATTCTGGCGGTGTTCAAACATACACGTCCTCCGGAGTCGGTAATTCACGCGCGCCCATAACGCACGCGGCACAAGGGCGGCCGCGCGCGTCAATGCGCGAGTCGTGAGGGTCAAAAATTTGGGATGTAAAGCGGTGTGCGGGTGCAGTAATGCGAGGGATGTGCGGCAGGTGCGCCATCAGCCACGGACACCGATTTTCTTGGGAGAAACCATTGGTTTAAGAAACACTAACTCAAAAATTCCAATTCGGCAACCGGAAAAAACCGGGTCGGAGTAACAACGCGGTACGGGCGCCTGAACCGACGATGGAGAAAGGGCCTGTTCACTCCGACTGCGCCTTTCAATCATCCAGCAGGATGACGTCGACACGCCGATTGCGGCTACGGCCCACTTCGGTATCGTTGCTGTCGATTGGAAAGTCCTCGCCCATGCCCACCGAGGTGATGCGCGACGCATCCACCCCCAGCTCGACCAGCGCTGTCAGCACCGCGTCGGCGCGCTGCTGCGAAAGGCGCAGGTTCGTCTCGCTTCTGCCGGTGGAGTCAGTATGGCCTTCAATGCGGATCAACTTGTCCGGCTCGCTCTGGAGCAGGTCCACCACTTCCGCGATGCTGGTGAATGCCTCGGGGACGAGATCGGTCTCCCCGGACTCGAACAGGACGTCGCCCAACGTAACCACCACGCCGCTCTCGGTCTGGCGAAGCTGGAGGTTCTCAAGCTGCCGACGCAGGCTCTCGGCCTGTTGGGAGGCCAGCTCCGCCTCGCGCTGTGCGAGTTCGGCCGCGGTCGCGCTGCTCTCGGCGAGCACCCTGGCCTGCTGGGCCTCCTCTTGTGCCTGTTGCGCGGTTCGCTGGGAGGCCACTTCGCGCTGCCGGGCTTCCTCGGCCTCGCTGCGTGCGCGTTCGGCGTCCTCGGCCGTGGCCCGGGACATCATTCGCGCCTGCTCGGCCTCCATTCGCGCCTGATC
Source organism: Burkholderiales bacterium (assembly GCA_035512195.1). GTDB lineage: Bacteria > Pseudomonadota > Gammaproteobacteria > Burkholderiales > Eutrophovitaceae > DATKEK01. The sequence continues at coordinate 2,111 of DATKEK010000122.1, forward strand.
TGCTTCGAGCTGGCTGGCCCAGAGCAGGAGATTGTGGCGCTCGGCCTCGAGCCGGTCGTACTCGGCTTCAAGCTGCTCGCGCTGCGCAACCGTGCGCGCGATCTGGATGCGTCGATCGGCCATGTAAATCAGGTGGAGGCGTTGGGTTTCGTCACCCTGTGACGCCTCGGCCTGGCGCAGCGCCCGCTCCGCCTCGCCCAGGGCGAGCGGCGCGTAGCCCCGCAATTCCTCGTCGGCCTTGAGACGATCGAGTTGTGAACGAACCTGCTCGAGTGCGAGATCCTTCTTGGGCTGGCTCGCGCAGGCACCGAGCATCAGGGCGCAGATAAGCGTGATCGACAGGGCAATACGATGGCTCATTCGGGCGTCTCCCCGTAGGTCGCCTCAAAGTCCTCGCGCAGAATCGCGTTCTGGCGCGTCAACTCGGTAACGCGGTTGCGAACCTCGGCGGAGCGCGACTTTTCAATCGCCAGCTCGGAGTTGATCTCGGATTCTTCGATCAGGACGATAGCCTTGTCGTACTGCTTGTACTCCATGCCTTTGTGCGCCTCGGCGAGCTTTTCGCGCGCAAAACGAAGTTCCACCGGTGAATGTTCCGCGGCACCGGCGCGCAACGCAGCGTCGATCGCGGTCTCGGCGTCTTCGAAGGCATCCGGGCTGGGCTTGGCGGCAGCGCAGGCAACCAGCAACGCGGAAATAATGATCAGGGCTATTTTGTGCATATTGCTCACGATGGCGCGATTAATGAAAAGATTGGAGATTATGACGCACGGGGCCGCCCCTGTGAAACCCGCATGTCTAAGTGGGTTGTTAAGTGGGTCGCGTCATTCCTCGTTCGGGGCGTCCGGCTGATTTTCCGGCGCCGCGGCGATGAATTCCTCGCGCGCCCGGCAGCGCGCCGTGATCTCGCGGATCCGGGGATATGGACCAAGGTCACAGTCGAATCGTTCCGCGTTGTAGACCTGCGGAACCAGGAAGCAGTCGGCCAGTCCGGGCGTGTCGCCGTGGCAGAACCTGCCCTCGGGGTTTTCGCGCGCCAGTCCGTGCTCGATCGCGGAAAACCCGCGTTCGATCCAGTGCCGGTACCAGGCGCCCACGGCGTCCTCGCCCGCATCGAATTCTGTTTTCAGGTAGCGCAGAACCCCGAGATTGTTCAGCGGCTGGATCGCACAGGCGATGCCCAGCGCCAGCGCGCGCACGCGCGCTCGCTCGGACGGGGCTTCCGGGAGCAAGCGCACCTCGGGGAAGAGCTCCTCGAGATACTCACAGATCGCCAGCGACTCGACGATGACGCGCTCTCCATGCACCAGTGTCGGCACCATGCCGAAGGGATTCAGCCGACGGTACTCCGCGCTGTGCTGTTCCCCGCCGTCGCGCACCAGGTGAACGGCCTCCTGGCCGTAGCGCAAGCCCTTGAGATTCAGCGCGATGCGCACCCGGTAGGCGGAAGAACTGCGCCAATAGCCGTAGAGGAGCAGCCCCGGGTCAGGGTCGTTCCCCGGGACGCTCATTGGGTCGCTCGTGGCGTCGTTTACCGTGCCATTCATTGGGTCATTCCCCGGGTGATCCATTGGGTCATTCATATTTCTCGATCACCTGGTCGATGGCGCCGAATATCGAGTGGCCGTCGGCGTCCAGCATCTCGATACGAATGGTGTCGCCAAACTGCATGAACGGGGTTTCGGGCTTGCCGTTGGCGATGATTTCCAGCATCCGTTTCTCAGCCAGGCACGAAGCGCCCACTGCCGTGTCCTGGTTGGCAATGGTGCCCGAGCCGACGATCGTGCCCGCGGCCAGCGGGCGGGTGCGCGCGGCATGGGCCACGAGCTGCGCGAAATTGAACTGCATGTCGGTGCCGGCGTCGGGATGGCCAAACCACTCGCCGTTGAGCGTCGAGCGCAAAGGCAGGTGCAACACGCTGTCGCGCCAGGCGTCGCCCAGCTCATCCGGGGTCACCAGCACGGGCGAAAGCGCAGAGCGCGGCTTGGACTGCAGGAAGCCGAAGCCCTTGGCGAGCTCTGGCGGGATCAGGTTGCGCAGACTGACGTCATTGATCAGCCCGACGAGCTGAATGTGCGCATCGGCGTCATCCGCCGAAACCGCCATCGGCACGTCGTCGGTGACCACCACCACTTCTGATTCGAAATCGATGCCGTAGTCTTCGCTCACCACCGACACCGGGTCGCGCGGGCCGAGGAAGCCGGCGGATACCGCCTGGTACATCAAGGGATCCTGGTAGAACGACTCGGGCACCTCGGCGCCGCGGGCCTTGCGTACGCGCTCGACGTGCGGCAGATAGGCGCTGCCGTCGACAAACTCGAAAGCGCGCGGGAGGGGCGAGGCCAGCGCGGTCGGGTCCAGCGGCATCGCGTCGTCCCGCTGGCCATCGTTCAGTTGTTGCGAAATGGCGTTGAGCCGCGGCGCGGCGTTGTCCCAGTCGTCCAGTGCCAGTTGCAGGGTCGTGGCGACATCACCGGCCTCCACGTAACGCTCCAGGCCGCGGTCGACCACCACCAGGGTGCCATCCCGCCCACCTGCCTTGAGGGAAGCCAACTTCATGAATACGCTCCTTTGATTATGTTCGGTCCTTGCTGCGCCACGAATCGACGTAGCCTTTCCATTCCACGGCCTCAGCTGCGGGGGCGATGTCGAGACGGTCGCGGGTGTCGATCATGACCGCAACCTCGTCGGTCTCAGACGTTTTGGGCTCGAACGCGTTCTCCAGCGCCTTCGGGTGCGGGCCGTGGGTGAAGCCGCGCGGGTGGAAACTGACCATCCCCGGATGGATGTTGTCGCGGCTGAAGAAGTTTCCGCGGTGGTAGAAAATCACTTCGTCGAAATCGTCGTTGTTGTGGAAGAACGGCACCTTGAGGGCATGCGGATCGGTCTCAAACGGACGGGGCACAAAGGTGCAAATGACGAAGCGATTGGCCACGAACGTGGTGTGCGCCGACGGCGGCAGGTGATAGCGGTGGCTCATCAGCGGCCTGATGTCCCGCCAGTTGAGCTTCACCGGTGAGAGATCGCCGTGCCATCCAACTGCGTCCAGCGGGTTGAACGGAAACGTGATGGTGCTGACCTCGCCCGAGGCCTTGACCTGCACCGCCCACTCGCGTTCATCCTGTTGTGCCAGAAATGCGTCGTCAATTTTCGGCACCTCCAGCACCGCGGGGTCAAAGATGGCATG
>DATKEK010000123.1:0-2431 GCA_035512195.1 Burkholderiales bacterium
GTCCGGCTTCGATCACATCGACCGAGGCAAAAAGGTGACCGATGCGGACTTCGGCGCAAGCCTCTTCAAGAGTTTCGCGTGCCGCGCCTTCGGCCAGGGTCTCCCCGAGTTCCATGAAACCGGCGGGAACCGTCCAGAAGCCGACTCGCGGGGCGATGGCGCGCCTGCAAAGGAGGATGCGCCCGTCCTGTTCGGGGACGCAGCCGACAACGATCCTGGGGTTCTGGTAATGAATCGTGCCGCAGGTGTCGCAGGTCCAGCGCGTGCGGGAGTCACCCGCGGGTATCTTGAGAGCGACGGTGGCGCCGCATCGGGAGCAATACTTCATAGAGGGGTATCATTCGATTGTTGGTGCCGGGAGCGAGAATCGAACTCGCACTCTGTCGCCAGAACCGGATTTTGAGTCCGGCGCGTCTACCAGTTCCGCCATCCCGGCCAGTCTGGGAAAATCAAAGGCGCCAAGTATAGGCGGGGGCACTGTCCATCGCTACCGTCCGGACCCCGCGACCCTTTTTCCCGACGGCGCATCCAGGGTTTGTTGACTATGAGCAAGTTCACCGACATCAGCATCGACCCGGGCATCGTGAGTCGGGCAGCGCGCGGCGACGTTCGCGCCCACGAGATCATTTACCGGTCTTTTTGCTCGCCCGTGTATTCACTCTGCCTGCGCTTTACCCGCGTTCCGGCACATGCCGAGGACTTGCTCCAGGAGACGTTTGTCGAGGTGATTCGCAGCATCCGGCAGTTTCGGGGCGACTCGCCGCTGGGCGGCTGGATTCGCCGCATCGCGGTGACCAAGGCCCTGATGTTCCTGCGCTCGGCCTGGCACAGCCGCGGCCAGAGCCTTGACGACAATTGGGACGACGTCACGCCTTCTCGAAACGACGGCAGTGGCGTCAGCGAGAACCCCGATCATGCCATTGACCTCGATGCAGCGCTGGCCGCGTTGCCCGCGGTAAGTCGCGCCGTGGTCTGGTTGCACGATGTCGAGGGTTTTACGCATCGCGAAATTGCAGACTTGATGGGCAAGACCGAAAGTTTCTCGAAGTCGCAACTGTCGCGGGCCTACCAGCGTCTGCGTCCGATGCTCGAAGCCGAAACTGCGTTGGCGGCACCAGGACACGAGCTGGGCGAATCGGTGCTGAGACGATGCTGAGACCGCAGGTGGAATCGATGGTGGCTCCGGCGCAAGTGTCACCGGCAGCAACGGGTGGTGGATGAAAATGGCACATGAAAACGATGAGCAGGACGAGACGATGAATTGTGGGCTGGGTATGGCGGAAAGAGAATTGCTGCATCGCAAGCTGCATGCACTGCCCGACACGATGCCGCCGCGCGCTGTGTGGCAGCGCATCGAGACGCAGGCGCGGGCGGAGGGGCTCTTCGGTTCAGACGGGTTGGCGCCACCGTTCAGGTGGCTGGCGGGCGCAGGGCTTGCCGCAACGGTGGCCGCAACGGTGGTGATCGCCGTGCTTCTGGTGCCGTTCGACGGCGGGCGCGAGACGGCCGAGGTTTTCCCGACAGTGCCCGCGTACAGCGAACAGGGTAGTCCGGTCAACCTGCGCACGCTCAATGCCCTCATGGTCGAATCGCAGCAGCTGGAGCAGGACCTGCGTTCGTTGCCCGAACAGCCGCATCTCGTGCGGGCCGGCACGGCAGCCACAATTTCCGCCGTCGAGGACCAGGTTGCAGCCATCGATTTTCGACTCAACGAGTCGCCGATGCGCTTGCCCCATGCGCAAATGGAGTTGTACTGGCGCGAACGAGTCCGGTTGATGAATTTGCTGGTGCAGTTGCGCACGGCGCAGGCACAGCGCAGTTCCTTTTGAAATAGTTTCCAGGAGTAAAGACATGTCAGGTTCAGTAAGGTTTTTATTCGCTCTCATTATTGCTACGGCCACGTCCGGTGCCGCCGCGCAGAGCAGCGAGGCCGACGCCGGGGCGCGTGCGCTCGCGGAACAGGCACGCGAGATGGAGCGGGAGTCCGAACGGCAGCAGGTTCGTACGGAAGAGATCGATGTCGAACTTCGCGAAGCCGAGGAACGACTCGCCGAGGCCGCTGCGCGTATCGCGGAGCTGAGCCAGCGGCGGTTACCGGCGATGATCGACATCGAACGCCGCATGCGGATCAGCAGCCGGCCGATGCTTGGCGTTACTCTCGGGGCCGACGACAATCGCGGGCCGGTCGAGGGCGTCACCATTCAGGGGGTCACGCCGGGAAGTGCAGCGGCCGAGTCGGGACTGCGCGCCGGCGATGTTATTACCGCAGTCAACGACGAATCGCTGAGCGCCGGGACGGACGAGGCGGCGAATCGAAAATTGCTCGATTTCCTCGAGGGTGTGGAAGAGGGTGACACACTGGACGTGGAATACCTCCGCGATGGCAGGAACGCTGCAGTGGAAGTGAAACCGCGGACCCATCAGGGTCACG
>DATKEK010000124.1:0-17896 GCA_035512195.1 Burkholderiales bacterium
ATGCACAGCCGAGTGGATCACGTAGCCCGCCTTGGTCACCGGGAACGACGAGTCGCCGACCTTGTTGCCTTCGATGTCTATCTTCACCAGGTTCGAGGCGCGAATCTCCTCGTACTGCAGGCCGAAGGCGTTGATCAGCAGATGCTCGGTGCCGGGAATGCGCGCCGTGATGTGGTTGTACACCTGTGAGGTCCAGCCGTAGTGGTGCACGAGGCGGTAGCAGGCCGCCAGTTCCACCCGTGTGCGCCATTCCTCCGCGCTGTAGCCCCCTCGCACTTCGCTGAAATCGACTTCCTGCAGGGATTTTTCAGTGACGATCATGCTGCCCTCCCGATCGGTTGGCTTCATACGATGCGCCGATTGTATCGCACAGCATATCGACCCATCCGGGCGGCACCCGTCCGCAGCCGGCGGGCGCAGGCGTGGGTCGGGATATTGACTTGGCATACTGCGAAGCGCAGTCTGATCGCGCGAGTTCTGACTGACGGGATTTCTGCCGTCGCCCCGGCATCCCGCGTCCCGGCGGGATCCCGGAACCGTGGAGGAGACATACATGAAGTTCGCCAAGTTGTTTGTTTTGTTGCTGTTTTACGGGTTTGTCGGCGCCGATGCCTGGGCGCACGACGAGGAAGAGAACGGGGCGCGACAAGGCACGCCGCCCGAAAAGCTCGGCAAGGTCGAGTTTCCCGTGTCCTGCAACGCCGCCGCGCAGACCGAGTTCAACCGCGCGATGGCGCTGTTCCATTCGTTCTGGTTCGATCCGGCGAAGAAATCGTTTGCGAGAGTGCTGGAACACGATCGTGACTGCGCCATGGCACACTGGGGCATTGCCTTCATGTCGATGGGCAACCCCTTTGCCTGGCCGGCCAATCCGAACGCGATGAAGATTGCCGCAGCCGCGCTGGCGGATGCGCAACGGGCGGGTGCGCGTACCCCGCGCGAACGCGATTACATCGCCGCGCTCGGAGAACTGTTCAAGGACTGGGAGACAGTCGATCACCGCACGCGCGCGGTCGCCTTCGAGAAGGCGATGGAGCGGGTTGCGCAACGTCATGCGGACGACGTCGAGGCGCGGATCCTGCACGCGCTGGTACTGAGTGCGACCGCGCTGCCGACAGACAAGACTTTTGCCAATCAACTGAAGGCGGCAGGAATTCTCGAGCCGCTGATGACGAGGTATCCGGATCACCCCGGAGTCGCGCATTACCTGATCCACGCCTACGACTATGCCGAGCTCGCGCAGAAGGGGCTGCCGGCAGCGCGTGTCTATGCCAGCATCGCGCCCTCCGTGCCGCACGCGCTGCACATGCCGTCGCATATTTTTTCGCGGGTCGGCTTGTGGCAGGAGCTGATTGAAGGCAACCGCGCTTCCTACCAGGCGGCCAAGGCCGAGCTGAAGGAGACTACGCTGGGCATCGGCGCATACGATGCGCTGCACGCGATGGACTATATGGTATTCGGGCATCTGCAGCAGGCGCAGGACAAGGCCGCCAGGCGGTTATTCGACGAGACGGTGGCGATCACCAAAGTCAACGTCGAGAACTTCGTCGCCGCCTATGCATTTGCTTCCATTCCATCGCGGTTTGCGCTGGAGCGCGGGGAGTGGGCGCAGGCTGCGGCACTGCGGCTGACACCCGCGGATCTCGCATGGGGCAAGTTTCCGCAGGCGGAGGCGATTTTGGTCTACGCGCGCGCTCTCGGCGCCGCACGCACCGGCGATGTCGCGGCCGCCCGGCGTGACGTGGAGCGCCTGCAGGCGCTCAGGGATCAGATGGCGGCGGCGAAGATCGGCTACTGGGCGGGGCAGACCGAATTCCAGATCAAGGCTGCAGAAGCCTGGATTGCTTATGCCGAAAACCGCGGCGACGACGCGCTGCGATTGATGCGTACTGCGTCCGAATTGGAGGAGGCGAGCGACAAGCATCCGGTTACGCCCGGAAGCATCGTGCCTTCGCGCGAACTGCTCGGCGAGATGTTGATGTCGATGGGGCGGCCGGCGCAGGCGCTTGCCGAGTTCGAGCGCTCGCTCAAACGCGATCCGAACCGTTACCGCGGACTCTACGGCGCCGCGCGCGCGGCCGAACTGTCGGGCAACGCCAGGGCGGCGCGCGACTACTACGCGAAGCTGGCGGTGCTCACCGCCGATCGGGACAGCGAACGTCCCGAACTCTCCCACGCCAAGGCGTTCCGCGCCGGACGCTGACCGCAGCTACGAAACTGCCGTCGCGCGCTGCGCGGCGGCAGGCTCTTCCTCCTTCCCGGGGCCCGCGGCATGCTTCGCGGTATGCTTCGTCCATGGGCGCCGACGCCGACGCGCATCTGCTCCGAGGAGGTACCCAATGCCGCATGCTCGCGCGGGCTTGCTCGCACTGCTCTGTCTGTCCCTGCCCATGCACGCGGGCGACCGCATGCCGCTGTTCGACGCGCACATCCACTACAGCGTCGGCGCTACCGAGGCGTATCCGCCCGGTACGGTCATGGACATTCTCGACGCGGCCGGTGTTGGCCGCGCCATTCTTTCGAGTACGCCGAACGACGGCACCGTCACGCTGCATGGCCTGCATCCGCAGCGCTTCGTGCCCTTCGTGCGGCCGTATCACAGGACGCGCGACCTTGCGAGCTGGAGCGCGGAGCGGCAGAACTGGTATCGCGATCCTGAGACATTGCGCGTCATCGAAAGAGAACTCGAGCGCGGCATCTACCGTGGGATCGGGGAGTTCCATGTCGACGGTCATGAGGTCGACACGCCGGTGATGCGCGGCATCGTCGATCTCGCGGTGAAGCGCGGGCTGTGGATGATGGCACATTCGGATGCCGACGCGATCGAGAAGCTGTTCGCGTTCAACCCCGACGCGAGGATCCTGTGGGCGCATACCGGCATGGGCGAGCCGGAAGACGTGGTCGCGCGCCTGTTCGAGACTTACCCGGCGCTATATGGCGAATTGTCGTATCGCGCCGGCATCGTCGATGGCGGCGGACTGTCGCCCGCCTGGCGCGCGCTGTTCATGCGCTTTCCGGATCGCTTCGTCTACGGCTCCGATACCTGGACACCTTCGCGCTGGCCGCAGGTGCGCGGCCTCACCGATTTCGCCCGGCGATGGCTCGCCGATCTGCCGCCGGAGGTCGCGGAGAAGATCGCGTTTCGCAACGGCGAACGCCTGTTCGGCGCATCCGCGAAATGAACGCGGTGCCCGAAGCAGCCGCCGTGCAGGCCGGACAGGACGCGCGCACCCTGCGGGTGGCGATCGCCGGGCTTGGCGCGATCGGACGCACGCTCGCGCGCAGACTCGACGACGGCCTGCCCGGGCTGTCGCTCGCCGCCGTCGCCGTTCGCGATGCGGCGACTGCCGAGCCGTTCGTCGCCGCGCTCGTGCGGCGGCCGCACGTGGTGCCGATCGGCGAACTGGTGCGGCACGCGGACATCGTCGTCGAGTGCGCGCCCGCGCAGTTGCTGCCGCGCATCGCGGAACCGGTGTTAAAGGCAGGCAAGCGGCTGGTCGTGCTGTCGGTCAGCGCGCTGTTGTCAAACCCGCAGCTCGAAGAACTGGCGAGGAAGACCGGCGGGCAGATCCTGGTGCCGACCGGCGCGCTGATCGGGCTGGATGCGGTGCTGGCAGCGGCGGAGGGCACCATCCGCTCGGTGCGCATGGTCACGCGCAAGCCGCTGCGCGGGCTGGCCGGCGCACCGTTCCTGGTCGAGCGCGGCATCGACATCGAGAACCTGCGCGAGCCGCTCAAGGTGTTTTCCGGCAGCGCGCGCGACGCGGCCGCGGGCTTTCCCGCAAACCTGAACGTCGCGGTCGCGCTGTCGCTGGCGGGGATCGGGCCGGACCGCACGCTGCTCGAAGTGTGGGCCGACCCGACCGTCACGCGCAACACGCATCGCATCGAAGTGGACGCCGATGCCGCCAGTTTCAACATGACGATCGAGAACGTGCCCTCCGAGAACCCGCGCACCGGCCGCATCACCGCGCTGAGCGTGATCGCGCTGCTGCGCAAGCTGACCGCGCCGCTGAGCGTCGGCACCTGAAGGCGTGCGGCGCATGCGCGTTGCGATCGCGTTTCTCGCCGCACTTGCATGCGCAGTGCCCGCCGCTGCGGCGGAGCCCTGGCCGTCCCGCGCGGTGCGCATCGTGGTGCCGTTTCCGCCGGGCGGCATCACCGACGTGCTCGCCAGACAGGTCGCCGAAGCGTTGCGGCCGCGGCTCGGCGTGCCGGTGGTGATCGACAACCGGCCGGGCGCGAGCGGCACCATCGGTGCGGCCTACGTGGCGCGTTCCGCGGCGGACGGCTACACGGTGCTGTTCGGCGCGCGCAGCACGTTTTCGGCGGCGCCTGCAATCTACGAGCGGCTGCCCTACGATCCGGCGCGGGATTTCACTGCGGTGGCGCGCGTGGCGAGTGTGCCCAGCGTGGTGGTCGTGCATCCGTCGGTTGGAATCGGTTCCATCGAGGCGTTGCGGCAGACGGCGCTGCGCGAGCCGGGCAGGCTGACCTTCGGCTCCGCCGGGCCGGGTACCTCGCAACACATCGGCGGCGAGCTGTTCAATCTGCTCGCCGGCACGCGGATGACGCATGTGCCCTACCGCGGCGGCGCGCCGGCGATGAACGACCTGGTCGGCGGCCACATCGACCTGATGTTCGAGCCGGTACCGACCGCGCTGGCGCACATCCGCTCGGGCGCGCTGGTCGCGCTGGCGACCACCACACCCGTGCGTGCGCGGGCCCTGCCCGACCTGCCGACCATTGTCGAGACCGGGCTGCCCGGTTATGACCTGACCTGGTGGTTCGGACTCGCCGCGCCGGCGAAGCTGCCTGCGCACGTGCTCGACAAGCTTGCGGCCGCGCTGCGCTCTGCAATGCAGTCACCGGACATGCGCGATGCGCTGGTCGGCATGGGCGCCGATCCGATGGATGACTCGCCGGCTGAATTCGCCCGCGCCATCCGCGCGGACATTGAGGAGTGGGGCGCGCTGGTGCGGCGCACTGGCGCGCGCGCAGACTAGCCTTGCGCGCCGGTTACCGCGACTGTTTCAGCGCGGCAAATGCCTCGTCAACGATGTCGAGCGTGCGATCCACGTCGGCGTCGGTGTGCGCGATCGAGATGTAGAACTTCTCGTTCGGATTCACCAGCAGGCCGCGTTTCATCAGCTCGATCGCCCAGCGCCAGCCGAGATCCTTGTCCGCGGTGGTGAGATCCATCCAGGTGCGCAAAGGCCTGCGGTCGGTGAAACGGATGCCCCACACCGCGTCTTCGCCCGGTGCCTGCACCGCGAAGCCATGGCGCTCGCCGGATTCGACCATGCCCGGGCGCAGCCGCGCGCCGGTGCGTGCCAGTTTTTCATAGGTACCGGGCTGCGACAGCACGTCGAGCGCCGCGAGGCCAGCGGCGGCGCACACCGGGTTGCCGTTCAGCGTATTGGTCGCCCACACGACTTCCGCCTTCGGCCGGCTGCGCGCATCGAGCACCGACATGATTTCGCCGTTGCCGACGATCGCCGCCATCGGGAAGCCGCCGCTGATCGCCTTGCCGTAGCAGGCGAGATCCGGCACCACGCCGTAGCGCTCCTGCGCGCCGCCCCAGGCGATGCGGAAGCCGGTGACGATCTCGTCGAAGATCAGCACGATGCCGTGCTTCTTCGTGACATCGCGGATCGCCTCGAGGAATCCGGGTTTCGGCAGCAGCACGCGCTGCAGCGGCTCGACCATCACCGCGGCAAGCTCCTTCGCGTGGCGTTCGATCATCTCCACCGCGCGCGCGGTCTCGTTGAACGGGGTGATCAGTACGGTGTCGCCGGTTTCCTTCGGCACGCCGACCGAATCGGGTGCCGCGCGCGGATAGTCCGAGGCTTGTGCCGGTACCGTGCCCCAAAGGCCGTAGTCGTGCATGCCGTGCCAGGCGCCTTCGAACTTCATCACCTTGTTGCGCTTGGTGCAGGCGCGCGCTATACGCAACGCATAGAACGTCGCCTCGGTTCCGGAGCCGGTGTAATGCACGACCTCGCCGCAGGGGATCGCCTCGACCAGTCTTTTGCCGAGTGCGATCTCGGGCTCGTTCAGGAAGAAGAAGGTAGTGCCCTTCGGCAGCTGCGCCTGCACTGCTTCGGTGATCGCGGGGTGTGCGTGGCCAAGCAGCGCCGGCCCGGAACTCAGGTGATAGTCGAGGTACTCCCGCCCGGCGACGTCCCATACCCGGCTGCCTTCGCCGCGCGCGACCACCAGATTCAGGTCCGGAGGCAACACGAAAAGCCCGGTGCCGCCGCCGGCGAGATATTTCCCGGCCTGCGCGAGGAGTTCGGTCTGGCGATGCGTTTTTGTCATTTGTCGGTCCGCGTATGGAGTTTGGAAAAAAGCTTCTGCGCCAGCGCGCGATTCTGCCTTGCGCCGAGGCGATCCGCCACCGGCAAGCCTGCGATTGCCGGATTCAGAATTTACCGAGATGCAGTCCGCCGTCCACCAGTATGGTCTCGCCGGTGACCAGTGCCGCGCCCTCCAGCAGCCACAACGCCACCTCCGCCACGTCGTCTGGCTTCGCAGCCCTGCCGAGCGGTACGGTCTTCTCGTAGTTGGTTTTGAACTTCGCGTACGCCTCCGGGCTGAAACGGTCGGCGTGCCAGCGCGTCTCGATCAGCGCGGGGCACACCGCGTTCACGCGAATCTGCGGCGCCAGCGCGCGGGCGAGCGACAGGGTCATCGCATTCAGCGCGCCTTTCGAGGCGATGTACGCGGTGGACGAACCGAAGCCGCGCACGCCGGAGATCGAGGAGATGTTGACGATCGCGCCGCCGCCCTGTTCCTGCATTGCCGGCACGCAGGCGCGGATCATCTGGTAGGGCCCGATCACGTTCACCGCATAGATGCGCTGAAAATCCTCGGCCTCGAGCGCGTCGAGATCGACTGCCGGGGCAAATTTGGTAATACCGGCATTGTTGATCAGCGCGTCGATCCGGCCCCAGTTGTCCAGCGCGGCCCGCGCAAGCGCCCGGCAGTCGGCGTTGCTGGAGACATCGCCTTGCGCTGCGATCGCCTCGCCACCTGCGGCCATGCATTGCGCGACCACTTCCCGGGCCTCGGCTTCACTGCGGCTGTAGTTCACCAGCACGCGGCAGCCTTTCTTCGCCAGCTGCAGGGCACAGGCGGCGCCGGTACCGGTACCGGCGCCGGTGACGATGCAAACCGCTCCTTTCAGTTTCATGACCAATCCCTTGTGACAAGGCCGTCCGGGAGCGCAGTGATAAGATGCCGTTCGTTTCTGCGGGATCGTAACCGCTTTTGTCAACCGGCGATTCCCCATGTGCGTGGAATACCCGACATGAATCACAAGGAAAACCATGAGACCTGATTCCCGTTCCCGGCGCGCCGGGCACTCGTCTGCAAAAGGTGTTGCGGCACTGCTGGCCGCAATCGGCCTGTGCCTGCCGCTCGCGGCCCCGGCGGCGCAACCCGGCCCCGCGACCATCGCCTGGGCGGACGGCATGTCCAACCTGACGGCGCAGGAGGCCCTGACGCTGTTCAGCATGTCGCGCGATCTGTTCCCGCATGCGGGGATGGTCGATTCGACCTACATGGCTTGCATCGATCCGATCGATGCGGCCGCGTCCGATCCGCAGGAGAAGGCGGCCATAGACAACACGATGGGGCTGATCGCCGGTGCCATGCGGCGGATGGGTTACGAGACCTACAGCGACATCGCGGACGACGATGAGCGCGTGCGGATGTCGAAGATGCTGACCGAGGGCCGCTGGCTGCGGCAATTCAGACTGGGCGTCGAACGCTGTCTTGCGGCTCAGTCCGAGCGGTCCTGAGCGGGATCCCCGGGCGGCGTCCGCCGGCCGGCAGAACGAAGGAGCAGAACATGCGTGGTGCCACCGTTGCCGTCATCTTCACTCTCAATCTTGCGCTCGCCGGAGCCGCGCTCGCGGCGCAGCCATGGGAGCCTGGCCAGGCGCTGGACACCTGCCTGCAGGCGGTCATCAATGAACGTCCGGGAATCGTGACCGGCTGGCGGCAGGCCGGCGGCGGCGCGCGGCCTCCGTTTGCGGTCATCGTGCTGAATCGCGAGGGCAGGATGGCGGAAACGTCCTGCGATCCGGACAAGCCGGAGAATTTTCAGTTCAGGGAGCGGACCGGTGTGTTCCGCTACGCGATGTTCGAACGCGCCACTTTCGCGGAAAGCGATGCGCGCGCTGCGGCGCCGCAGATCTTCGCCGGTCAGGTGCGGCTGCTGTCGATGAATCTCGCGGTCGGTTTTACCGGACGTCCCAGCTATACGTATGAAATGCTGCTGCCGAGCGGGCACAAGGCGACGGTTGAACTCGACGGCACCGTGGCAAGGCTGATCAAAGCCGAAATCAAGTGACGCGGACGGAGGGCGAATCGGCGGGCAGTCCACGCCGCTTTTCTCACGGCGAGGCGGAATCCGGCTACGCCTGGATGCGCTTGGTGTTCGCGCTGACGATGTCCACCATCGGCGGCGTCGGCATGTGGTCGGTGGTGGTTGCGCTGCCCACGGTGCAGGCGGAATTCGGCGTTGCGCGCGCGGATGCTTCGCTGCCGTACACCATGACCATGATCGGTTTCGGTATCGGCGGCATTCTGATGGGCAGGCTGACCGATCGGTTCGGCATCATGCTGCCGGTTATCGCAGGCACCCTGGCACTGTCGCTCGGGTATGCGGCCGCCGGCTCGGCGGCGAGCCTGTGGCAGTACGCGCTGGCGCAGGGGTTGCTGATCGGTTTCGGCAGTTCGGTCACGTTCGCGCCGCTGCTCGCCGACACCTCGCATTGGTTCGACCGCAGGCGCGGCATCGCGGTGGCGATTTTCGCCAGCGGCAATTATCTCGCCGGCACCCTGTGGCCGCCGGTGCTGCAGGCGTTCATCGAATCCGCCGGCTGGCGCCAGACATTCATGGGCGTGGCGATTTTCTGTGCCGCCACCATGCTGCCGCTGGCGCTGCTGCTGCGCCGGCGCGCGCCTTCGTTCGACGTGACGGCGCCGTCGGGACTGCGCGTGATGTCCTGGTCCGAGCGTCCGCTCGGATTCTCGCGGAACACGCTGCAGACCTTTCTGATCATTGCCGGCGTGTGCTGCTGCGTGGCCATGTCGATGCCGCAGGTACACCTGGTCGCGATGTGCGGCGATCTTGGCTACGGTGCCGCACGCGGCGCCGAGATGCTGTCGCTGATGCTGGCCTGCGGCATCGTCAGCCGGCTGACCTTCGGCTGGATATCCGACCGTATTGGCGGGCTGCGCACGCTGCTGCTCGGTTCAGGCATGCAGGCGGTTGCGCTCGCGTTGTTTCTGCCGTTCGACGGGTTGGTTTCGCTGTACGTGATCTCCGCGCTGTTCGGGCTGTTCCAGGGCGGCATCGTGCCGGCCTACGCCATCATCATTCGCGAGTATTTCCCGCCGCGCGAGGCGGGTTCCCGGGTCAGCATGGTGATCACCGCCACCTTGCTCGGCATGGCGCTCGGCGGATGGATGTCCGGCAAAATCTTCGACCTGACCGGTTCCTACGACGCCGCCTTCGTCAACGGCATCCTGTGGAACCTGGTGAACATGTCGATTGCGTTCCTGCTGCTGCAGCGGCAGAACCTCAAGCCCGAGTTCCGGGGACCGAAGCCCGCGTAAGAGAAGTGCTGAGTACTGCGTGACCAGTGCCGAGTGACAACCCTGACAAAGGTGCATGAACCGGAGCCCGACTGGTTGTTCTTTTCGCTCTGCACTTAGTGCTCGCACCGTTTATCTCAACAGCCTCCCGGGCAACGCCCCCGTGTGCTCATCGTCGCGCAGCGTTTCGGTTCCCGCGACGAAGACGTGACGATAACCTTGCGCGCGCTGAATCAGGCGCTTGCCGCCTGCCGGCAGATCGTAGACCACCTCTGGCTTCAGCAGCCGCAGCCGGGCGAAGTCGATGACGTTGATGTCGGCGCGCCAGCCGGGCGCGAGCACGCCGCGGTCGGCGAGGCCATAGGCGGCCGCGCTGTCGCGGGTCTGCTTGCGCACGAGATACTCCAGCGGAATCTTCTCGCCGCGCCTGCGGTCGCGTGCCCAATGGCTGAGCAGGAAGGTCGGCGAACTGGAATCGCAGACGGTGCACACATGCGCGCCGCCATCGCCGATGCCCATGATGGTGGCGTCGTCCACCAGCAGTTCGCGCACGACGTCCAGGCTGCCCTCGGTGTAGTTCTCGAAGGTGTGCGAAAGCAGGCCCTTGCCCTCCTGCGCCAGCATCGCTCGCAGCGCCAGCGTCCATGGATTCGAGCCCTCGGCGCGGGCGCGTGCCGTGAGGCTGTGCACGGCGGGATCGGGTTCGTAGTCGTAGGCGTCGTCGACGACGTAAGTGCGCGGCAGTGCCTGCTCGACCCAGCGCGTGTGCTCGTCGTCCGGACGCTGCTCGACCAGCGCCTGGCGCAGCGCAGCGTCGTTTTTCAGTCTGGCGCAGCGTTCCTGCGGCGACAGGCCGGCCATCGCCCTCCACGCGGGGTGGGTGGAAAACGGATGCATCGAGGTTTCCAGGCCCATCAGCAAGCCGATCGGACGGCAGCCGACCTGGCCGTTTACATTCACGCCGGCCTTGCGTGCGGCGTGAATCTGCCCGCGCGTTTCGCGCCACAGATCCGGCGCGTTGTTCACCTGCAGCAGCAGCACCGACAGCGGCCGGCCGGCGGTCTCCGCGGCCGCGCGCAGGATGTCGAACTCGCCCGGACCGAAGTCCGAATTCACTTCGATTACGCCTTTGCCCGCCCGCTTCATTGCCTGCGCCAGGCCGGAGAGTTCCGGTTCGCCCGCAGACAGGCTGGGCGTGAGGCGGCCGTCGGCCGCGCGATGCTTGGTGGTGCGCGAGGTGGTGAAGCCGAATGCGCCGGCATGCAATGCTTCTTCCAGCAGTTCGCCCATGCGCACGATCTCTGCCCCGGTCGGTGCCGTTGCGTGATCCGCGCCGCGTTCCCCCATGACATAGAAACGCAGCGCGGTGTGCGGCACCTGCGCGGCGATGTCCATCACCTTCGGTGTTGCGCCGAGCGCGTCCAGGTATTGCGGGAAGCTTTCCCATTCGAAACTGACGCCTTCCGCAAGCACGGTGCCCGGAATGTCCTCGACGCCTTCCATCAGATTGATCAGGTAAGGCGAGGTACCGGGACGCACCGGCGCGAATCCGACGCCGCAGTTACCGAATACGGTGGTGGTGACGCCGTGCCAGGAGGACGGCGTGAGATATGGGTCCCATGTCGCCTGGCCGTCGTAATGCGTGTGCACGTCGACGAAACCCGGCGTAACCAGCAACCCGTCGGCGTCGATCTCGCGGTGCCCGCGACCGATGCCGGTACCGACTGCGGCAATGGTCCCGCCATCGACCGCGATGTCCGCGGTGCGGCCGGGTTCGCCGGTACCATCGACCACGGTCCCGCCGCGAATTAACAGGTCGTGCATGATGCGTATTCCTTCCGTTCGCCGTGTGGTGCGCGCGCAGCCGCGATGATTGCGATGCTGCAACGATTGCAGCATACGCAAGCCAATAGTCTACCCGCAGAAGGCTACGCGTTTCTGGTGGGCGTCATCTTCTGGCAGAGTACGACTTCGCGCAGCATCAACTGCAGAACCTTGGACTTTTCGTAGAGCACGCTTTTTTCCGCGAACCAGCTGCCGAGCGTGCGTACGATGTCCCGGTTGAACGATGAGATCACGCCGTAGGCGGTGGCGGCACCGCCGAGAAAGATCATCAGAAAAACCGCCAGGAAACGGCTGCGGAGGGACAGGAAGTGCCTCATGCTATTGGATGCCGGTGAATGAACGACGCGGATTCTGCCGCACATCGTGGCAAAGTGTCGAGTACGCGAAGCTTTCGTGGTCGGGCCGGCGGCGGATGTGCGGATGGGACGGGCGCGGCAGGGCGCGGGTTGCGGCACAATGATATGACCGAGGTCAAGACCTGCATTTGCGAAAGCTGTTATCAAACAGTTAGGTGCTGAAGAGAACGGAGCGTGCAATGGCAGATCTGCTGGAGCGATGGGACAGGGAGCATCGCAATTTTTCCCGCCTGCTCGATGTGTTCGAGGCGCAGCTTGCCCTGCTGCGCGAGGACGCGGAACCCAACTATGAACTGTTGCTGGGCATCATGGATTACCTCACGAGCTATTCGGACCGTGTTCACAATCCGAAGGAGGACCTGATCTTCGCGGAAGTCGGCAAGAGGGTGCCGGCAGCCAGGCAGGCGGCGGAAGAACTCATGCAGCAGCACCGCGAAATGGCAGAGAATGGCGGCGATTTGCACGCGCGGCTGCAGAGCATCCTCAACGGCATGATCGAGTCGCGTGAATCCATCGACGAAGCCGGCAGGCAGTATGTCGCGGCGTTTCGCGATCACATGGACAGGGAGTATCGCGAGCTGTTTCCGGCTGCGCGCGAGGCGCTCAGCAGCGAAGACTGGAACCGGATAGAGGCCTCGTCCGGACTGGATGCGGCCGACCCGCTCGCCGGGGAGCGACTCGACCAGCAGTATGACGCTTTGCGCAGGGAGATTGCGGCCGCGCGCGATTGAACTGACTTGGCGCGGCGCACTTTTTTTCGCGCGCTAGTTCGTCCTGAGCGGCGCGCCCTGGGGTTGCGGACCCGGTGCGGGAGTTTGTCCCGAGGGGGTCAGCGGAGCCGTCCGGGGTTGCGGTGTCGGTGGAGGTGCGGGCGGTTCGCCGGGCTGCGACGGCTGGGTGCGGCCCGGAAACAATGCCGAAGCCTGCCACATGTAGAAAGTGATGGCACGCGACTCCGCGACAACATGGCCCCTGTCGTCAACCAGCTGCGCCTTCAGTCCGTGCTCCCCGCGATCGACGTTGCGGATGGCGATCACGCGATTTTCGCTCGCGGGCGCCACCAGTACGCCGTCCATCAACACCTGTATGCGCTGGTCGCGTCCCAGGTCGGCGTTTACCCTGACCTCGAAGTGGCCTTCGTTGTCCTGGATGGTTTCGCCGTCCTGCGGTCTGACGATCTCGATGCTCGCTGCGTACGCAACGGCGCCGGCGAAAAACAATGCTGCCAGCAAGACAAATGGTAGCAACATGCGTCCTGCCGGATACTTTGCCTGAATCATGCGGTGACTCCCATAAGTGCCCGGAGAGGCATCATCGCGGCTCTGGGCTCATGCACGTTTGACGCGGATCGAGCGGGAATGTTCGCGGTGCGCCGCTGCCGTGCTCGGGGGCAGCGGCCGTTCAGTGCAGTTGCGGCTTCTTGAGGAAGTCGTTGCGGTCGGCCGATCGCAGGGTTACCCGCATCAGCGTGCCGTCGCGTGCCAGCGTAAGCGGGATATCGGTGCCGGCAGGGCCAAGCTGCCACACTTTGCGAAACAGCTCAGCGAGCCCGGCCGCGCGTTCGCCGGCGACTTCGAGCACCAGGTCGCCGGTCTGCACGCCCGCCTGTTCCGCCGGGCCGCCGTCTGCCAGACCGGCAACGGCAAGTTGGCCTTTGACTTCTGCCGTATACATTCCCAGCCAGGGTCGCGGCGGGCGGGCGGGACCGCCGCGCTTCAGCATGTCGTCCAGAACCGGTTCCAGCAGATCGATCGGCACTGCCATGTTGCCCTGGATCGCATCGCCGCCGTTTGATTCCTCGACCAGCAGCGAGCCGATGCCGACCAGCCGGCCCTGCATATCCAGGATTGCGGCGCCGCCCCATTGCGGATGCGCGGGCGCGGTGAACATCGCCTCGTCCAGCACGTACTCCCAGTAGCCTGCGAACTCGCGTCTCGCGATGACTTCGGCCTTCAGCGCATGCGCGCCGCCGCCGTGGCCGATGACGATTACCTTGTCGCCCGGCCGGCAGTCTGCCGCCGAGCCGCGGGTGAGCCATGGCGCAGGCAATTCGGCGAGCGGCTGCACGAGGCCGAAACCGGTGGCCTGGTCATAGGCGAGCGGGTAACCGGGCACCGCCGCGCCGCGGTTGGTGGTCAGCCAGATGCCCTGCGCCTCGGTGATCAGATAACCGATGGTGAGAACCAGCCCGTCTTCGCTGATCACTACGCCATTGCCGACGCGTTCTGTGCCGAGTATCGATGCGGTGAACGCATCTTCCGGAATCTCCGCGCGCAGCATCACCACCGCATCGAGCGCCGCGCCGAAGTCGAAGGGCAGTTCCTGCGATTCGGCCTGCAGTTCGTCGGGGAACGACCAGTCTTTCAATTCCGCCATGTTCATTCAGTCGTGTTGGTTGAGTCCGGCTTCGTGCGCGTGCGTATGTCTGGACAGTACATCGTAAGCAGTGCGACCGGCAGAAACCGTCGCGGTTCCCGCGATCAGGTCGCAGCTTGCAGTTTCGGCGCGATGCGCGCTTCGCGGATCGGCAGATTGACGATCGCGGCGAGCGCGGCCAGGCCGGCGTCCACGTACCACATGACGGTGTAGTCGCCGAGACTGACGATGGCGATGCCGCCGAGCCATGCACCGAAGAAGGCGCCGGTCTGGTGCGACAGCAGGGTGAGGCCAAACAGGGTTGCAAGGTAGCGACCGCCGAACAGCTTGCCGACGATCGCGGCGGTCGGCGGCACGGTGGCAAGCCAGGTCAGGCCGAGTCCGGCGGCGAACAGGTAAAAAGTCAGCGCGGTCTTCGGCGCCGCGAGAAAGGCCAGGATCAGCAGTGCGCGCGAGCCGTACATCCAGAACAGGATCAGTTTGCTGCGGTAGATTTGCGTGCCCCAGCCCGCAAGCAGGCTGCCGGCGATGTTGGCGAGGCCGATGATGGCGAGCGACCAGCTCGCGACCTGCGGCGTCTGCCCGCACAGTTCCACTTCGCCCGGCAGATGGGTGATGAGGAACGCGATATGAAAGCCGCAGGTGAAGAAGCCGGCGTGCAGCAGCAGGTAGCTGCGGTCCTTGAGTGCATCGCGCACTGCGGCGCGCAGGCCTTTGTCGGTCAGGGCGGCCGCCGCCGGCGACCCTGCGTGTGCCGCCTGCGATGAACCGTGCACCGGGCGGCCGCGCAATACGCGCGCGAGCGGCAAGGCGGCCAGTGCGATGATCGCCAGAGACCACATTGCGCCCATCCATCCGACTGTGGCGATCAGCTTCTGCGAAATCGGCGCGAACACGAACTGACCGAAGGAACCGCCGGCATTGATGACGCCGGAGGCCATGCCGCGCCGCTCCGCCGGCAGATTCCGTGCAGCCGAGCCAATCAGCACCGAGAAGCTACCCGTGCCGGAGCCGGCGGCCACCAGAATGCCGATCGAGAAAATCAGTCCCGCCGAGGTGCTCATCAGCGGCGTGATGGCGGAGCCAAGTGCGAGGATCAGCACGCCGGCGGCGAGTACGCGGCCGGGGCCATAGCGGTCGGCTACCGCGCCGGCGATCGGCTGCACCGCACCCCATACGAACTGGCCGATCGCCATCGCCAGGCTGATGCTGGCGATGCCGAGCCCGGTCGAGGTGTTCATCGGGGAGAGGAACAGACCCTGCGACTGGCGCAGGCCCATGGTCACCATCAGCAGCGCAGCTGCCAGCAGCGTGACCACCCAGAAATAGCGGGCGTCGTGTCGTACCTGCACCATGGTTCAGTTATCGCGAGGCAGCACGGACTTCAGGCGGGACAGCGCTTGTTCCAGCTGTGCATTCAGCGCGCCGACAAACGCGCGATCGAGCCGTTGTTCGAGCGCGAGTTGCGCACTCCGCCAGCTCTTTTGCGCTTCGGCGCGACACCGCACGCCGCTTGCTGTCAGAGCCAGCAGACGCTGGCGTGCGTCATCGCCCGCGGTGTCTTCCACCCAGCCCTGATCGATCAGCGGCCGCACGCTGCGGCTCAGCGTGGTGCGATCCATTTCCAGCAGGTCGGCAAGCTGCGTGAGCGGCCGCGGTGTAACCGAGAGATTCGTCAGCACGGAATACTGCGACAGCCGCAGGCCACAGGCGCGCAGGTGCTGCTCATAGAAGGCGGTCACCCTGCGTGTGAGCCGGCGAAGTCGCGCGCCGGTGCAGGGTAGCGGCGCGGCATCGCGGCGCGCGCGGGAGGCGGTTTGCCGCACGGAGCGGGTAGCGGTGATCGAAGTTCGCATGATTGCGCCGGATCGAAGACGTGTATATGCACGTACTTTAGCACGTTGCGATAAGATGCCGTCGCTGCGCGCAGGACCGCGAACGGGAAACACCATCGCGCGGCGGGTCGATGCGGGACGGTCGGTCGATGACGATCGACGTCGGCAAATTCAGAAAGGCGAAGATGATGAAGCAACTGGCTTTCCGGCAGGTGGATGTTTTTACTGCGATCCCTTTCAGGGGCAATCCGGTGGCGGTGGTATTCGACGGCGACAGCCTGGCCGCGCAGCAGATGCAGGCGATCGCGAACTGGACCAACTTGTCCGAGACCACTTTCGTTTGCGCCCCGCGCGACAGCAGCGCGGATTACAGGCTGCGGATTTTCACGCCGAAGCGCGAGTTGGCGTTTGCCGGGCATCCCACCATCGGATCCGCGCACGCGGTGCTGGAGCACGGTATACGGCCGAAGACCGCGGGCCGTCTGCTGCAGGAATGCGACGCCGGGCTGGTGGCGCTCGCCATCGAGAACGGGCGGCTGTTCCTGACGCTGCCGCGCCCGTCGATGCAGGAAATCGACACAGAACAGACTGCCGCGCTTGCGGCCGCGCTCGGCATCGGCGCCCGGCAGGTGCGCGAAAAGGCGATAGTCGATGTCGGTGTCTCGTGGGTCACGCTGCAGCTTGCGGATGCGGATCTGGTGCGCGGCCTGCGGCCGGACCTCGCGCGTATCGCCGCACTCACGCCGGGCGACGCGGCCGGCGTGACTGTTTTCGGGCTCGTGCCTCCGTGCGGGCAATCGCAGGTCGAAGTGCGCTCGTTCGCGCCCCGGGACGGCATACCGGAGGACCCGGTATGCGGCAGCGGCAACGGTTGTGTTGCGGCGCTGGTCAGACGGGCCAAGCTGCCGGGCGCGGGCGGTTACGTCGCAAGCCAGGGCGGTTGCGTGGGCCGCGATGGCCGGGTCGAGGTGCGCTATGGCGACGACGGCACGATCCAGCTCGGCGGCCATGCAGTGACTTGTGTCGAGGGCAGGCTGACCGCGCCCTGATCGCCGGAAAAGTTCAAGCCGCAGGCATGTCGATGTCGTGCAGCCGCGACAGCGGGCAAACGCATCGAATCGCGTTTTCCACAGAAATCTAAAGACATAGCAATACAGGCGCGCTAATTGCTCATGCGCGGGCATGCCTGCGGAACTCGCCAACAGGGAACTGACCCCGGGAGACGTCCCGTCCTACCGGGAGTCGTGGGCGCGCATCGAACCCTTCGCGCTGACCTTCGACGGTTACCGCTACTGGGGATCGATCGAGCAGTGTGCCAAGGTTGCCTGCAGGACGCCGGGATCGCTGACCGATTTGCGCACCTGCCTGTTCTTCGAGGCGCGCCGCTGGAAACACTTCGGCCGCAGTCCCGATCCGGCCACCATGAAGCGCATTCGCGCGATCATCTATGCCATTCAGCAGAAGGTCAAAATCGGCGACCTGCGCTGACTGGCCTCGCCCGCTTCCGCACGTTCTCTTCTAACGACTGAGTCCTCCGATCGGTGCGCGCACTGCGCCGCCGCCACCTTGGCGCCGGCCTTGCGGAGTTCCGGCCGGCGGTTGCGCGCCGGAGTCGCGCGGACCGAACGATCTTTCCCTGGCCAGCGGCGCCGTTGGCGCCGACGCAGCAGCGCCCGCTCCCGGCGTGACGCGTTGCGATGGCGTCACCCTCGCGGGTGCGGCGGGTGCAACTCGCTCCTGCCGCATCTGCGGGCGAGGACCTCCGCCGGTGTTCCCGGGTTGCGCCGGCGTGCTCACCGGCGGTTGCGTGCGGACCCGTTCGGCCCGTTGTAGTGGTTGCCCGGTTTGTTGCGGTGTTCGCCGTGGCGTGGCAGC